>JAZRKG010000171.1:0-4767 GCA_045646185.1 Butyrivibrio sp.
CGTTCTTGTTCATCGGGAATGGGATTACCTCACGGATCGTCTCGGCACCGGCCAGCAGCATCACCATCCGGTCTACGCCCGGAGCGACGCCGGCGTGCGGTGGCGCACCGTAGCAGAATGCGTTGTACATAGCCGGGAACTTGGCCTTAACGTCCTCTTCTCCGAGTCTTACGAGCTCGAATGCCTTGATCATGATCTCAGGATCGTGGTTTCTTACAGCGCCTGATGAGAGCTCGATGCCGTTGACAACGAGGTCATACTGGTCAGCCATGATCGACAGAGGATCGATCTCGCCTTTCTCTGCCTTGAGAAGGACATCAAGTCCGCCGGAAGGCATTGAGAACGGGTTGTGGCAGAACTCGAGTTCGCCTGACTCTTCGCCGATCTCATACATGGGGAAGTCAACGATCCAGCAGAATGCGTACTGTTCCTTGTCCATGTGACCTGGAACTGCAGCACCAAATGTCTTAACGATAACACCTGCAGTCTTCTGAGCAGCAGTTTTCTTACCTGCAGAAAGAACTACAAGGTCACCGCTCTTAAGACCAAGCTTAGATAGAACAGCATCCTTGTTTGGTACTACAAACTTTGAAATGCCGCCAACAACTTCGTTATTTTCATCAATTCTGAACCAATAGCCCTTGTTACCAGCCTGAACTTCAACATCAGCAAGAGTCTTATCGATAAACTTACGGCTCTCCTTAAAGTCAGAAATAACAACAGCCTTAACAACGCCTTCCTTAAATGGCTCAAAGCCGCAATCTGATAATACATCAGTAGCGTCCTGAACAGTCAGGTCGATTCTAAGGTCAGGCTTATCTGAACCATATTTTTCCATAGCTTCTGTGTATTGAATACGCATAAATGGAGCACCTGAAGCACGATCGTAGGTTCCGTATTTTGCAAAAATTGGAGGAAGTACATCCTCAAGAATAGCGAATACATCTTCCTGAGTTGCAAATGCCATCTCCATATCAAGCTGATAGAACTCACCAGGACTTCTGTCACCTCTTGCATCCTCATCTCTGAAGCAAGGAGCAATCTGGAAGTAACGGTCAAAGCCAGCTGTCATAAGAAGCTGCTTGAACTGCTGTGGTGCCTGTGGCAGAGCATAGAACTTGCCAGGGTGCTTTCTAGCAGGAACAAGATAGTCTCTTGCGCCTTCTGGAGAAGAAGCAGTAAGGATAGGAGTTGTAATCTCCATAAATCCGTGCTCAGTCATAGCCTGACGAAGTGCTGCTACTACATTGCAACGTAAGATAATATTCTTTTTAACTTCTGGATTTCTGAGATCCAGGTAACGATATTTAAGACGAGCAGCCTCATCAGCCTCACGACTGTGATTGATTTCAAAAGGAAGCTCGTTATAACGGCAACGTCCAAGGACAGAAATCTTTTCAGGTACTACCTCGATATCACCTGTTTCCTGCTTAGGATTCTTACTACTACGTTCTCTGACAGTACCTGTTACAGAGATTGTAGACTCTTTGTTGAGATCCTTTACGATCTTCATCATGTCTTCGGTTTCAATAACCACCTGAGTTGTGCCATAGAAGTCTCTAAGAACTACGAAGCCAAGGTTGGCACCAACTTCTCTAAGATTCTCCATCCAGCCAACGATTGTTACCTGTGCGCCTACATTTTCAATGCGAAGCTCACCACAGGTATGTGTACGTGATTGCATCATTGTAAATCTCCATTTCTAATAACAAACTGCATAACACCATGCATCATATCGGAAAAGCCTGAAAACAAGACCATTAGGCTTTTTACCACCAAAATATAAAAACATTATAAAATAGTCCGCGTAATATTTTAACCCTTTTTAAATTTAATTTCCACATTTTTATAGGAAACTATTCGAATTTTAACGAGAGAGCTATTAATGGTATAATTAAACAGTATAGCGACAATAAATATGCGTTAACATATAGGTGAAATGATATGAGGGATGCGGATAACACAGTATAGCTAAACCAATAGATATAGACGTGATGCTACAAACCCTTACAACAGTATTAAAGAATTGACGTTTATAAAGCGCTTAAATAGAAGAAATAACAGGTGCTATACCGTAATTTGGTTCATTGTCTTTTTGAGTTACATACTGTAAAATTTACAAGTAGCAATAAATTATCGAAACAGCTTTTTACGAGGAGTAATATGGATTCTCAGGAAATCGGAACAGAAATACTTAATTCGGTTATAAAGGCAGTAGACACTGGGGATTATGCCAATTTAAGCAAAGACATCAAGAAAAGTGTTGATAAAGCCACCCAAAAATATTATGAAGTTCATAATATAAACAATTATTATGCAAATCAGAATAGAACTTCACAATCTAATAGCAATTACTATGCAAATAATAATCGTAAAGTATCAAAAAATGATACTGTAAGAAATGTAAATAACTACTATGCTCAGAACAATGCGGCATATGGTAGTCAGTACAATATAGGCAAAAAGACAATGTATGCAAGTGGGAGCAATGGCTCTGCCACAAATGTATATAAAAGTTTTATTCCAACACCTTTCAGGCCAAGGAAGATAGGGATATCCGGCGGAGTGCTTGAAATGATCTTCGGTGGCATTGGAATGCTTATATCAGCCGTTTGGGGAATGATAGTGGGTATTTTGGCAGCTGTTGGTGCCGCTGAATTGGGAATGCCACTGTTCTTTGCGTTGTTGGTATTTGTTGTAACAACATTTTTGGTAAGTAGGGGTATCTCCAGAGTATCTTTGGTAAATGAGTTTAACAGATATGCCAAAGTAATTGGAAATAGAAACTATATTACTTACGAAGAGCTTGCATCACTTACAGGCCAGCCGTTAAAAAAGGTCAAGAAAAACATACATAAGTTTTCTGATAAAGGATATTTTGCCTTTTTTATGACTGACAGTGAAGATACAACACTTATGTTTGATAAGAACGTATATGATCAGTATCTGCAGGCTCAGGCAGCTCAGAAAGAGCGTGAACTACAGGAAGCTGAAGATCAAAAAGAAGCTGAAAGACTTGGTAAATCGCCTGAAATAATAAGAGAAGGCACAGCATATATTAAAAAGATACGTGAAGTTAATGACCTGATTCCTGGCAAGGAAATGTCAGATAAACTCTACAAGCTGGAAGAGATAATGAACCGTATATTTGAGAAGGTTCAGCAGGATCCAGCCAGTGCTGATGAATTAAGGAAGTTTATGAATTATTATCTTCCTACCACAACCAAGCTGTTGGATGCTTATGTAGATCTTGATAAGCAGCCGGTTCAGGGCGAAAACATTAAGAACTCCAAGCATCAGATTGAAGAAGCTATGGATACAATAAATATAGCCTTTGAAAATCTCTTAGATAGCATGTTCCAGGATGTGGCATGGGATATTTCATCAGATATATCTGTTATGAAGACTATGATGGCTCAGGATGGACTTACAGAAGATGCTCTTAGAAAAAATTTAAAGACAGAAGCTAAAGAGCCTGTTGCAACAGCAGCAGCTTCGGCGACAGCAGGAGCTGTAGCAGGTGCATCTGCAGTAGCGACTCAGACAGAAAACGATAAAATAACGTTACAGTTCTAAATAAAAAAATTAATAACCTACATGGTATTTCTAAGGAGGAAGTATGAACGAAGAATTTCAGGATTTAACAAATCAGACACCTACATTATCATTTGATGTGCCAGCACCAGAACCGCAGTCAGTTAATTCTGCAGCTGCAGTAGCTCAGGCTCCTGTAAATCAGGCTCAGGATTCTGCTTCAAAGGTTGGAAACGTTGTGGATGACGCTGCATCACAGCTTTCACCTGAAGAGATGAAGATGGTTGATGAATTTGTAAAACAGATTGATATCTCAAATTCACAGGCAGTAATGAATTATGGTGCAGGAACACAGAAGAAGATGGCAGACTTCTCATCCAAGGCGATTGATAATGTCAGAACCAAGGACATGGGCGAAGTTGGAGACATGGTCACAAGCCTTGTAACTCAGCTTAAAAACTTCGACGTAGATGAAGAAGATAAGGGCCTTTTCTCCTTCTTTAAAAAGGGCGGAAACAAGCTCAATGAAATGAAGGCTAAATATAGCTCAGTAGAATCAAACGTTGAAGCTATCAGCAATGAGCTTGAAAAACATCAGGCTACTCTTATGAAGGACGTAGCACTCCTTGATAATATGTATCAGTTAAACCTCAACTATTTCAAGGAACTGTCCATGTACATCATAGCTGGTAAAAAGAAGCTTGCTGAAGCTCGTTCAACTACACTGGCTGAACTTCAGAAAAAAGCTGAAGAATCAGGACTTCCAGAGGATGCTCAGAAGGCAAAGGACTACGCAGAGCTTTGCGACAGATTTGAGAAAAAGATTTACGACCTTGAGCTTACAAGAACAGTAGCTATGCAGACTGGACCACAGATCAGAATGGTACAGAATTCTGATACCATTATGGCTGAAAAGATACAGTCAACAATTGTAAATACTATTCCATTATGGAAAAACCAGATGGTAATTGCTATCGGCATCGAGCATACAGCACAGGCTTCAAAGGCAGAACGTGAAGTAAACGAAATGACAAACGAACTGCTCAAGAAGAATGCAGATGCACTTAAAATTGCTACAGTTGAAGCTGCAAAAGAGTCAGAGAGAGGTATCGTTGATATTGAGACTCTCAGACACACAAATGAGACTCTTATCTCTACACTTGATGAAGTACTTGTTATTCAGAAGGAAGGCAAGGAAAAGAGAGTTGCTGCTGAGCAAGAACTTGCTCAGAT
>JAZRKG010000172.1:0-2677 GCA_045646185.1 Butyrivibrio sp.
ACCGGTAACATAACTCTGATCGTATCAATAAGGCGTTCTCTGGTCATTGGATGATTCTCTGGCTTAACAAAAACTTGTTTCATTTAAATCACCTTTATGTAAATTAACACTTCGCTTTTAAATATAACGCAGTAAAAACGAAATATCAAACAGTAAAGGTACCAAAAATTCTTAAAAATTCATTAAAATAGGTGGAATAATGACCAATACTAGACCATGAGCGCCAGTTTTTTCTCAAGACATTCCATCGTAATAGAGTCTGACTTCATATAAACTTCGCCATCTGTGTGTACCCAAATTGGAAGGGCCGTTTTAATTGTAATCTTTCGAGCCTTGTAGTAATAGGTTCCTTTTATTTTGTAGTGCTTTCCTACATAAGCCAGAGGCATTGCTATGAAACAAAGTGGGAGTGGTAAATCACCGATTACACAAATGTCAAAAAGACCATCATTGTGGATGGCGTTAGGAGCAAATTTGAAACCACCACCTTCATATGGATGAATCATTGCTGCTATAAACATAAAATGGTCAAGATGAAGGGTTTGTCCATCGTCGAGCTCTATATCGCAAGGGATTTTTTCTGCAGCTGCTATCTGCCTGATGGCAATAGTAAGATAGGTCAGTTTGCCGAGACCAATTTTGTTAAGGAAATTTTTTGTATCAGAAGCGAGAGCTTCTTCACAAACAGCTGCGTCAAAGCCAATGCCGGAGCTGACATCAAAATATCTTGTATCGGATAAATCTGCATCGTGAAGTCGGGATAAGGTTTTTGTCATATGATTATAATGAAGCTTTCCAAGGTCAACTCGTCTAAGCTCTTTGCCTTCTATGATCCTATCCATTAGCTCTTCTTTGTTTTTGGGGAAGTTCATATCTCTGACAAAGTCATTACTGGAACCAACCGGAATATATCCCAGAAGGACTTTATTAAAGTCCTGAATTCCAGATATTACTTCGTTTAGCGTGCCGTCTCCGCCCATTACCACAATCTTTAAAGGAAGGTCGTCATCTTTATGATCTTTACCTGTAAGCTTTGCCGCAACCTTGATTGCGTGACCTGGACCATTAGTAAAAACAACTTTAAATGGAACGCCGGCTTTTTTGAATTTATTTTCCAGGATTTCCCAGATATTACCTCCGCGGCCAGAACGGGCGGATGGATTTATAATGCAGTAATACATATCATTTTCCCCACAAAACTACGTTATAACATTTTTTTATTAAGTATAACATATTTAGTGGCATTTTTTATAATTCTATGGTATGATTGCGAAAGTGATGCACTTTAACGCGTTGCATTGTTACATTATTGTCAAAAAAAGTAGTAAAGGTGGAGGATTTAAGGTATGTATTCATTGGACGAAGTTAAAAACGTTGATCCTGAAATCGCCCAGGCGATTGAGGATGAGATGCAGAGACAGAATGACCATATAGAGCTCATTGCATCAGAAAACTGGACAAGTAAGGCTGTTATGGCTGCTATGGGTAGCCCACTTACTAATAAATATGCTGAAGGACTGCCAGGACACAGATACTATGGTGGATGCCAGGTTGTGGACAGAGTAGAAGAGCTTGCAAGAGAAAGAGCAAAGAAGCTTTTTGGCTGCGACTATGCCAATGTTCAGCCACACTCAGGTGCTCAGGCAAACCTTGCAGTACAGTTTGCACTTTTAAAGCCAGGTGATACTATTCTTGGAATGAACCTTAGCCAGGGTGGACACTTATCACATGGAAGCCCAGCTAATATTTCCGGTACATACTATAATGTAGTTCCTTACGGTGTTGATGAAAATGGCTTTATCGATTATGACCAGCTTATGAAGCTGGCTATAGAGCACAAGCCAAAGCTCATTATTGCCGGTGCCTCTGCTTATTGCCGTATTATAGATTTTAAGAAATTCAGAGAAGCTGCTGATGCATGTGGAGCAGTTCTTATGGTTGATATTGCCCACATTGCAGGACTTGTTGCCGGTGGCGTACATCCAAGCCCATTCCCATATGCTGACGTTGTTACCACTACAACTCACAAGACTCTTAGAGGACCTAGAGGCGGTCTTATCCTTTGGAATCAGGAAGCTCAGGATAAGTTCAAGTTCAATAAGGCTGTATTCCCGGGAATTCAGGGTGGTCCGCTTGAGCATGTAATTGCTGCTAAGGCAGTATGCTTCAAAGAAGCACTTGATCCTTCCTTTAAGACATATGCAGAAAATGTTGTAGCTAATGCCAAGGCTCTTGCAAAAGGACTTATGGACAGAGGTATCCAGATTGTATCTGGTGGCACAGACAATCACCTTATGCTTATTGACCTTACAAACTTCGATCTTACAGGAAAAGAAGTAGAAGCATGGCTTGACGATGCACACATCACAGCCAACAAGAATACAATTCCTAATGAAAAGCAGTCTCCATTTGTAACAAGCGGTATCCGTCTTGGAACAGCAGCTGTAACGACAAGAGGAATGAAACCAGAGGATATGGATCAAATCGCAGAGGCAATTGCTTTGTTAGTAAAAGATGTTGAAACGAACAAAGAACAAGCTTATGCAATTGTTAAAGAACTTACAGACAAGTATCCATTATATGAATTAAACGTTTAAGTTATATAATTTAATAAAAAGTTACTTTACAAGTTACGATAATTAAGAAGTAAAATAGCAAGGAAGTGTTTGGTTAATTA
>JAZRKG010000173.1:0-19001 GCA_045646185.1 Butyrivibrio sp.
CCTTGGAGAGTACGAGGTAGATAGGCATGAGGTGTAAGTGCGGTAACGTATTTAGCTGACATGTACTAATAGGTCGAGGGCTTGTCCACAGAAAGCAAGCAGGATTAAGCAAGTAGTATTCAGTGTTCGGTTTTGAAGGAATAATAGCATTAAAGAGACCTCGGTGAAGTAATTTCACCGAGGTCTCTTTTACGTTAGTCATAATAATTCAAATATAATATTTAATTGTTTTTCTTTACAAGTAAAGGCTGAGCTGTTAAATATGATGGATTCAGCATTCCTAATATAATTAACTGTATTATATATGCTCCTGATGCCATAACATACAAAAATCCTAAGTCATTGATCATATTTCCGATAGATGGCACCATTCCGTATTGTCTTACGTAATTTCCAATATACAATGCTATGTCAGCTTCTCTGTTGTTATTATACCCGTACATAATAAATTTGACTCCCTCCATAATGTGAAATACATTAGTTACATGATAATAGTTTATAGGAGGAATGTGTCTAAATTGTTCCAGAATTCTATATTTTTTATAAAATTAATGCTCAATTTTAAAGAAAAGCGATTAATTATGAGTTGATTTTATTAAAGTCATCTACTGGCATAGGTTTTGCAAAATAATAGCCTTGTATCATATCGCAACCAAGTCTTCTAATGAGGTTAAACTGGCCATAGGTTTCAACACCTTCAACGACAATTTTAAGCCCTAAGAGCTTTGCCATGCTTACTACTGAAGATACAATAATGATGCCCTTTTCAGAAGTTTCAATATCTTCCATAAACTTCATATCAAATTTAACTATATCGATAGGCAGATTCTTGAACATATTAAGATTTGAATATCCACTACCAAAATCATCCATCATTATCAGGAAACCATTATTGCGCAAATTCTGCATTGTATATGCAAGTAAGGTCTCATTTTTGTTAAAAGCACCCTCGGTAATCTCAATTTTAATCAATTCATGTTTTACCTGATATTTGTCGACAATGCTGACAATTTTATCTACTAAATCAGGATTCTCAATATCTACACGAGATATATTCACGGATATAGGTATTAAATACTCGCCATTTTTTTCCCATTTTTTGAGTATTTTACAGACATGCTCCAGAACATACATATCCAGTTCGCTAATAAAGCCATTGTCCTCAAATATAGGGACAAAATCAGATGGCGGAATTATTGTATTGTTTTTGTCAACCCATCTTACAAGAGCTTCTGCGCTAACGCATTTTTTTGTATCTGTTTCATAAATAGGTTGTAAATATACCTTAAACTCTTCTTTTTGAACAGCATTCCATATTCGTTGCTCAATCTCTTTTTTATGCTCATATTCTAGTCTGACTTCGCTCTCGAAATAGCAGATATTATTGTAAAAATTACCTCTGACTTTAGATAAAGCAAAATTAGCTCTTTCAATTATTCCTGCAATATCCGTTGGAAAATCGCTGCTAACAGGGCAAAAGCCTATATAAATTGATACCATATAATCATTCTGATTATTAACGGTCTGTATCAAGTCCTTTACGTGCAAATTTAAAGGAGTATTTTGAATATCATCCTTATGAAGCAATATTCCAAAGGTATTTCCTCCAAGTCTGCAACATACACGTCCTTTTGTCTCAAGATCATTATATAAGTGATTAGCAATAGATATAAGAATCTGATCACCATGATCTCTTCCAAAACGCTCATTTGCATTTTGTATATTGTAGACTTCAACTTTGCCAAAAACATATTCTTCATTTGGCTTATAATACATGAGCTCACTTATTTTTCGCTCAAATCCAAGCTTGTTTCTAAGACCTGTTAAGCTATCATGAGTTATATCAGTAAAGTAATAGACAAGTATTATCATAAGCACAATAATACTCATCATAAAGCCTGTAAGAAGAAGCTCAGGGAAAATAAATTGAAATCCCATAACTACAGCGCTTATAAGCATGGCTACGCAGTACATTATTATTTTTTGAACGCCGAGAAGTCTTTTATGACGTAATGAAATGACAACCAAATTAATTACGGAAACGGCATAAAGCAGGTAAGGAAGGCCATTTATAGGCCCCTTTAGATAGGAATAAGGTTCTGGTATTATCCGGTAAAAAAGGTGAGTAAAAGGATTTGATATAACAAGTGCAATAAATAATAAAGTAGGAGCAGCCGTAAGAGCCTTGCTATACTTTATTTCACAAGTGTGCATTATAAAAATAATTATTGACTGCGGATACAGAATAAGAAAAATGAAATATAAGAGCATCAAAAAATCGCATAACACATAGAAATGAGACATAAAAGGTCTTAATAAAATAGAAGTGGAAAAATCTATGATGTTATACATTGCTGCACAAGCGATTAAAATTTTAATTGGAAAATTGACTAATTTAAAAGCATTTTTTCTTAATGACAGACAAATTAAGGCTAATATAATTATAGCCAGTCCTGCCACATCATAATGCGGAATATAATACATAATTTTTCCCAAACTTTTCCCAATTGCATGAATTTTTACAAGATTATAGTAAACCAAAAAGAGAATAAAATTAACTCTAATAATATTAAGTTATTATAAATTTATTTTAAATACTTTATTGATTTTTAATTTATTGTTTAGCCAAATAATATTTCAAGTAAGTATACTATATAGTGTAATTGTGTTTGCAAAAACGTCAAAGAAAGTGAGAGATATGAAAAAGAATAAAAAACTTGTAGCATCTATTATGACGATTGCAATGTTGGCAACACTAATGCTTGCAATTATTTTATCTGTACTAGGCATAAATAGCGTTCGAAATGCTTACTTATCGTCTTTTTCAGAAGAATTGAGGGCGTGTGCCATTCA
This sequence comes from Butyrivibrio sp., assembly GCA_045646185.1. GTDB lineage: Bacteria > Bacillota > Clostridia > Lachnospirales > Lachnospiraceae > Butyrivibrio. The sequence goes on from JAZRKG010000173.1 coordinate 2,854, forward strand.
GTTGGAAGATGAGCTATCTCACGAGTATGATGGCGACTGGATTATGACAGAAGACGGTATATTAACCAAGGATGATACTGATATTCATGACGAATACCAGGGTCAGATGGATGAAATGACAGAAAAAACAGGCGTTAAATATACTTTATTCTGGGGAAATACGAGATATATTACAACAATGTTCGATTCTCAAACCGGGGAAAGAATGGAAGGAACCACTGCTGGAGAGGCAGTAGTAAATACAGTTATAGGACAAAATCAGGAATACCTCGCTACCAATATGAATATTGGTAATAAAAAATGGTATGCATACTACTTGCCACTTACTAATAGTGATGGAAGCGTTGTGGGCATGGTGTTTGCTGGTAGAGAAACAGATGACGTAGAAGCCAAAATTACGCAGACAACAATAATAATGGTAATCATTGCTGTTCTTGGACTTGGTACAATACTTGCAATTTCTCTGGCAATCATGAAAACCTCTACTGCAGCCATGCAGGATATTGTTAATGGATTGGTAGAACTTTCAAAAGGTGATCTTAACTTTAGCTTTAACGAAGCAACTTTAAAACGAAATGATGAACTTGGGGTAATTGCAGAAAAGTCTTATGAATTAAAGGACAAGCTTACAGAGGTTATTAGTACAACCCTGAGTCTTTCAGATAATGTAACAATGTCAGGAAATAGCTTATCTACATCAGCAGAGACAGCACTTGGAGCATCAGAAATGGTGACTCAGGCAATAGGAGATATTAGCAGAGGTGCTGTTAGCCAGTCAGAAAATGTTGAAGACTCAGTAACGAATACAAATGAAATTGGAAATGATATTGATGGCATTACTGATAGCGTTAATACCTTGATGGAAGCAGCAAATCAGATGATGCAGGCATCTAACAGAACTGTAGATGCTCTTGAAAAACTCATGACACAGAATAATGCTGTTATGGGATCTATGAAACAGATTGATGAACAGATCAGACTCACAAATGATGCGGTAAAAGAGATTGCGGAAGCATCTAATGTTATTACAGATATTTCCAGTCAGACTAATCTTTTAGCTCTAAATGCATCTATAGAAGCTGCAAGAGCAGGGGAGGCAGGAAAAGGCTTTGCTGTTGTAGCAACAGAAATTGGCTCCCTTGCAGATCAGTCAGGACAGGCTGCTGTATCTATTAACGAAATCGTCAACAACCTGGTTAATGAATCTCAAAAGAGCGTAGATACAATAGCAACTCTTAATGATGGCCTTAATGAACAAAATGAACAGCTCAATTCAACAAAAACAGATATGGATGGTATGGTTAGTAATGTATCCAGCGTTGAAATTGGGGCAAAGGATATTGCTGAAAAGATTAAACATCTGGCTTCTTCAAAAGAAAAGCTTGGCAATATTATTACAGAATTGTCTGCTATTTCAGAAAAAAACGCTGCGGCAACACAGGAAACAAACTCCTCTGTTCAGGAACTTAATGCAACCTTTGAAATTATTAACAGTGCAGCTGCTGATTTGAAGCAACTAGCAGTTGATTTGAATGATCAAATGCAGTTCTTTAAGATAGACGGAATTTAATGTTGACGGACTGTTAATACTAAAGATAAACATACATAACATATATATCATACGATAAATAACTAGCGTTACTACAAAAGCAATATACAGAGAGTACACTATGGTAAAACCCTGCAAAGAATGTGGCAAAGTATTTGATGATTATTTAAATATCAATGATATGTGCCCTGACTGCAAAAAGAAGGAAGAAGAGCTATTGCGTCAGGTTAAGGACTATTTGTGGGAAAATCCAGGTGCTACAGAGGCAAAATTAGAAGAGCTTTTTGGAACAACGCATAAACAAATTGTAAGATGGCTTCGGGATGAGAGATTGGAAATCACGCCGGAATCAAAGATAAAACTGACCTGCAAACGATGCGGCAGTATGATACTAAAGGGAAAGTATTGTAAAGATTGTGCAACGAAAGTGGGTAATGAGCTTAAGAGTCTGGAAGAGAGCTTAAATCCAAAAGAAGAAAAGAATATTACATCTATGGTTATCGATAACAAAAATAAAAACAAAATGCGCTTCGTGGATTTAAAGAAAGAAAAGTAAATCTTTAAAAAAGTGATATTATCAAAACATATTTGCAACAATCAGTAAAAAAGGTATAATGTGATTTAATACTACAGATTCTAACTGGGGGTGTAGACATGACTTATGAGAATATAGTTAAAGATGCAGAGAAAGCTGTTAAAAAGCTTGATTTTGCAAATGTTAAAGAACATCTGGCTGTTGAGGTTGATGTAGAAGGCGAAGGAGAAGGTGCATTTTATATAGAATTTTTAGATGGAAATGTCAAAGTTGAGCCTTTTAACTACTATGACAGAGATGTACTGGTTAGAGGAAATGCGGAAGCAATTCTAAACGTACTCAATGGCAATCAGTCTCTTGCGGATGTCAAAAATGAAGTCAATTGGGAAGGAAATCTTACAAAAGCAGCACTTTTGAAGGATATTCTTAGTACAGGTAAAGCAGAGGCTGCAAAAGCACCTAAGAAAACAACCTCAAAGGCTACAAAGAAGACCAGTACTTCAAAAAATAAATAATACATTGATGACAAAGCCTGTCGCATAAAAGCGGCAGGTTTTTTATATCATAAGCTACGAGGAAAATTACCAATGTTTCCTATGGACTATATTATACGAGAAAAGAATCCTTCGGATGCTCTATAATATAGACACATTAAAAAATATCAAAAAAAATATTGACTTTAATTAATCTTGTCTTTATACTTAAATTTCATCTAGTACTTTCAAGGGCTAGGTGTTTTTTTTACAAAAAACACTTTATCGATTAGAAGCGTTAACAAACCAACGCTTTAAACCACCACATAGACAAGTTAATAATGATTTGGAGGGAAATATGAGTAAGGCAGAATTTGAAGAAGTTAGCGGCGTTGATGCAGCTGAGGCAATGAGCGGGGAGGCTCTTGGCTCGGATATATCAAGTCAGCTGGGCTCAGTTTCAGAGGACACTATTTTACATGTATATATCGTTTTTGATGCAGATACTTCAATTGACGCAGGGGTAGCAGCCATTGAAGAAAAAGTACTTGAAGGAAATTCACTTGAAGTTACGAGAAAAGATGCTACAGGTAATGCTGTTGTTGCAATTGTTACGGAAAAGCAAAGAAAGGCGATTGCAGAGCTTGAAGAAGTAAAGTCGGTAAAAATTAACGAAGAAGAAGGAACTTTATCAGGGGAAGGCGCAGCAACTGATGCCTCAGAAGTAGCTACAGCCGAAGAAACAAATGTTTCAGACACAACTGGTGAAAGCAAAAATTCAGATAGCGAAGCTACAGCTGCAACAACAGAGAGCAGTACGCAAAATGAGTATGCCGATGGGGAAAGCACAGCTTCAAATGCGACTACAGAGGCTTCTGTACAGCAAACATCAGATAGCAAAACGGTAGGAACTACACCTATTATTGCAGGCAGTATAGTAGTGCTTATTCTGGCAATTCTTGTTGCATATTTTGTTGGAAAAAAATAAGCGGTAAAACTGTGCCAGGTTTGACATGGGGATATTTAGAGGTTTTATTTGGCACATTTTTATAAATAAAAAAGCGGAGGAAAACGGTATGAGAAAAGACTGGGGAAGTAAGAAAGCCCTGGCTGTAATTCTGAGTGCAACTTTAGCTTTTTCACCGGCAATTACAGCAAATGCCAGCAGCGCTGCAGAGATTTCAGCAGTAGAAAGCTCAAGCGCAGCTGAGGCAAAATCTGATGCCGAGGATAGCAGCGTAGACAGTAACGTGGCATCATCTTCGGATCAGGAAAACTCTTCTGGCAATAGCTCTTCAAGTACAGAACAAGCTACTGATGAAGCAGTAACATCAAATAGCAGTAACCCTTATTTTGAAGAAGTTGACCCTGAAGAGGAAGGATTAGAAGACTTATCAACTTCAATCGACGGAGATAGCGCAGAAATCCCTGTCGAGGAAAGAGATCCTGAGGAACAGACACGTGTAATCATCGTTATGGAAGGCGACAGTGTACTTGATCAGGGCTATGATACAGAGAATCTTGCAGGCAATCAGGAAGCCATCTCTCTCTCAGAAACAATTATTGAAGAACAGGACAAAGAGGCAGAAAAAATCTCAGAAGAGGCCCTGGGCGGTGAACAGCTCGAGGTTAACTACAATTTTTCAATTCTAACTAATGCAATCTCTGCAGATGTTGCATATAAGGACATTGAAAGCATTGCACAGGTTGAGGGAGTTCAGGCTGTATACGTAGCACAGCTGTATGAACCTCTTGAGGAAGAATCCGATCCACAGACCATTACATCTGGTGATATGGTAGGAGGATATACAACCTGGGCTGCAGGCTATACAGGTGCAGGAACAAGAATAGCTGTAATTGATACAGGTATTGATTCCGACCATCCATCCTTTGATGGTGGCGCATTTGATGCACACCTTCAGGAAACGGCAGAGGAGGCTGGCAAGAGCGTTGAAGACTACAATCTTCTTGATGCTGAGGAGATAGCAAGCGTATTGCCATATCTTAATGCATTGTCCAGAAATGACAGCATAAGTGCAGAGGATTTGTATGTTAGTGAAAAGATTCCATTTGCATTTAACTATATCGATAAAAACCTGGATATAACCCATGATAACGATGAAGAAGGCGATCACGGTACACATGTATCAGGTATTGCAACAGCTAATGCATATGTCCCAAATGCTGCATCAGAGACAGGTTATTCAACACAGGCCAACGGAGTAGTTGGTGTGGCACCTGATGCACAGCTAATTACCATGAAAGTATTTGGTACAAATGGTGGTGCATATAGTGATGATTACATGGCTGCTATTGAAGATGCACTTCTGTTAAACGCAGACGTTATCAACTTAAGCCTTGGTTCATCAGCTGCAGGATATTCTTCAGACTCAGAGGCTTATATCAATGAGATTTTTGAAAAGCTTGAAGGAACAAGCACAGTAGTATCAATCTCAGCTGGTAACTCAGGAAGATGGTCTGATGATTCCACATACGGCGTAAACCTTAGTGGTGACGTTAATCAGGATACAGTAGGTTCTCCTGGTTCCTATACAAATGCATTTACAGTTGCAAGTGCAGTAAATAGTGGTTTTACAGGCAACTATTTTGAGGTTGAAGGAACAACAGTATTCTATACAACAGCTAGTAATACTTTAGCTCCTGATTTTACAACACTTGATACATCTGATAGCCAGACAGGAACCTCCTATCCATTTGTATTCCTTAATGCAAAAGGCGAAGAGAGTGACTATGAAGGCATTGATGTTACAGACAAAATCGTATTTGTTCAGAGAGGCTCAATCACTTTTGCTCAAAAGCAGATGAACGCTGAAGCTGCAGGTGCAAAAGCAATTGTAATCTACAACAATACGTCTGGTTCTATCTCCATGACCCTGCAGGGCAGTACCGCTGTAATTCCAGCAGTATCAATAACACTTGCAGAGGCTCAGGCAATAGCTTCTCTTGCAGAAGAAACATCAGAAAACGTTTACGAAGGAACAATAACAGTAGTTGGAAGTGTTGGAACAAACTACAATGCAGCTGATGGCTATACAATGAGCACCTTCTCATCTTATGGCGTTCCTGGAACACTTGACTTAAAGCCAGAAATCACAGCCCCTGGTGGAAATATCTACTCAACTATTGGCGATGGTCAGTATGGCAATAAGAGCGGAACCTCAATGGCTGCACCATCAATTGCAGGACAGACAGCTCTTGTAGAACAGTACATCAAGGAAAACAACCTTGCTGAAGAAAACGGAATATCTGTACGTACACTTGCTCAGTCTCTGCTTATGAGTACAGCAACTCCACTACATGAGGATAATGATGCCGATGCTCCTGAGTATTCCCCAAGATCACAGGGTGCAGGCTTATCAAATGTTTATGATGCAGTATCATCACCAGCATATATCCTTGTTGGAGACAAAAATGGTAACGATGGTAAGGTAAAGGTTGTTCTCGGAGATGATCCAGAGAAAACAGGTAGCTACAACTTTAATTTTGACATATATAACATGTCAGAGGATGCCCAGTACTACGTGCTTGATGCAACAGTTATGACCGAACAGTTGTATGAATACAGCGGAATTACTTATTTTGCAGGAACATCCTATGTATTAAGTCCATCAATCACCTTAACAGCAGATGACACCAAGCTTGTATACGACCTTAATGAAGATGGAAAAATAAACAACAAAGACCTCAAAGTATTCCTTCAGGTAGTAAACGGTTCAAGAGAACTGTCTATTATTACTGATAATCAGGACTATTTTGACTTTAACAATGACGGTGTTGTTGATACCAAGGACGTATATGCCTTTGGAAAACAGCTTAAAGGCGGAGAAACGGTAGCAGACCTTGGTTTGGAAGTAGTTGAAGTAAAAGACAGTACAAAGATCAACGTAAGTATCAGTCTTTCAGACAGTGACAGAGAATACCTGGCTGGATTTGAAAACGGTATGTACGTAGATGGATTTATCTATGTAAATGGTAACGTAAATCTGTCAGTACCATTCCTTGCTTTCTATGGCAGCTGGATGGATTCTTCAATGTATGAGAATTTTGACTTTGAACAATACGTTCACGATGAAGAATATGCTGCAAATGCGCAGACATATTGCGGTATTAGCAAAACCAACTTCCTTTCTATCTATCCACTGGGAGTTGATACTGAGTATTACTATGTACCAAACCGTTTTGCAGATGATGATGAATACATTGCAGATAGAAATGCTATAAGCTCAGAAAATGGAACTATGCTGGGAGGCCAGTATTATTCACTTATCAGAAATGCAAACCGCGTAATAATGACAATTACAGATAGCAATACAGGAGAAGTTTACTTCAAGAACGTTGAGTACGAGAATTATGCAGAGTTCTCATACAACGGAACTTGGAAAAATTACCTTCAGGTACAGGAACTGAACTGGGCTGGAACAGATGCTGAAGGAAATGCCCTTGCTGATGGAACACAGGTAGATATTACGATTGAAGCAGTTCCTAGCTACTATGATTCAGTAGAGGATCCTTCCACACTTAATGGAAAAGGCCTGTACATGACAACACCGATGACAATCGATAATACAAAGCCTGTTATTACAGATGCTACCAAGAATGAGGAAGGCCAGTTTGAAATCACACTGTATGATAACCGCTACAGTGCAGCAGTAATCCTTCTTAGCAGCGACAAGCAGACAATTCTTGGAAGATATGCAGTAAATCAGACAACAGCAGGTGAAGATACAGTCATTACAATTGATGCTCCTGAAGAAGTATTCTATGTTGAAGTATTTGACTATGCTTGCAATGCTTCAGTATACAGATTTAATAACACAGGACATGAAGATACCAAGATTGTTTCAGAGCTGACAGTTGACAAGGAAAGCCTTGAACTTGCAGTTGGCGAAACCGCAACCATCACAGCAACAGTTGGTCCTAAGTGGCTTGCTGAGGGATATGATGCAGTTGAATGGGTAAGCTCTGATGAGACAGTAGCTACAGTAAACCAGAATGGCGTTGTTACAGCAGTTTCTGAGGGTACAACAACAATAATAGTTGCAACTCTTGCAACAGATAAGACGGGCAACCACCTTACTGCAGAAATTGAAGTAACTGTTGTTGACAACGCTGCAGAGAGTGATTCATCTACAGAAACTTCAACTGAAGAAAATAACGCCGAAGAAAATGCTTCTACTGCAGCTTCAAGCGCAGCTGATGAAACAGAAGATGCATCAGATGCAAGTAGCCAGTCTGTATCTGAAACAGTGGATAACGCAGCTACAGGAGCAGCATCAGAAGCTGTAGAAGGATCTACAACAGAGGAAGAAGGAGGAGCAAATGAATAATATATTAAAAAGAATAACTGTCCTCGTTCTGACAGCACTTATGATATTTACAATATTGCCTACAGTATCAGCTCTTGCAGCCGATAGTGCGCCTGCACATACATCCATAACAACTACTGGAAAAGGCGATACTTTAAAGATTACATACAAGTTAAACCTTGATAAAACAGCAGTTACAGATGGAAGAGTGGCAATAACTTATGACTCAGATATTCTGGTTCTTACAAAAGATACTGAAGGAATCAGCTTTGCTGAAAAAGATGTTAACAAAAATTACGCGAATAATGACGAAACAGGGATCTCTTATGCTTTTGTTAATGATTCATCCAAAAATGTAAACGGGACCATTATTTCGCTCAAATTCGAGGTTAAAAAGGGTGTTGAGTATCAGGATACTATTATCAAGACAACAATCTTTGGAATCAATAACGAAGATACAGAAGTAATTACAGATACAGTCCTTGAAGATACGGTATCTGTAGGCGTTGGAGCCCTTGTAAAGCCAAGCCTTACAAAGCTTGATCAGACACTCATTGGCGTTAACGTTAAGTGGGATAAGGATAACAATGCTGATGGTTACATTATCTTCAGAAGTACTTCTGAAAATGGTACCTACACTCAGATTGGAACATCAACAGGCACAAGTTTCTGGGACATTCTAGTAGCTAATAATAAAACTTATTACTACAAGATTAAATCTTACCAGGGAAATGGCAAAAACAGGGTATATTCTGAGGAATCCAATGTACTCTCAATCAAGGTTAAAAAATACAAGCTGTTCTAATAAAAAATACAAAATTTGTATTTTATGTGAACTCTATTGAAGTTTTTAGTTTCCGGTATTAAGATAACCTGGTGCAATTAAATATTAGGCAAAACCGAAGCGATTCGGTGACGCAAAGCTAAAGGGACTCATGAAGTCAGCCAGTTGCAATGTTATACAAGTAGAACTGTGAGCTGCTGACTTTTGGGTCAGCAGCTTTTTCTATCTTAGATTATGCAATAATGTGCGCATAACATTATCAGGTCACGTAATAGTGCCTTGTAAGCCACATGCACAGACCGTCCACGCCAGGATAGACTATACGCTCGTTGGTGTTTAGTTTATCCAGCATTTCACGGACTTCCCATTTAAGCTTTCTGGAAATCGTGTACTTCTTGGTATGAGTAGTGCACAATTCCAGAAATGTTTCTATATGAACCATTTTTTGCGGAATGACTGCAAAATACGCAAACTGATTCTGAATACGCTGATCGATAGTAGGGGGCTCAACCATGATTAAAGAGCTTTCGCCCATATCAGCATCATATTTTTCCAAACTAATATTTTCCTGTTCCAACATTTCCATAGTAAATAAAAAGGCGCTATGCTTCTTTATAATGTCATTATAAGCTAGAGGAAGCAGTGAATTCAGCTCAACAATATCTATTTCCCAAATAGCAAAATCCGTATCCTCATAGTTTTCAAGAGGTATACCGCTGGTTGCAAAATGCATGGCTATGAGTGGTGAATAAGTCCAATCCATAAGCCTTGTAGGCAGACCGTGGTGCTGTCCAACAATCATGGCCTTCCAGACAGAATCATTGATATAAGGCTCAGAAATAGCAACATACTTTTGAAAGTTGCGAAGTATGCTGTGTTCAAGGCGTGCGCTTTGATCCTTGCAGTTTCGCCTAAGGGAGGTAGTCATTTGAAAATCGGCGTTACTGATTCCACGATATAAGTACCTGGAACGATTACGATTGATCTTTTCATCAAAGCTGGTATTTTTGATAATCTGCCAAAGTCCGTCAATATTATCGATATACACTTTTTGAACAGGCATAAAGGCCTCCTTGAAAATATGTTATACGACCGAATTTCTATAACTCTTTGGTTCATTACTCATAAAGAAAATCTCTATTGCAATCTGTATGCATACAGCGGAAGCACAGATTCCAAGGACGATTGCATCGTCAGCTTCGCTGGTTTTAGCAGGCAGTGCATCTACCAACTCCATAAAATTCTTAGTTTCTTCTAAAACGGCGCTGGCAGGAAGGCGCTTTTTTTGGCTAAAAAGTTTATCAATCCTTTTCTCAAAAAGCTTGTAACACTCTCCAACTATGTAATTACCTGCTTCTTCAGCAGAGCCTTGTGTAAATTCAATATATTGTCTCAGACACTGAGCGGAAAGTGCATTGTTTTCCACAAGAGTTCGCAGCGAATCCTGAAGCCAGGACAGGAAATAGTCCATCTGGGTCTTGTTTACAATGGTATAAGCAGGCCCGGATTCGTTGTGTTTAAGAACTGGATAACCAATATATAGATTGTAGAATTCAAAAGGTCCTTCAGGAGTCAAAAAGCTTATCGTATCTACATCTGGTGGATAATCCAGGCACACATACTTATACTCAGTGGCATCAATAATTGAGTTGTAGCATATTACATTTTTTTTGCTGATAGCCATGCTATTTTTCATGTGAAAAAACCTCAGTGCATAAACCTACATTTCACTTATAGTATCGGAGAGTCTTTAGAATATGCTTAGTTTTAAGCTTGGGAAAAAAGAATAAAAAATAAATAGAATTTTTTAAAAAAGAGTGTTGACACGTATAGTAAAAAATACTATACTACAAATAGTAAAAGTTACCATACATAAAAGAGTAAAAAACACATCTATCAGAAAGGATTATATAATGTATAAGCCGGAAAATAAAGAGGAAGAACAGTTTTTATCACAATATAATGCGAATAAATATCCAAAGCCTTCCGTTACTCTCGATGTCGTAGTATTTACACTGGATGAGAACAACGAGCTCAACGTTCTTCTCATTAAGAGAAAAGGGTTCCCATACAAGGACCATTGGGCAATACCTGGAGGCTTCCTTGATATTGATGAATCAATAGATGAGGGAGCTGCAAGAGAGCTAGAAGAGGAGACAGGGCTTTCTGGAATACACATCGAACAGTTCCAGACCTTTGGACTGGTGGATAGAGATCCGAGAATGAGAGTAATATCCATAGCATATATGGCCTTTGTCCCTAAGAGTAAATTGAACGTAAAGGCTGGCGATGATGCAGCAGAGGCGCAGATTTTTAGAATAACGCATGATTTGAATGGATTTGTTTTGATAGGTGATCGAAACGTTGTAAAAGAAAAAGAAATGGCTTTTGATCATGCTGAAATCTTAAGGACAGCCCTCCTGAGACTTAGAAACAGGATCGAGTATACAGAAGACGCTTTCGATTTTCTCAAAGACGACCAGTCATTTACAATGTATGAGCTCCGAAAGATATTCGAAACAGTTAAGGGCAAAAAAATAGATGCAGGCAACTTCAGAAAAGAGTTCATTGCCAAATACATAAGCACAGGACTCGTAGTAGAAACTGGAGATACCGTTATAGAAAAAGGCAGAAAAGCTGCTAAAACATTTATGAAAAAGAAGTGAGGACAAGGGTATGGAAAAGAAAATTTTAGTAGTAGTCGATATGCAGAATGACTTCATTGATGGAGCACTCGGGTCAAAAGAGGCTGTTAAGATAGTTGACAACTGTGTTGCAAAGGTAAAAGAAGCATTTGACAATAATGATACTGTTATTTTTACAAGAGATACACATTACGAAGATGAATATATGAACACAGAAGAAGGCAAGAACCTCCCAGTGCCACACTGCATACATGATTCTATAGGATGGTGCATTGCTCCGGCATTTAGAAACTATGAGACCAATTCTATCAGAATCGACAAAGAGACCTTCGGAAGCAGACTTTTAGGCGAGCGAATTGCAGAAATGGCCAAAAAAAATGACATTACATCAGTAGAACTCATTGGTCTGTGCACAGATATCTGTGTTATCAGCAATGCATTACTGGTAAAGGCTTTCAACCCAAATATCCCAATATTTGTAGACGCCAGCTGCTGTGCAGGTGTCACACCTGAAAGCCACGATACAGCGTTAAAGGCAATGGAAAGCTGCCAGATACATGTAACAAATAAAGGAAAAGAGCCATGGAAATAACCAGAATAGGATTATTCGGTGGGACCTTCGATCCGGTACATAATGGTCACATAAGCATGATACAAAACGCAGTTGCAGAATTTAACCTGGATAAAATAATTATTATTCCAACAGGGCATCCATACCAGAAAGAGCGAGTTGGACAGGAGATAACTAGTGCTGAACATAGAATAAATATGCTAAGACTAGCTACAGAGAATCTCAGCTTTGAAGTTGAAATCTCAGCGCTTGAAACACAGAGTACAAGGCCAAGCTACACTGTCGAGACAGTGGATTATTTCAAAAAAGAATATCCAAATGCTCAGCTTTTCTGGATTTGTGGTAGCGATGTGTTGTATGGTATAGACACCTGGTTCAAATTTGACCAGCTCCTAAAGAACATCTCTCTTATAGTGATCACAAGGGGAAGAGATACGATAGAGGAAGTTCAGTCCAGGAAGGCATTTCTGGAAAAAGAGTATGGCGCAAGCGTTTATATTACTGAATTTCATGGCCCAGATATCTCATCTACCATGATAAAAAAGAATCATAGTGCCGCTGGGGAGTATGTAGCACCAAAGGTTCTTGAATATATTAAAAATAATAATTTATATGAATTAAGCTAAGCAAAGGGGAGAAATATTATGCTAAATCAAATCATCACAAGTCTTTTAGAAACAGATCTTTACAAATTTTCAATGGGACAGGCAATCTACCATCAGTTTCCAAGCTACACAACAACCTGGTCTTTCAAATGCCGCAATACAGACGTGCACTTCACAGAAGAAATGGTTGAAGAGATAAAGAGACAGATCAAGCTCTACTGTGATCTTCATTTTACAGAAGACGAGCTGGAATACCTCAGCAACATCACATGGTTCCAGCGCTCATATGTAGACTTTTTAAGACTCTGGCACCCTCGTTTCGAGGAATATACAATTACAACAGATGCCGAGTGCGGACTATTCGTAGAGACCAAAGGTACATGGCTAAATACCTCAATGTATGAGATTCCAACTCTTGCAATCATCAACGAAGTATATTTCAGAATGCAGTACAACTATGATGATCTCTATGCAAGCTTCAAGAACAAGCTTCAGGAAAAAATAGACTGGCTGACAACCGGAAAGTACAAGATTGGAGCTTTCTCTGAATTTGGTATCAGACGCAGATTATCTGGAGAAGCACAGGAGCTTGCAGTAGCCGAGCTGAAAAAGGCAACACTTAACGGGTCTCTTTTTGTAGGTACTTCAAACGTATACCTTGCTAAAAAGCATGATCTTAAGCCTGTTGGAACCATGGCTCATGAATGGATCATGTGCGTAGGCCAGGGTAACCACAAGCACAATCCTGCTTATTCTAACTGGTATGCACTTGATGCCTGGGTAAAAGAATATGGCGTGTTAAATGGAACAGCACTTACAGACGCAATTACAACAGACTGCTTCCTTAGAGACTTCCAGCTCACTTATGCAACACTCTTTAGCGGTGTAAGACATGACAGTGGAGATCCACTTGAATGGGGCGATAAGATGATCAGACACTACGAAAAGCTTGGACTTGATCCTAAGACAAAAACTCTCCTGTTTAGTGACAGCCTTGATTTTGAAAGAGCTGACAAGATTAACACATATTTTGCAGGAAGGGCAAAGGTTGCATTCGGCATCGGTACATATATTGCCAACGATACAGATGCACCAGCACTTAACATTGTTATGAAGACAACAGAATGTAACGGTCAGGACGTAGCAAAGATTTCTGATGTAGCAGGTAAGGGAATGTGCAAAAATCCTGATTATGTAGACTATCTTCAGAGATGTATTGATTGGAGAATGAATCACGAATAATTAAAATGAGAGGATAATGATATGCTTAAAGATGTTGAGAAAACAGTAAATGAACTAATTATCTGGATTCAGGACTATTTTGAAAAAAACGGAAAAAACTGTAAAGCAGTACTTGGTGTTTCCGGAGGAAAAGATTCTACAGTAACAGCAGCATTGCTTGCCAAGGCTTTGGGAAAAGACAGAGTAATAGGTGTAATGATGCCAAACGGAGAACAGGCAGATATTGCCGACTCTGTACAGGCATGCGAGGTTACAGGCATACAGAATCTGACAATCAATATCAAGGATGCTACTGAAGGCCTTATAAACAGCCTTAAAGCTGGTGGTAGCGAGATTACAGATGATGTTCGAATCAATATTCCGCCAAGAGTAAGGATGACAACGCTTTACGCTGTTGCACAAGGACAGAGAGAAGGCGGCAGAGTTATCAACACCTGCAATCGTTCTGAGGACTTTATTGGTTATAGCACAAAGTTTGGAGATAGTGCGGGAGATGTATCACTTCTTGCAGATTTCCTCGTAGAAGAAGTGAGGCAGATTGGCGATTACCTGGGACTTCCTGAGAATCTTGTGCATAAAAAGCCATCTGACGGACTTTGCGGTCTAACAGATGAAGATAAGATTGGATTTACCTACGATACACTTGATAAATACATTGCAACAGGTGTATGTGAAGATGAAGAAATCAAAAAGAAAATTGATAGAATGCATAAGCTTAACCTTCATAAGCTTGAGCTTATGCCACATTTTGAAAACAAAAATAATTAAGGAGAATCTGGCCCCTGGGACAAAAGTCTCAGGGGTTTTATATGATTGAAAGAGTTGCAAACGACTCTTTGTTCAACAATAGAAATTCATTATTTTTTTAGTGGTGTTTATTATATTTTAATGTTATATCGATAAAAAATATTAGATAATAGAATGTAGTAGAAGTGGAAGTATGCTCTTTTTAAGGAATTTGCGGAAGTTCTGAAAGGAATATATATGAACAGACAACTCGGAATAATAGCTTTAGAATCAGCAATCCAAACCGGTCAAAAAGTTAATGAAATTCTTTCCTCCTGGAGAGGTGGAGAAAGCTTTCTCATTCCCTGTGAATGCCCAAGATTTGGCAGCGGGGAAGGTAAAGGAATTGTAAAAGAATCTGTACGTGACAAAGACATATATATTTTGGTGGATGTATTAAATAATTCCCTTACCTACAGGATGGATGGAGAGCGAAACCGTATGTCTCCTGATGATCACTATATGGATCTGAAAAGAGTTATTGCAGCCTGTAACGGAAGAGCATCTCGAATAAATGTAATTATGCCGTTTCTTTACGAGGGCCGTCAGCACAGAAGAACAGCAAGAGAATCTCTGGACTGCGCACTTATGCTCAGAGAACTGGAAAATATGGGCGTACACGAGGTTATAACCTTCGACGCACATGATCCAAGGATGCAAAATACTACACCACTTCATGGAATTGAAAATATATCGCCATCCCTGCAATTTACTCAGACAATGCTGGCTGAATGTAGCGATATCAAAATAGATAATGACCATCTGATGCTTATAGCTCCGGATGAGGGTGCTACGGAAAGAGTAGTATTTTTGGCATCCTTATATGGTGTAAACATCGGAATGTTCTACAAAAGAAGAGATTATACCAAGATAATCGATGGCTGTAACCCAATAATTGCCCATGATTTCTGCGGAGCCTCAGTAAAAGGCAAAGATATTATAGTTATTGACGATATGATATCTTCCGGTGGAAGTATGCTGGATGTTTCCAAGCAGCTAAAGGATATGGGTGCAGGAAGAGTGCTTTTATTCTCAACCTTTGGCCTTTTTACTAATGGAATGGCCAAGTTTGATAGTGCCTTTGAAAGAGGCGAATTCGACAAACTCTTTACTACTAACCTGATATATCAAAAGCAGGAAATGCTTGACAGAAATTACTACGTAAGCGTTGATATGAATTCCTATATTGCGGCAATTATTGACACTATGAATAAAGGGGATTCACTTACTGAACTTATAAGACCTGCCAGAAAGATCAAGGAAACGGTTGATAACTATAAAAAGGGGGTATGAGCTATTGACTGAAGCAAAAACGTTGTTTATCAAAAGAAGCCGTATTACACTGATTGCGCTTTCTTTTATCTCCTGGATCGTTTATGTTACAGGTTTATGGAAAGAGCTATATCTTCTTGCGGATATTTTTTCACCATTGTGTAGTTTATTTGTGCTTGTATGCCTTGTGAACGTTGCATGTGGGAATAGGCGCTATCGAGTGCCTATACTCTTTTTGGCGGCAGGAGTATTGTTCTGGAATTTGGGAGATATTGCATATTTCTTTTACTACGAAGGGTTAACGGATTCCATAAGAGTGGCAGAGATATCCAATCTTTTGTACGAAAACACGAGCTATG
>JAZRKG010000174.1:0-4692 GCA_045646185.1 Butyrivibrio sp.
AGTGGAATAGTATCTTTCTGATATTTCACTAGTATTTTTCAGCCTGCTCTACTAGCAAGATTTAAGAACCACAGTTTTTTACTAGTAAGGAATGCCTCGTTTTTACTAGCAAAAAATAGTAATTGCGGAATAATACTAGTAAGCATGGTCTGAATTATACTAGTAAAAAGAGATTTTCGCAGATTTTACTAGTAACAAAGTCTAAATCTTACTAGTAGAAAACGGTAGCTACACATTCTTACTAGTAATCCCTCCAAAATGGATCGCCAACTCCGCTCTAATGAATTATTTTTTCAGCACTTTTGATGCTGGATCCATTTGAGCATTTTGCATTTCATGTGCGCATTCTTGGAATGGAAATGATTGCTGAGACCTTTATTCATCGTAGGGAAAAGATAACTGAAAAGCTGGAAAAATAAGAGCACGGTCCGGGACAAATGGATATCTGTTCGTTTAACTAGGATTTAGCGAATAGATGTATTCCTATCCCCGTACCCCCGCGAGTGTAAATTGAATTAATAAATGCACTATTGTAATACTTAGTGCACATATATACATCTCCCTTCGCAAAAAACCGTAAAATTAATAAACGATATATAAATTAATAAATTCTTAAGACTTTTTGCTATGTTCATTCGTATATAATACTGTAGGATAAAAAATTGTTTCTTTGAGGAGGAAATGTATTATGAAAAAAATGTTTTTATTAGCTACTGCTTGTGTAACAAGCATCGGCCTGGTGGCATGTGGTTCTACCACTGAGACAGCTGACAGCGTGCAGGAAATAAGTGCCGAGGCAGCTTCTACTGTGGAAGAAGCATCTGCGCAGTCAACTGAAGAAAGCTCTACAGGACTTGCTAATCCATGGAGCGAAATCACTGAAGATCAGGCATTTGGTATGGTTCCAAATGGCTTCTCTGCTCCTGAAGGTGCTACAAATGTAGTATGGAGCATGATGCAGAATGGTGACGAACCACTGGTTCAGATGACTTTTGATCTTGACGAACTCTCTTTTACAGCCAGAGAACAGAATACATCAGATGAAACTGCTGATATTTCCGGCATGTACTATGATTGGACAGTTTCTGAAGAAATTCAGCTTGCTAACTGGGCAGGCGGTGAAATGACAGGTACTTATAGCCGCTACGTTGGTGACAGCGAATACGCTGATCTTTGCACCTGGTATGATGTTGAAACTGGCGCATCCTACTCTCTTTCTGTAGTTGCTCCTGACCTTGATGGATTTGACCTTCAGGCTGTCGCTGAAGCAATCTACGATCCTGAAAAGCAGACAGGCGCTATGATTCCAGAAGATGAACATGAACCATTTGATATCACAGGCTGCGACACCTTTACAGATATTGTAAATAAGCTTCCTGCCGGATACGGATATGCAAACGTAACAGTTGGCGACGTTGATCTCCTGCTGGTTACAGAATATACCTATGATTACGATGGCAACGGCAACTACGCAGCAATCGATGCTGATGCATTTTACTACAATGATGAAGGTGTTCCTACATTTACAGGCTATGTACAGTCTGCAGGAACTGCCTATCCTCTCACAGTAAGCAATGGCATGCTTTATGTAGGTGGAAACCACTTCGTATCAAGACTTGTTCCTCTTGTTGGTGGAATGGTTGTTGATGAAGAAGCATGGGTTCAGTATGATTCTGACGGAAACGCTACTTACTATCATCATTCAGACCTTAGAGAAGTTGAAGCTGACGAGGACGGTCAGGTTGAGGATGATTCTTACATGACTGCACTATATGATGAGATGTTCGAAGGCGAAATCGTATACTTCGATGTAATTCAGTAATCCATAGATTTTAGACATATTAATAGGACTACAAAATGCGCTTTGGTCATTTTGTAGTCCTTTTTTTACCCTTCACTACTCTTCTTTTTTGTAAAAAAGCATAATTGCAAACCATATAATCATGCTCTCGCTCATAAGACCATTGGTAAATCCAATTCTAAAGGCACTTACAGGCATCAGCAGCTGCACAATTTTTAATACGATAAATATTACCAGCACATTGGTAATTGCCATCCATTTTGGAAAAATAGTCTTACTCTTCGCTTCCAGATAAATCCAATAGATAAACACCGGAAGCATCAATACTTCGCTTATCAGCACCAGCCATGACATATTTCCATATAAAGCTTCGCATATAACCAGTGAATCCTGGGCATAGCCATTTGCATTCATCCAGGAAAAAAGGCTTAGAATCATTATGTAAAAAAGATGCAACGCAAGCCACGGTGTCAGGCCAAATGCATTTAAATAACGATATACCTTCTGACTTTTTTCAGGAATAATGCATTTTTCCAGTGAAAAAAGTGCTATTCCATAAAGGATAATAGCCGGAAAAGCAAGCAGCATCGCAAGCGTATATCTCCACTGCGGTATCGCGGCTGTCCCCAAAGTCAGCCAGGAAACATTTCCTGTGTAAGTCGGATCTCCATATATCATGAGCCAGTCCCCTCCGCCCATGCACAGACATCCCAGCATTCCACAGATTAGTGCTACATTTAGTTTGTTAGTTTTTTTACCCATTGTCTTTACTCCATTATGCTCTCATTTAGCCCACATTAATGTTAGCTATGTCTAACATAATAGCACAAAAAAAGCCGAAGCACATCATGCTTCGGCCAGAAGGCTTACCAAGCCTGCTACTAACAATATTGGGAACGCCAGATAAATAAGGCCGCCAAATACTAATGCAATAATAAAAAGTGGTAAGAATACAAGATATAGCAAAGCCTTAAAAATACTCCAGGAAGCTCTGAAAGCAAATCCTATCATCTTCCCGAAAACTGCAATGAATATAATAAAGAATAATAATGATAACATGACTTTCACCGCCTTTCTTTACAACTCTTGTTATCTGTTACTATTTGAGTATATTATATATATTTGTAGTCCTCTTTTTACAG
This sequence comes from Butyrivibrio sp., assembly GCA_045646185.1. Taxonomy (GTDB): domain Bacteria; phylum Bacillota; class Clostridia; order Lachnospirales; family Lachnospiraceae; genus Butyrivibrio. The sequence continues at coordinate 2,944 of JAZRKG010000174.1, forward strand.
GGTAAAAGAGAGGCAAAACACCCTGCTATTTTGCTAATTTAGCGTATTCATACAGAAAGTGCCCAGACATAATGAAAGCAAGACTTCAATTCCATTTCAAAAAAATGATATCAGATCCCGTGCTGGTAATAGCGTGGATTCTGGCAATTCTCTCCGCTTTTGTAATCCATCCGGATAGCGAATATCCTGGATATATCGACTTTCGTTCCCTCGGAATTTTATGGGGACTTATGGTGGTAATTCAAGGCCTTAGGGAGAATTCTGTTTTTGAAAAAATAGGTGAAAGCCTTTTAAACAGAGTAAAAAATGGCTGGCAGCTCTCGCTGGTCCTTATTTTGATATGCTTTTTTACAAGCATGCTGATAACAAATGATGTTGCGCTCATTACCTTTGTGCCATTTGCAATAATGACGCTTTATAAATGCAGCCGTAAAGATCTGATGATTCCTGTAATCGTACTTCAGACAATCGCTGCCAACCTTGGAAGTATGCTGACTCCTATCGGCAACCCACAAAACCTTTATTTATACGGCGTTACTGGAATCAGTCTTGGAGATTTTATACTAACAATGCTGCCATATTCGGCTGCAACTCTGCTTCTTTTGATTTTCAGCACAGCTTTTTTACCAAAGAAAAAAATGCCTCTGTCCGTATCTGCTTCTGACAATGATCAGGTTGTTAAATCCTTTGGTTCACCGCTGCAGATTGCTATTTACGTGGTTTTATTTGTGCTGGCAATTCTTACTGTTGTCAGGATCGTTCCATTTCCAGCCATGGTTTTGACAATATTTGTCACAGTTCTTGTTATGGACAACAAGATTATCTTTAGAGCCGACTATATTCTGCTTATTACTTTTGTTGGATTTTTTATTTTTACAGGAAATATGGCAAGAATCCCTCAGATCAAGGAATTCCTATCCTCAGTAGTTGAGGGAAAAGAATTCTGGGCAGGCCTTATTACAAGTCAGTTTATCAGTAACGTGCCTGCAACCCTTGTTTTATCAGACTTTGCCACAGACTACAAACAGCTTCTTTTGGGCGTAAACGTTGGCGGCCTCGGAACGCTGATTGCATCTATGGCTAGTCTTATTTCATTTAAACTTTTTTCTAACGAATACAAAGAACGCAGAATGCAGTATATTGTGGCTTTTACTGCAGTAAATCTGCTTTATCTCATAGCTTTAATCATTCTTCGTCTGTTCCTGTGAAAAAAACTTTTCTACAGCAAACATAATTTTTGTTGAATGAAAGTTGTCATTCACCTGCTTTTCATCAGCAGGGAACAGGAAGTAAGTATTATCAAGGGTTGATAACGTTATACACTCGCCTTTGCCCCTGTAATCATACTCCGTGTGAACAGAAGGCATATTGGCGTGGCTAAATTTAAGGGTATTTAAGCCTCCCTTTTCATAGTCATTAAAGGTAAGAACGAACCCTTCTTCGTTGTGGCTCAGTTCTCCAATGCCACAATCTATAAAGTTTTTGGCATTAGGAAGAGCATCTATCTGAACTTTCATTGACAGCCCATATTTCCCGGCTGCAATCTCATCTTCTGTACATCTGCGCTCCCATTCGTACCAGTCAGGAATAAGACTTACTTCACCGCTCGTCTTATCTACAAGATTTCCATATTCATCCATGGCCCAGGAAGCACTGCATTTTTGGCAAAAAAGTTCTGTGCCTTTGCTGCACATATCGACCTCAGAGCCACAGCTTTTGCACTTGTACAAAGGTTTATGAAGACCTTCT
>JAZRKG010000175.1:0-72886 GCA_045646185.1 Butyrivibrio sp.
ACAAAAGGGCGCACAGCCTGATGCATCCTACAGATGACAGACCAAAGGAAAACAGATCAGATGTGATGCCCAAAGGCAGATCACCAATTACTTCTTTAATGATCTCAAGGATCTGCTCCTGATTTTCATTCTCAGGCGGAACTATCTCATCTTCCATCATTACAGCCTGGGGCAGTGCCTTTTTGTCTATCTTGCCTGAAAGATTCATAGGCATCTCATCAAGCTGCATGAAGGCCTGGGGCACCATGTATGAAGTAAGGTAAGATGAAAGATAGGATTTCAGGTCACTTATATCCACCTTTTCATCAGCCGTGAAATAGGCGGCAAGGTAGTCTGTTTCACCCTTTGCAACTATCACTATGCAGCTTCTTACGCCTGGGTAATTACCAAGAACGCTCTCTATTTCACCAAGCTCAACACGAAGGCCTCTGAGCTTGACCTGATTATCTATCCTTCCGTGGAACTCAACATCTCCATCCTCTTTAATGCGCACAAGGTCGCCACTCCTGTAGGCAGGAAGGCCTAAAAGGGTGATGAAGTTTCTCTTGTTAAGGTCCTCTCTTCCAACATAACCTCTTCCTACGCCATTTCCCATGATAACAAGCTCGCCAAGAGCTCCGGGAACCTGAAGGCGGCCATCTCTGTCAAAGGTTGCCAGCTTTACATTGGATAAAGGATATCCAATCGTTATGTCATCAGTGCTGTGAAGTTCTTTTAAAGTGCAGGTTACGCTGCACTCTGTCGGACCATAGGTGTTATATATATAAAGGTCGGGATTTATTGCTGCCATCTTGGCATATAGAACCGGCGGAAAAGCTTCCGCACCAATATCTATGCTCTTAAGATTTTTAATGGCAGGGGCAAAAGACTCGATCTCTGTGAGATTGAGCATATAGGTGGGAGTACATGTCATGGATTCGACATTGTTATCAAGGATAAGATTCTTCATCTGCTGCGCATCCATGATCTGATCCATGGTTGCAAGAACTACTGTCTGCCCATGTCCAAGAGGAACGAACTCCTCCAGAACAGATACATCAAAAGTAAACGCCGCTATGGCAAGCGTAACTCTTCCAAACTTAGTGAAAACTCTGACCTCCTTATTATGGATGTTATCATCCACAAAGTTGGCAAGATTTCTGTTTTCGATCATCACGCCCTTAGGCTTTCCTGTAGAGCCTGAGGTGTAGATCACGTAAGCGAGAGCTTCTCCCGGAACATCGATATTAAGATTGTCCCTGCTTCCCTCTTTTACTGCCTCTGTAACATCTATAACAGTAATATCTGCCGCTTCCAGACTACTCATGAGATCTTTTCGCCTGTCCATGATCTCACCTGTCGTCACAAGGATCCTGCAGTCGGAATTCTTAAGGATATACATTATCCTTTCTTCCGGATACTCGGGATCTATAGGCATAAAGGCACCGCCGCTCTTTAAGGCCCCCTCTCTCATTACATAGCCATAGCTGTTCCTGTCTGCAAGAACTGCTATCTTACTCTCTATATCAGCACCATTGGCTCTCAGTACATGCCCCAGAGCATTGGCCTCTTCATTAAGTTCTCTGTAGGAAAGCGTCCTGTCGATTGCGATAAGTGCCGTTCTGTCAGGATATTTTTCAGCTGAATCCTGAAGATGACGATATCCTGCCTTATCTTCAAATGGACTTGAGACATCATATATATTGAGTATCTTCTCTTCATCAGCTTTGGCGGTAAGGCATACGTCTCCAAGGTGTTCTTTTTTCATGAACTCATGGATGATATTGCCAAACATACGAAGCAAACCATCTATTGTATATTCTGAAAAAGCAGCCGAGTCATACTCACACTCCCAGGTAATACCTTTATCTTCTGTTACAACTCTGAGCATAAGCTGTGTTCCCGATGTAAGCGCTGAATTGCCATCAAGATCAAGGCATATAGTGTCTTTCAGGTTGAATTTTGTGGCAATATTCTCATAGCTGTCTTCATCACTTTTAAAAAAAAACTCACAATGTTTGATTTCAGAAAGAATGGATTCCTTAGCATCACATATAAGCCAAACAGCAACTTTTTTGCCACTACTTATGCATGTAAAAAAGGCTCCTTCCGATGCAGTATATGACTTTAGGTTCAATGCAAAAGCGGTAGTAAGAAAAGCCTGCGTTTGTATATTTTTTTCCTCGCAAAAGCTTTCTACATTATAGTCCTCTGCTAAATAGTGAACATTATATTTTTCAAAAGAAGATTCTACTGTATTGCTGTCTTTTACAGGTATTGTCTCTTCACTGCATCCTGTATATAATTCATCAATATTATATTCTTTCATGACTGCATCTACCCTCCATGCTTCAGGAATTATCTGTTTCTTCCTCCCCGCTAAGAATGATCATCAGTCTGCGTGCTCCAAGAAATTCTGATCTTATACAAATATTCGGAGCAAAATCGTCATCATCTTCATCTTGCTCCGGCATATCCGAATTTGTACCAATATAATCCTTTTTAGATTTATAGCGAAGGATTACCGCCTTTAATCCATCATCACGCTCCAAGATTGTAAAACTTGTCTGTAAAAAAATCCCGGCAGGAACAGACTTCATCAATGGTGTAAAGAGTTTATCTTCTACCATAGAGACCTCTTGCCTTGTCAGAATACCATCCGCAGCCTGTTTCCAGTTCCAGTCATCAGCATGGTCCTTATCAAACTTGCCTCCTGTCAAAAGAAGCAGATTCTTTTGATGAAATTTATATATTCCTTCAGTTAAATTGTTACAGAAAAAGCTTAGATAAATAAGGGCTGCAATACTGCCAATAACCGTAGCATACCAGGGTGCATCCATTCCAAAAAATGGATTTAAAAGTAAAATAAAGCCTATCGTTACGATTGACTGAATAATTAAGGCCAAAGTTGCTTTTCCTTCCTCCTCAATAGCTGAAAGATAATCAATTAAAAGCATGGTTATAAGTGTTATTAACGAACCCACACTGATAATACGAATAGCAATAGGAAGTGAAGCCAACATAACCGGATCATCTATGCCATAAGGAATTATCATAAGTCGTGGGAACAAACACATAATCGCAACCATCGGTAACAACATAGCAAATCCATATTTTGTCAGCATCCGCTTGACCATAAGCATTCCACTTTTATTTTGCTCTCCGTCATAAGCCGCTGCCATAGGATATATTGCGTCAGTTGCACCTGCAATAACTATAGTGATCACAAGCTGAAGATTCTCTATTACAGCCGAATTACTTATTCCTACTGTTCCGGCACTTTCACGCAGTGCAAAATTCTGTATTGCAAGCTGAATCGCAAACGCAAGGTACATTACTGCCTCGGCACATCCCGGCTTGATTATCTCAAGATCACTAGGATCCGTTTCAATTTTTTTAATTGGAACAAATCTGCACAGTCTGTCAGTTTTTCTAAAATGTAAAAGATAAACAAAAACGCAGCATACAGAACCAAATACAGTTCCAAATGCGACAATTTCTATTCCTCGGTGAAATACATATACGCCCACAAAATCAATAATGATATTTACTATAGCACCTGTAATATCCCCAGCCATAGCTAAATTCTGGTTATTGTCATTTGCAAGAATATAGTCTCCAGAAAAGTTCAAGACAAGAAATACCGCACCCACCAAAGTCACCATAATATAAGTTTTGGCGTATGGATAATTTTCAGGTGTAGCGCAAAGGAGCTTTAGCAGCGGATCTATAAATACAATCCCGGCAATGCTCAAAAGGAGAGAAGCAATTACAAGCATAAGTATCGTGCGTGTAAAAATCCGGGCAGCTTTAGCCTTTTCACCGCTTCCTGAACATCTTGAAATCAAAACTCCGCATCCGATTCCTCCCAAAGCCGCAATAATATTGAAAACATAACCAATTGGGCCGGCTGTTCCGATAGCAGATAGAGCTTCCTCTCCCATTGAATTTGATACACATACTCCATCAACTAATGGTGCAATCTGCGCAAATATCATTCCGACCATAGGCGGAAAAATATAACGCGCAGCGCTATGCCTTATGAATTGATTTTCATACTTATATTGAATTTTGCTCATGATTTTTTACCTCACAATAGCTTATTCAATGTACGTGCGCGTATTAATTTTATCATATTGCGTTAATTAGTTTATTAAGAATAAATTAAATAACCATTGCCTGTGGTGCCCACAGCAGCAGAGTTGACAATTACTATGATGCGGTGCAGATTTTAAAAAAAGAGTTAGACTCAAAAAGAATCTAACTCATAATAAAAGTTTGCTATTTCACGCAGCCTTTATATAGGGCAACACGAACATTTATACCAGTTTTACCTGGAACTGTGACATAAGGTTATGCAGCTGGTTAGACTGATCAGAAAGTTCACTGGATACAGCACTTGATTCCTGGGCAGTTGCTGAATTATTTTGAATTACCTCAGAAATCTGCTCGATACCCTGATTAATTTCTCTCATATTGCTTGCCTGATGCTGAGCCAGTTGTCCTATCTCCTGAGCAACAACTGCAAAGCCCTTACCTGTATCTCCGGCTCTGGCAGCTTCTATGGAAGCATTGAGAGCAAGGAGCTTGGTCTGGGATGAAATAGCTTCAATACTGTTTGCAACTTCCTGGATTTCCTTGGAAGCAGTCGTGATTCTCTGCATTGCTTCCGTAACCTGATCCATTTTATCAGCACCGTCTTTTGCTACCTTCTGGGCCGCAATTGACATCTGAACGCCCTTTGCACAATCCGCAGCCATTTTTTCTGTCTGTTCGGTTACTGTACTTACTGAAGCTGTAAGCTCCTCGACAGCTGCAGCCTGATCAGTAGCACCTTCAGCCAATTCATTGGCATGGTAATCAATAGCTACGTTAAGGTCGCCTCTGGCCATTTGTTCTGCAGCCTTCGCAACCTCGTCAACAGGCATGACAACGCATTTTGTCAGCGTGTTTTGGGCATTTTTCATGAATATGATCAGCAGAATTGTCATGATAATACTAATAACAACCATTATTGTCATTATAACAATTGTCAAATCATATGATCTTGTTACCTCATTAGTTACATTGGAGGTCATCTGCCTTGTGTTTTCCACTGTTTTCAATACTTCAGGCCGAAGCTCATCTCTCATGACCGCGTATATTTCATCTCCATTACTAAGGCTTCCGTCCTCAAGTTCTTCAGCCTGTGCGTACATGGAGGCGAGTTTATCGGTTGTTGCTTCCATATTTTTTATATTTGCGTCGAGGGACTTAATGAGCTCTGTCTCGCCACGATATGATCTTAAATTAGTAAGATCTTCTTTCATGTTGTTAAGCATTGTTTCATGGAACTCTACTATTTGTTCCTGTCTTGTCTCAGATACACGAGTAGCAAGCGCCCACCAAGCAGATTTTCCGAGATTCTGGTTGTGAATACGAAGAAGTCCCTGATAAGTATTTTGATTGTTGCTGGTAATAATCATTTATGCTGTTTACAACAGCCTTTGTGATATCATTGGTGGCATTCTTAACCCATATGAGAAGTGTAAAGAAAATCATGCACATAAATGTGATCCAGACAATCGGAGAATGCCCGAATCTTTTTTGGTTATCGTATTCAAATACAAAGCGGTAATACATAAATCCGATAACACTCCATATTACAAGGAGCAGGTAGCTTTCTGTAGACATGGCGCCGGCAGAAAACAGCATAAAATACAAAAAGATTATGACTGAAATAATGAAGGTAAATGCTTCAAAGTGGGTACCTAGCTTTTTAAAAGCCACTATGCTAACATGAGTTATTTTTGTGGCTTTCGTATGTACTCAGGTAAATTTGCTGCCCAAGGTAACAAATCCTCTAATGGCACGTTCGCTTGCTTATTATCAATAGGAACTTCGCCATCTTCAAGGAATACTTTTAGATATTTTTCCTGATTTCGGGCATAGTTCACAGCGTCACGCAGTTTGCCAGAGCCTGGTACTTCATGCTCGTGCTGCTTGAGGTACACAAACAAGGCCTCAACAAGTGGTTTGATAACTACTTGCCGCTGCTTTAATCTATCCTCGACAGAGCATTCCTTGAGTTTGCCTTCTTCACGATAAATGGCTTGGATTTTCCTTATTGTTTTTATATTTAAGCTCAAAAGCTTAATCACCAAGTACTTTTTTCTGCCAACTCTTTTTTCCGCACTCAGGGCATCTCATATATCGCGTTCTGCCAATATGTGGAGCGAGATTGGTCTGCCAATACGAAGGCACATGTTTATGATGGCATTTTGCACATTCATAATATCCTGCTTTTTGCTCAATCCCCACTGCTATGAAGGCAACAATTAAAATCATAGTGAGTGCAAAGACTATAAGCATAATCCTTAGCCATGTTGGCATTTCTACATAAGAAGCCACAAAACATATAACAAAACCCGCGATTGTTGCCGGTCCTGCAAGTACATACTCCAGCCTGAGCATCATCTTATCTCTCTCTTCAATTTCTTTTCTCATAGCAATAAGATTTTCTTCTGACTGTTTGCCATATAATTCACCCATAATTTTTTTGCCCGATAGGAGCTCATTAACGCTAATTTTCAGAAGCTCACAGAGTTCCAGCATTATTCCAGAATCAGGCATTGACCTTCCAGTCTCCCATTTTGATACGGCTCGGTCGCTGATTCCGAGCTTCTCGGCAAGACTCGCTTGAGTCATGCCCTGTTCCTTTCTGCAGGATGCTATGAATTTTCCAATCTTAATCTGATCCATATCGGGAACCTCCTTTCATGGCTCAAGCATATTCGATATCGTCATACTTTTGCACGAACTACAGGTTGATTTTTGGCAACTCTACCACTAGTTGACTCATAAAAAGGTTAAATAATCACTCTAGGATCCAGGCGATGCCTTTTGCCATGCGAAGGTCCGCATCCTTGAAGTGATTTCCCGGATTACTTTCAAATACAGTTGTAATGCCTTTTTTGTCAAACTCTGCCTTTATTTCAGCGGTCTTTTTGTCTACTGTACTCAGAAGCTGCTGTTTAGTATGAGCTTCTTTATCTCCTAGTGAAAAATAGACTTTATCAACCTCTGATTTTAGCGAAGAATTTTTTACATACTCATAAAAATCAGGGAACCACATAGAACCTGATGCGCTGGCAGCTCTGTGAAACATATCTGTCTTAAAGAGGCTGTAGATAGCAAATAATCCTCCAAGGGAATAGCCCGTGATTGCTAAATACTTTGGTTCATTTTTCAGTTCTTTTTTTATTCCCGGTATAATTGTTCCCGTAAGAATTTCGATGAATGCATCAGCTCCGCCAGTACACGGAGAATCGTTTTTATAAAGGGGCGGGCATTCCCAGGGAGTCATTTCGTCATCCCAATTAATATCGCCAATCACAGCCAGGGTAAAAGCTTTGTCTGTGAGACTCTTCAGGCTGTCATACAACTCTCTTCCATCGCCCTGAAACGTATTGTAAATCACAAGCGGCGCGGATTTATCCATTTCTCCATATATGTATATATTTTTTCCTAAAAGTATCATTTGTCTTTCCTTTAGTTTTTAGACGGATCTTCAAACCTGTATCTTTCAGGAACTTTTCCCATCTACCTGAAAGCATCTCGAGAAGAGACGTTATCATCATATCACAATTTCATATATCCTTTCATGTCAGAAAAGCCCAGGGACTATTCCTGGTCTCATTACAGCAGCCTAAATAAAAACCAAACCAACAGCAAAAGCAGAATTGTAGGCAATAGATACTTCAGTCTGCTGTTATCAAGTTTACTTGGATGGTCCAGCATTTCCCTGGTGATGACGTATCCCGGATATTTTTCCGGTCTATCCTCCGGAGTAAAGCCTTCCTTTATAGCCTGGCCATACCATGTAGTTCCAGCATTATCTGAGACAAATTTTTTATAGCTCTCAGCAGCTTCAAAATCATTTATCGCTGTTGCTGACAGGTACAAATAATACTGTCTGGCAACCTCATCCACAGCTCGTTCCTGAGGCTCCAAAAGAGCAGAATATACTCGTCCCGGATCATTATTTATATAACAATCTGCATATTCTGCATACATTTGCAGATCACTATAAATTTTGTTATTCCATGTTGTATGCTTCACCCTTGGATAAATCTCAGACGCCTCATCTGCACAGGTTATGACCGTTTCATAGTCATTATAGTACATAGCTATATAGTGCTTTAAATGCAGAGCCAATAGCATATTGTAAGCTGTTTTATCTGACTCCTGCATAAGAGCAAGACACTTTGTAGCCTTATCAATCTCGCCAAGTCTAAAAAACATGCAACCAAAATTATACTGTGTAACACTCCAGAGCATCTGTTTACCAAGCGCCGTTGGTACAAAGTTCATATATCTGGAAAGACCTATATCCGGCCTGCACTCTCTAAATACATACCTGTTTATTTCATAGCCAAAGGTCTTTCTCTGAAGTAAGTAGGCCATCACAAATATTAAGATAACAGCCATAACATACTGCCTTGTCTGATTATTCACAGGAATAAATTTCCCCATCTGCAAAAAATAAAAAGTTCCCGCGAATGTTACCACGTAAAGCAGATTTCTCATCAGATTGAACCTTTTTACGCATTTATTTGTAAAATCACTGTCTGTGGGATATTCATCCTCCCCAACTATCTGCAGTATTTTATTCCACTCCTCTTTATTACTCATACCAATCCTCCCACTATGTCTCCGTAATCCAGACATATTACTAATATATCAAAAAAAGCTCTATTTAACAGCCTTTTGTATATTAAAACAAAGAGTCATAACAAATCCGAAAGAATTTCTTATGATAAAAAAAAGATTCCAGACAGAGCTAAAAATGGTCTTAAAAGCTCCTGTCTGGAATCATATTTTTAAAATAAAAGCAGAAATATTATGAAAATGGACCACTAACCCCGTCCCCAGGGACCATGGTTTATTTGAGCTGGGCGCCGTCCTTAAAGGCATTACCGACCTTTTCGCCGATGCCATAATAAGCATTTCCAAATGGATCAAAGCTGATTGGCTTAACCTTTTTCACATCAACTGCGCCGTCTGTAACTACGCTTTCATCTGCAGAAACATTGACGATTTCGCCAATGAGAATGCCATTTTCAAAGCTCTTTACCTTACATTCCATTGCAAGTGGAAGCTCATCAATAAGAGGAGCATTTACAAACTCACTCTTTGTTGCGTGGAAGCCTGCCTTTGCAAACTTGTCAGGCACCTTTCTGCCAGATTCAAGACCAACATAATCACAGGGAACCACCTGATCTTCAGTCGCCATGCTAACAGTAAATGCGCCAGTTTTGGCAAAATTATCTGTTGTCTTGTGCTCTGAAAGGCTTATTGTGATTTCTTTATAGTCAGTTGTAATTCCCCATGCTGCATTCATTGCATTTGGAACTCCGTTCTCATCATAGGTTGCGATGATAAGAACCGGCTGTGGATACATAAGTGGCTTTGCGCCAAAATTAACTCTACTCATTAAAGGTTCCTCCTATATCTATTGCATTTTACATGTAACAAGATTGAATTGTTCTCAATCTATATTAACACTATACTCCTTAGAGTTAACTCCAAGGCAAGTATTTTTTGTAAAAAAAAACAGAAACTTATCTTTAATAAGTGGAAGCCCTTGAGCTGGTTAGCTTCCAGCCATCATTCTCTTTTCTAAGGGTAAAATCTCCCTGAAGTCTCCAGCTATGTCTGCCGCCACCATAAACTGCCGCAAGAACCCTGCTTTTACCAACCATTATAGCTGAATCTCCTGTGATGTTTACAGAAACTTCGTCATGATCAGCTGAATAATAATTAAAGGTACCATCCAGAAGTCCTTTGATAAATACCTCAGCAGACTGCTTAACGCCAGTCATATGCAAAAGGTAGTAATCACTGGACATAATGGATCTCAGTCCTTCGGCATCTTTATTTATCATGTATTCCCAGTACTTTTTGTACAACTCTTCTATAAGCTGCTCTTCACTCATTCCTTCTGCTCCTTTGGGTCCAGATACCTGATAACCTTGGCTGGCACGCCGCCTACAACAGCATAATCCGGAACGTCCTTAGTCACCACTGCTCCTGCTGCAACAACTGCATATTCACCAATTGTAACTCCTGGACAAATGGTAACATTCATACCTATCCAGGCATTTTTCTTAATGGTTACTTTTCCATAGGTGTAGGTTGTGTGTCTCTCATTCATATCATGATTGATGGTAGCAATACGAAGCCCCGGCGCTGCCATTGAACCGTCTTCAAACTCAATTCCGCCTGATGCTGATAAAATAGCTGAATGGTTAATAAACACGCCTTTCCCCAGCTTAACTCTGTTTCCAAAATCGCATATAAACGGTGTAAGAATTCGCACATCGTCAAGCTTTCTGCCAAATAATTCTTCCAGATATCCTACATAGGAAGGGTCATCCGGCATGCAGGCATTAGCCTTGGCACAAAGAATTCTTGCCCTCATCATCTCATCTACAGCTTCTTTAAAGTAAGGCTGCCTGACATCAGTAGGTCCGCCTTTTTCCATTAATTCATAAACATAGCCCTGTTCGAAATCCATGATTTATCCTCCATAAAGTTAAAGAATGTTCGTTATCATGGTTATATTTTCTCACAGGACTTTTTGATTATCCAATAGAAAGAGTAAATATCTTATTTAAAAATTAAATAGCCTTTTGCTTAGGTGCTTTTGTCGGAATTTTGCCATAGTTGCATATAGCATGGTCATACGGTACTAACGTCATTTAGATAAGAAACCACATAGTTCAAAATAGTATTTATCATAATGCCATTAGAGCGGAGTTAGCGGTTCATTTGGAGCGTTTACTAGTAGAAGCGTGCGGATATTATTTTTTACTAGTAAGATTTCGGCTTTGTTACTAGTAGAACTCTGCAATATTGCATTTTTACAAGTATTATTTAGGCCATGCTTACTAGTATTATTAAGAATTACTTATTTTTTGCTAGTAAAAACCTGGCGCTCCTTACTAGCAAAAAGCTGCGTTTATTCAATCCTGCTAGTAGAGCACCACTGAAAATTACTAGCAAAATTTCAGAAAGATATCATTCCACTAGTAAAGCAGAAAAAATTTTACTAGTAGAATTTCCGAAAGGCAGTGTTTTACTAGTAACTCAAGGAATTCAGCTTACTCACTCAGAAGCTTATCCATAATTGCAGAGAGGGTTTCTTTCTCTTCTTCCGTCAGCTTGGCAAATATTTCTGAGAAGAATTCTTTTCTTTCATCCTCAACCTCAAGGGCTCTTGCCTGGCCTTTTTCTGTAAGGAACAGCAAAGTTGCACGCTTATCAGACGGATCAACCTTTCTCTCAACGTAGCCATCATCCTCAAGCTTATTGATAAGCTCAGATACTGAAGACTGTCCAAGTCCAACCTTATCAATAATAGCCTTTTGTCTGATGCCTTCTGGCTCCTCTCCAATTATTACAAGGAGTCTCTCCCTTGATAATGGAGGTCTCTTCATAAAGTGAGGGCCATGCGGGCCAAATGGTGGCTCTCCCGGATGGTGTGGACCGCCAAATGGTGGTTCCTCACCTGGATGGTGCGGACCTCCGAATGGTGGTTCCTCACCTGGATGATGTGGGCCGCCAAATGGTGGCATCGGAGGTCTTCCAAATTCAGGGCCTCTCATTTCGCCTTCCATTTCAGGTGGTGGGCACATTCCTCTGTGATCCTTGTCAAACTCTCCTCTTTTGGGTCCCATTCCCGGGCGGTTCTTACGAGCAAACATTTCTATTTTCTTCATTAATTCCATATCATTTACATTAGACATATCGTTACCCTCCTGTCTTATTTACCTTTTACATCTGTACCGATATTATTATATATCGGTACCGTTTTATTTGTCAATATATATCGGTATAGATATTTTCGCCTGGTAAAAAAATGCCACACCGATTCAGCTGCAAATGCTACTATGCTGTACGGTGTGGCTATGTGCCGCTATCATTTCTTTTTAGTTGCTATCTTTTTAGGACTTTCCTTAGCTGCTAATTTCTTTGGCTCTTCCTTTTTACTGGTAAGCTTTTTGGCTGGCGCTTTCTTATTTTCTATTTTTTTCTGATCCTTCTTTTTGGATTCAATCTTTCCAGGTTCAAGAGCCTTTTTGAGAGCTGGTGCTTTAGCCATGTTTCCTTCCCAGAAAACAACGTCTTTTACCTGATCAACAGTTTTATTGCCCTTTAATACATCCAGAATTATTGCTGCCTCTCCCTTTATAAGGAAGTCTCTGTCATAGTATTCGTAAGGCTCTACCTTTATGCCTGATGGATCAAGCTCTATATAGAAAGCACCCTCTCCTTCGCCTACAATATCAATCTCTACTGCTACGTGCTCTGTAATCTTTTTAGCATCAATAGCTTTCATTGCCTTTTTTGCTTCTTTTACAATACTTGAATATGTCATGTTCACCCCTCCGAAATCAAGTTTATTATTTATTATTATACACCTTTTCTCCAATTCAATGACTCTGGCTACTAACCTTCATTCTTCATCTGTTCATCTGCCCACTGATATACAGATTCCAAAGCAGGAATCAGTGTCTTCCCACGTTCAGTAAGTGAATATTCTACTGTTGGAGGAATGGTGCTATACTGCTTTCTTTTTACAAACTTATCCCTTTCAAGTTCCTTAAGGCACTTGGAGCAGCTGAAGGAATGGAGGTGTGCTTAATGCCCTTTATTATTGATAGAAGGAATCAATGCCTACAATACACACAGAAGAACTCATGAAAATTGCACAAAAGCAGTACTGATGCAAAGCTTTAACTATGAGGACTTTGTATATGCAATTCAAACAACTACTTATAATCCGCTGATACATCAATAAAAGATCTGGCTCCCATGATATAATCCGCATATGCTATTTCTGCATCTTTGCCATGAAAGACCTTGCACAATCCGCACATATCGCAGTCTGCTATACATGGAAACCTCTCTTTTACATAGGCTCTTCTTTCTTCAATTGTCGACTCAGTAATTTCAGGTGGATTTCCCATAATAATACCTCAGTGAATCTGTCTGTCCTGACGGTACTTCTCCATGTATTCCATGTTTATCTCACGAATTTCTTTTTTACCATCAATGTAATCCTGATATATATCCCAGGGACTTCCGCCACCCAACCAGCATGAAGAACAATTTTCACATCCGCCTCCGCAGTCAAGCGATGACTTAATGATTTCCTCTCGTTCTTCTCTTGTGGTGTCCTTGATAAGAATAGATTTCATAGAGTCTCCTATCTCCGCCTAAATTTTTGCAGCAGCTGTCATACCTCATTTACTCCATCTCAGCTATCTCCCTATAGCCTTTGCATAAATCGTTAACTACCTCTCCTGCGATTATCAGCCCCACAACTGAGGGAACAAAGGCCGTTGATCCCGGGATATCTCTCCTCTCAGTGCATTTCCTTGCAGCTCCCGGAGGACAAATACAATGCTGCCTGCAACTAATCGACATATCTTCCAAAGGTCTTATCGGTGTTTCTTTTGAATAAACTACCTTCAAAGAATCTATGCCACGTTTTCTGCATTCCCTTCTCATGACCTTGGCAAGTGGACAGATTGAAGTTTCATAGATATCAGCCACTTCAAACCCTGCAGGATTAGTCTTATTGCCTGCTCCCATCGAAGAAATGATTGGAACATTCAGTTTTTTTGCATTTTCAATGATGGTTAGCTTACCGGTAACTGTATCTATTGCATCGACTACATAATCATACTGACCAAAATCAAACTGACCTTGTGTCTCAGGTAAGTAAAAAGTCTTATAAGTTGTCACCTGGCAGGCTGGTGATATATCATTTATCCTTTCACTGGCAACATCAACCTTGTATTTACCTACTGTTTTACGTGTTGCCAATATCTGCCTGTTGATATTGGTGAGGCAGACCTTGTCATCATCTATAAGATCAAGTGCGCCAATTCCGGATCTGGCAAGAGCTTCTACGACGTATCCTCCAACTCCTCCTATTCCAAAAACAGCAACCCTGCTCTGTGCGAGCTTAGCCATCGCATCTTTTCCATATAATAATTGGGTTCTTGAAAATTCATTCAGCATAACTATTAATCCTTATCTGTTGCGTAAAAAGGGCAGAACACCTCATTTTCGGTATTCTGCCATGCATCCTTATTGAATATATACCTACTTTGTTGATAGGAATAATATATATTTTGCCTTTCTTTTTGTCAATTAAGAAATAATAAAGCAAGGCGGAACAGAATATAAATTCTTCTGCTCCGCTCTTGTCTCTGATATGCAGTTGTATAGTTCTGAGTGTTTGGTAATAAAAGCGCTGTATTGCGTTTTCAAAATTCTAAAGGTATAATTCTAAGATTTAAACCCTAATCTTTTAAAGATTTTCCGTGTTGTAAATTGGAAGGGTTATATTCCGATTTTATGTTCCAGCATTAATTTGACTAACTGAAAATCACAGCCCTATTTTTGTATAAATCTCTTCAATGAATGGAGACTTATGCTCAATGTATCTCTCAATATCATAGGGATATAGTTTTGCTCCCTCTTCTTTGATGTGACTATATTCTCGTACAGCATCAGAATTAGTCCGCAGATAATCTCTGAAAGCAATGTGTCTTTTAAGCTCCGGTGAATTCTCCGGGCATACATATAAATGATGCTTTCTCAAATGGTCTTTACCATCGTATTTAAATGCCTCTCGCCCTGCGATGCCAAGGTTCCCTTCATGTCGATACCCTATTGCCTCCAAAGCAGATACCACTTCTTCAAACACAGTGTAATCCTTACTGACAACATCTATATCAATGATCGGTTTTGCAGATAATCCCTCAACAGATGTACTTCCGACGTGTTCAATTCTTATTGCCAAATGTCCAAGCGCAGCTGTAAGCTCACCTTTTATCATAAAGAAATCTTGCTTCCACTGTTCATCGTATGGAAGGACAACAACATGCTTTGTAGTCATTTTCTATTACCCCACTAATACCGATTGAGCCATAGCACATAAAACCTGAAAGTTATCTGTCCCTGTTCAACTTGATAGATAGTATTTCCCGTGTTGGCCAAAAGGCGCATAAATGCAACCTGATTATCTGTCCAACAAATGGGTTAAAAGATTCCAAGACCAATGGCAGTGCCTCACAAATCGTGGACGGTTCATCAATCAAAAGCGTGACATGGGGTGTCCATGGGCGTTGCGGATCTGGATTTGCTTCGCATGCATTGTGAAGTAAATCCAATTCTGTGCTTCTTTCAGGAGCTCCAAACAGTACCTTCCCAGGAGAAAATATACCGATATGGCTGATATGTACAGATATCGGTGAAAACTCTCCGGCTACTTTTTTGGCAAGCTCAATAACCTCCTGCTCCTGCTCTAGTGGAAAAGAAGCCATACTGATATGGTATGGAAGATCTGGGGTCTGGGTTCCACTAAATCCCGCATGATTTAGTTTGTTATACCATGCCGACATAATTGCTTGTGAATCATCGTCCAAATCCGCCATCAATGTCAAAAACTGTTCTGCCATCTTGCGTCTCCAATTTACGACGATTAATGTCCCGATAAACTGAAATTATATCCTTTTTGAAAGTATCTCTCCACAAAATGAACTACTGGACTAGGCACTCCATAATCCAAATTTGGATGAGATTCCATGATTTTCAGCAAAAAGTCTACGTAATCCAAGGAATCATCTTTAGCTTTTTTTTGGATAGTATTTCTTCAGCTCCGTAAAAGTCTTCTGCATGGACCATTTTTTGTAATTCATCACTGTACTTCATTTATTAAACACCAAATTTGTACTTAAAGTCCAACAACTCCAGTATGCCAAGAACTGCATTATTATATCCAATGAGGCTCTCATCGATATCATGATCTTCGTCTTCTGTTTCCTGCTCGATTCTCCTGCTAATTTCGTATACTATAGCCGCATACTTTTCAATAAAAGAATCTGTTTCCATATCTAGATCTTCAAGCATTTCATCGTATGCCTTCAGTCCCCCTACATTGCAAAGTAAATATTCTTCAGCATTAAATACTCTGTTATTCTTAACAAAGTCCTCCTTGCCCCTGATAATATCTGATATAGAATAATCCTTGGTAAAATGATCTGGCAGGTGTCCCACTAGCTCTGACAGGCTTGTTTCATAATGGAAATATGGATTAATTATCTCTAGAACTTCTCCCATCACGCCGGCATATGCTGTTATTTCATCTATATCAGCATATGGATTCTGGCATTGGGCTAACACATGAATAAACCGACAGTAAAAGTCTCTTAGTTTGCAGTCAATGGCATCAAGCATTTCAGTATAAGCCTTTTCTTCACCTGCCGCTGTATTAGTAAGTTCTTTTTCATATCCTTTACAAAAGTCCATTCTTACCTTGATAATATTCGGAAGACTAATATCTCTTACTTTCATTTTTCTATCTCCAGTATTTAGATATAATCAACATCTGTTCTGTAGCCATAAACTGTAGCAACTCCATTTTCAACTGTTCCGGGAACATGGATCTTTTTAAGACATTCCATAACATAAGTTTTATTTTCCGGCGTCAGCTGAATCTGAAGATATTCAATCTTGTCCCAATCCCTTGGTTCACAACCAAAATGAGTCCATGTGCCGTCCCAATTACTCAAGCAGCCGCTCTCTGTGTCTTTTGTTCTCCAGCTTATGAGTGGAGCATCCTTTATTAGTTCATTATCATAGTAAAAAGCTCTGAACATCTCATTCCACTTTGTATTGTTCATTGTTCTACCGCCCTTTATGGTAATTCCTTCTTTGCCAGCAATGACTTTATGTACTCGCTTCGGCTTCCATCCCACAGGCATTTCACACACTTTCCATCTTTAAAGGAATGGTTGCAGCTCTCGTAACCATATAGTATAGAAGCACATTCAGAGCATAACGAGCTCATCTTTGATGCACTCTTTAAAAATTCGCTTCCACATTCGTCACATATAGCTATTTCCCCTGATGGCATGTCACTCATTTCTGACACCTCTTTTCTCAAGCTCTTAACAAATCTTTACATCAACTAATTCTTTTAAAAAATATCTCTTCTATTAAGCTAAGGAAAATATATTCGAATATAAACGACGATATGCTTTTCCTGCACATATAACAAAATACTGTTTTACTCGAAAAAAGCGAATAAATATTCAGTCCTTCTTTTCTTTAAACTGTATCCTCTGAAATCTGTCGGAATACACGAGTTCTACTGGCTCATGAAGTCCATCATCCATATATTCTTCAGGAGTTCTTAATGTATCTCCATATAGTTTGAAATCCCAGATCTTACTTCCTTCGCCGTCCACATACTTGCCACATGCATATAATGAGCCGTCTTTTTTCTCCGCAAAGGTATCATATGTATAGTCATATTCATCATCTTCTTCGGTATATGGCTCAGAATTTTCAAATCTGACTTCATCCATCCAGACCATTTTCACATCATCCAATACCTTTACCGGTTCTTCTATGAAATCCTGATTCTTACTGTCATATCCGCAGCTTCCAAAGGTGTTGTTGCCCCATGTCCACAATGTACCGTCCTCTTTGATTGCAGCCATACAAAAAGACCCGCAGGTAACATAGATTGCATCATCAAGCATTTTCGTAGGCTCCGAGTAACTGCATCCAATTGTATCGTCAGGATGCTTCGCAGATGTAGTCCTGATTTCGCCCCACCACCACACAGATCCATCATTTTTGAGAGCAACGATTCCGCTTTGGCTTGCTCTGGCATATTTAACGTCGGACATAAGCAATACAGGGGTTGCTGCAACTATATCATCATAGTAAATCCATTCTTTTCCATATGGATTCTCAAGTCCCATCAATCCGTTTTGGTTTGCCCCGGCGCCGTATAATTCACCGTTTTCAGTAAGATAAATCACAAAGAAGGCCGCACCATCAACATGGATAACATTCTCCGCCATTTTCTGCGGTGTGCTTTCATAAGATGATCGATTCCCGATGCCAAGCTGTCCTTCACTGTTATCACCCACACCCCAAAGTACATTATCATCATCAATATAATAGTGATTATACTCATACTCATTTCTAAAATAGTAGTTTGCTATGTCAAAATCGGTATCATCAAGATGGAGGCCATCCATGTTTTCTACATAGTAAACAGGAAACTCAACTATATCCTCAATGGACTCTTCAGTAACAGCATCATCAGAGGCAATAATGGCCGGAATAAACTTAATGAGCACAGCAGCTCCAATAGCAATGCACAGAATGGTAAATACCCAGACCATCCAATTCTTCTTGTCAGCCTCGTCAAAATCACTTTCAATAATTTCACTCATATCTTTATCTTCAAAATTCATACGCTATACCAAACTATTCCTATTTTTTAGTACGACAAAGATTCCAAAACCACCCGTAATAGCCGAGATAAAAAGGCATATAATTATACTTATTGGAGTGATTATCCCTATAATCAGGACAATTATTGCCAGTAAAATGGCTATTATCCCAGCATATTTCATTTTCTGCATATTGAAATCTTTCCAGCCTCAAAATCAAAATAGCTGGTACAATCCTTCAGAACTTGGTATCCGATAACGCCTGACACATCTACCTTCGCCTTAATTGCAGCCATATTCGTGATGACCGCCATTATATTGCTATACTCTCCGCCTAGTGCAGAAACACTCGGAATCTGGACTACACCTGCAGCCTCATTTAAAGCCGTAAAGCTTTTCTGCCTAAATGAATCATCCAGCATACAAGTATTTGCACCAGTATCCAGAACAAACTTATACTTTTCCTCTCCAACACTGACACTAATTACAGGTAAGACTTCAGCATTCATCTCATATTCTTCAGCATTCTCCAAACCTGCTTCATCAAATATCAATTGTGAAGCTGCATAATCAAGAAGTACCGTATGACTCCTGATGACATCAATACCCAGGGTTCCAAGGAATACAAGATCAGGTTTTGTACCCTTAAGTGGCTTCTCAACATAATTCATGTCAAGAAGAATGATAGGTGTTTCTGCTAGCTTCCACTCGTGGCACTTTATATCGCATTTGCCTTTCACAGTAGTTTCAGACTTTACCTCTCCGTCAAACTTGGAAACCTCTTTCGCCTCACCCTCAAAATCATCAAAATGTTTTTTGTTAAGACACGTCTGCATAGCACCGGTATCAAACGCCATTTTACCATCCTTGCCATTTACAGACACGTCGAGCATAATAATGCCCCCAACCAACTCAAATGGGATTTTCATATCTAAAACAACCTCCGTATCACTAATCAATAGATCACATTAAAAAAATCAAATAAATACAATGGAGCCACAACAATAATAATGCTCATCAACAATGCCAAAGCCTTAAGAGCTTTACTTTTTTTCCACAATAATTGATATGAAAGAAACTGTAATACCGTAATAACTGTAAAATATAGAATCCATTTCAATTCCCATGGAAACAGAGACATCCATGAGCCATCACCATAGTATGTAAAAACAATGCTTAATACTAATATCCAAATGAACGGCATCAGCATAACTACCTCGTACCCAAAAAACGCTAATACTCTTTTTCTTTTAGTAGCATTCCGCGCCATAAATGCAATACAAACAGATAATATACATAACAAAATTGTTCTATAGAAATCTGAGAAAATTACTTCTACTATCAAAATCAGCCTACTCCCCTCAATGAATCGGTGCCTTAGCAATTTATGCAAGTTCGAGCTAATTGGTTCGCAAAACAACGAAATCAACTATTTCTTTTTACTGTTCCCCAACATATTCAAGCAATCGTTAAAACAGCTAGGATTGCCACAAAAACTGATAATATGATTATCCCCTTTTTCTTCACTTTCTCACTCCAGCTAACATTTATGATTATCTTTCTGTAATGGCTTTTAGGTATGTCCCGCCAAAATCAGAGTCCTGCCAGGAATTGCCATTCGTCCCCCAAGCATCGGCATATCGCTGGTTCAGTTCATTATATGTCACGTTATGGAATTCCTTATAAACAGAGCCGACGTCGCCTCTTTCTGTTTTTGAATAATTGACGTTAATTATGCCATTTTCTCTTTTGAAAATATCATCTACCTGATATCCCGCTTCTCTAATCTCGGCTGCAAGATCAAAGCCACAAGCTGCCTTAAGCTCATCTTCAGATATCTTTTTTCCGACATATTCTTTGAAATCACCTGATTTTTCGTCATAGAAGAAATAGTAGTTTTTCCATGTGTGTCCTGTATATAAAGCTTCATCTTCCTTTCCTTTTTCATAATCCACACAGTAATCGTATGCACTCACTGATACGCAATAATCACTGACATAATCAGGTTTAAAGAAATAACCCATGCCTGAGATGGCCGATTCTTTCCACTCGCCGTTCTCCAGCATGAAAAGATACGAAACCGTGCTAGTTGTGTACGCTTCTTCAAGCTCAACCACCACTGAATCCCCGGTAGGATACATGTCTATTACTTTATCCCCATGCACAAAGAAATTATCACACTCTTTTATCATCGCACATCTATCGCCGTCAACATACCAGACTTTTCCAGCGCATGTTGCAAATTCATCCGGAGCATTTCCAATGTATACAAAAGCCTCCATGACATTATCATTGTCAAAGTCATAGACAACTGAGTATCTGGTATCACTAATATCAGCACCAGCTTCTGCAACAGCTTTTTCTATAAGGCTATCGCCATCATTTTCGGGAACAGAAACCCAAACCCTATAATCAAAAGAATCCCAGTCTCCACCAGCGTTTCTGATATCCCGGATTTGAAAAGACAAAACATAATCACCCGGCACAAGCATTCCCAATTTACTTGTCCAATCAATCTTTATCTCCCCTGATGAGTCCTTCTCAATAGTAAATGTCTGCCCTTCTGTACCAAAATAATCTGTGCTTCCCCATTCATCATCTTCTTCAGAATGAACAATCAGACTATAATAATTATCTGCAGTAATTTCCCCAGTGACATATCCGCCGCTCTGAGAGTATCTTAGAGTACATCCAAACGGAGTTATATCTTCCGCTGTAAAGGTTAGGCCTAAGCCTCCCAGATCTTCCAATGTTCCGTGTGACATCCACTGAAGATTCTGCTGATAATCTTGATAGGTAAGTACAAGATGCTTGCCATCTTCTCCAAAGCTATAATGAGCATATTCATCTCGATCAGCATAATGCATTACCAGATTATCACCATCATTTACTTCATAAGAAAACTCTTCTACATCTCCTGCATTTGCGCCAAGACGTCTGCCTGTATATTCTTCAGAAAACTCATAATAGTAAGTTGTCCTGCCATAATCAGCAGCCTGCCATATTCCA
Source organism: Butyrivibrio sp. (assembly GCA_045646185.1). GTDB lineage: Bacteria > Bacillota > Clostridia > Lachnospirales > Lachnospiraceae > Butyrivibrio. The sequence continues at coordinate 21,300 of JAZRKG010000175.1, forward strand.
GAATGCACTGGCATCTGGGCTTTGAATTCATCTCCCGGAGTCTGATCCGGTGAAATGAATACCTCAGAAGATTCTTCTGATGAAGCTGCTACTGAATTCTGTTCTGCTTCTTTTGAATTGGAAAAAGAGCATGCAGACATTATGAGCATGCCAATAAGAATTGCCCCAACTACTTTATTTTTCATATCAGTCACTGTTCAGATTCCATTTCCCCAAATAGAATCTGGATTCTCCTTTTTTCATACCCTTATATTTTAATAGTTTTCCATGGGAAATTAAAGCAATAAAAAACCTGGCTTCGGAGAAAACTCCCACACCAGGCCTTATAAATCTGGATAAAGCTGTGTAGCTCATAAATCAATTATTTCGAGGCGCCAAAGGTGAATAGTTACATCTTTTCATAGCCGATTCCTATATAACAATATGCTATCCAATATATCTCTTATGAGAAATCTTCACATTGCTCTGCTTAACCATAGCGTACTGCATGGTAGTATCGATCTGATCATGACCAAGTAATTTCTGTACCTGTTCTACCGGCATACCTTTATCAATTGCAGTTGTAGCCATAGTCCTTCGAAACTTATGTGGATAACAGTGGGTTACATTGGTCTTATCCCCCATTTTCTTTAGCATTATTTCCACTCCGCCCGCTTTTAATCTGCGATGTGGGCTCTTTGTGCTGACAAACAGTGCGGGATTTGGATCATTACGCATCTTCAGATACTTTTGAAGATGTATTTTTGTTCTTGCATCAAAATAGACTATGCGTTCTTTATCGCCTTTTCCCAGAACAATGCACTCGCGTTCTTCAAAATCTATATCATCAATATCGAGATTAACAAGTTCGCTAACGCGCACCCCTGTTGAGTTTAGCATATCTATTATGGCAAGGTTTCTGAGAGCTTTGCATTCATCCCGCAGACGCTCCAGTTCCTCATCTGAATACGTTTCCTTAACTGTAACAGACGTTTTTATCTTGTGAATTCTGCGCATTGGACTCTTGAAAATATAGTTTTCATCTTCTAGCCATCTGAAGAAGCTGGACAGAGTTCTTCTTACATTATCTACTGTGGCTTTGCTCACACCATTGTTTTCCTGATAAGAAGACAAATAGCTGCGTACATCATCAGTATTCATGACACAAACATTCTTCTCGGCTTTTTCAAGCATTTTTCCTATATTGAAGCGGTAGAGAAAAAGTGTATTTTCCGACCTGCCCTCCAGTCTCTTGGTAGCGAGGAACATTTCCAGAAGCTCCTCAGAGCTCTTCGACAACAGGGTTGTATCTTCCTGCCTGGCTATCTCGTCCAGGATATCCTTTAGCTTAAGCATCTGAGCATTGTCCAGAAATACTACCATTCTCTGCAAGATAAAGTTAATAGTTTCCTGATTCATCATAGGTAATGTACCTCCTTCTGAGGTCATTATAATGAATCCAAAAAGAAAAGGAGCCTCATAGTGAAGCTCCTAAGAAAACTCAGTCTCATGATAGTCTCAAAATTTCATGAGACTATTACTTTTTTCTGTCTTTCTTCCTTTTTGCAGCCTCTAGCACGCTTGCCAGATTACCTTCATTAAGAAGCTTCGGATAATTATCATCGATATCCTTGAGAATTACCCGGTTATCAGATTCTGATGATCTGGTACTGTCATATAACTCATCCAGGTTATGTGCAGAAAAGATACTGTCGAGAAGTTTCTTTGCTTCTTCAGGATGCGAAAGATTATCGAATCCTCCATAAAAATCTACAACTGCTTTCTCTATCTGCTCTCTTGTGATATTCTCTGACTTTATGATGCCGACAGCATCTGACATATCATACTTGTACGGTCTCAATGACGCAAGTTTCATTGCTACATCGTACTCGGAAGGAAGCATCCTCGCTTCTAGAATATTTGCAAACAGCTTATAATGCTTGGAATACTGCCTGATCTTCTCAGTGTATGAACTTGTTTTTCTGAATTCCTCATTGATCCAACCTGTGGGCAGTCCATTTTTGTCGCCTACGGTATTTATAGCATCCTTCATTGAAGAAGAGGCAAAGATCAAACTATCGATATCCGTAGTAGAAGCTCGAAACCCATATTTTGACACTATAGCAGCTCCGCCTATAATAACAATTTCTGCAGGTGTGTTCTTTCTATTGATCTTTTTATACTCTTTTGCAAGTTGGAACAGCAGACTGTCTATATTATCTTTCGTAAATAAAACCTTATCCATTTATAATCTCGCATTCTACTATATTAAAATTAAGGAACTCGGGAATTGCGTGATTCAAAGCTTCTTGTTGCGCATCTTTTCCCAAAAGCATTTCTGATAACTCTGTATCAGCGGGAAAGACCGGCTTTTCCAACTTATACCTTCTGATTTCCTCGTACTCAGTGCACTTTGGAAGGTCGTTCCGCTTGCTCAGATAATCAAGCATTGCAAGAAGATAAAAAGCTTCTGCTTTCATATCCAATTTCCAGTAATAATCTATCTTTTTCTTTTCCAAAAGGTCGATCACGTAATCTATCTCACCAATACGATTTACTAGATGACACTGCTCACTTCTGAAAAGGTTGAAGGAATGATTCTTATCGCACAGCGTAAGAAGCTCATCTATTGTGAGGTTAAGAGCATCAGCTATCTTTTTCACAACACCAAGAGCGCAGTTAAGGATATCCACCTTCCCATTAACAATGTTAAAGACCGTAGGATAAGCAACCAGAGCGCTATTCGCCACTTTATATATAGATATACTGTTGTCTTCAAGATATTGCTTAATATTCATAGTCGCATCCTCCTTCCACCTTTATTATATACTTAGAATTATATATACGCAAGCGTATATATGCTATCAGAAAAAATATCCGGGCAATGCGCCCGGATGAATTATTATGCAGATTATAAACAGCTTGTGAAGCAAATAACGGCCATTTTAAACTGGAATCTAATCAGCGAAATGAATCACTTCTACAGATTATAATGTCCTAATTTTCTCCACAACTTTTTTAAACTCATCATATCTAATTTGCTCAGAAAAGGTTTCATACTCTTATATTTTAATAGTTGAAACAAATAAAGAAAAGCCTTGTCATCAAGGCCTTTCCATTATAAAATCCATCTTGTTACTGTTCACTCGCTAACAGCTCGCTCCAGTAACAGATTCGCGCATTCATTCCAAATCGCCTTCGGCGAGGAATGCGCTCACCCCTGAATCATTTTCTTACGCAGTCAGCGGCGTAGCGCTTCCTGCTACCTCTGAACAGTAACTCCATTTTTAGTTATCAGTTCTCGAATCGGCGAATTAACAAAAATATTGCGTCTTTGGGCTAACCTTCTAGGATGTTCAGTTCATCATCAATAGCTCTGGATACAAACTGGTTTATTGTGATTCCTTCATTGGCAGCATATAATGCAATTTTCTTATGCTGCTCAGGCTTAATGCGAACATTGAATGAGCCTTTAAATTCTCGTTCAGGATCTTTTCCAATCTTCTGGCAGTAATCAAGGTAATTATCTATACAATCATGCAGGGACTGTGTAAGCTCTTTTACTGATTCTCCATGAAAAATCAGAGAGTCATTGATGCCAAGAACGTGACCTATGAATATCTGATCTTCCTGGTCAAATTCTACTTTTGCATGATATCCATTGTATTCCATCAGTGAATTTATCATTCTATCTCACCTACTTCCTTAAGAAATACTATGACCATCTTTACGTGATACCTGTACAGTTCATTACCTGGGTGCGGACCGTCAAATTGAAGGATGCGCTTGGTTTCAACATGATAATAGCCTATTACTGATCCTCTTCCGCCCTCGAACTTTTCGCAGCCACATTGCTTCATAAGTGCGTCCAGTTCTCTTATTGTAAAACTTGTCGGTGCAGGTTTTGACAGTAATTTTTCTAGTAATTTTGATTTCTTTGGCACAGTAATCCCTCTTGCAACTATTTTCTAGTTACAATATAACACTTTAGCCCTACCTCGTCAATTCCAACAGAGTAACAGCTAGCATTTCCTTATTTCATACATATCTTCATGTTTCAGATACAATACCTGATATGTCGGGATTATTAGTGTGTTCCATGGATCAGATATATATACTCCGCCTGTAGACGTTGCTGATTTCTTGAACTGGATCCATAGGTCATCTATCATATCTGACATGATGAAAAGTTTAAGATAAACTTTATCTGCTTCAGATTCGCCAATTTCGTAAAAACGTATCCCACCTACACAAGTAACATCTTCCAGAGTATATGACCGTAAATTTCTTTGCATTACAGGCCGGATGTTGTGTCCAAGGCAGGCTGCGCTGATAACATCACTGGGCTCTTCGAAGCCCTGCATTATCCATGTGAAGCATATTGCGAGCAGTGTCATATCCGAATCACGGATACTGTCCACGTAATGTAAGGTGTTAACATCATTTTCTGACAGTGAGAAAATGCCCTTGCCTATGATAGACATATATTTTGCGAATAAAAAGCAGTCAACCATATCATAAGAGTCATACTCTGCAGGCATAATACGGAAGAACTTCTTTATGCGCTCAAATGGATTAAATACTACATTCTGCTGATTAAACCACGTGAAGAAACCCGCTTGAAAACAATCATATGTTTCCGGGCGTCGATCAACATACATTTTCGATATTATAGGCGTTTTATTTGCTTCTTTAGAAAGAATATTCTCATATTCAAGGTTAGATAATACTGCTACTCTTCTCCGAAGTTTTCTGTTGTGAAATACCCAATAGTTACTGCCATAGCTTGAACTTCTCAGCCTAAAAATAGGTTCCTCGTATCGATAAAAATAAGTTTAAATAACGATAATATTATCGGCATAATTATATCCTTGGCACTCATATTCGGCTTTTTACACTTTTAGCTTTAAAATTACGGCTTTTTACGATTTTTAGCTTTAAATATTTAACCTAAATGGAGAGTAATGTAAAATGTAAAAAAAGAAAGCCCATTGTTGTGAGCTTTCTCGTATATGAATATTTTACTGTTTTAGGTTAATCTGACAATAATTAGAACTGAAATTAGATATATATTAACCTTCAAATAACTGAATACAAGGAGAATCTATGCATATTGAAAAGTTAAAGTATTATATAGATTTATATGAATGTTGCAATTATACCGAAACATCAAGGAAAAATTTTGTTTCTCAGGCAGCCTTGAGTCAATACATTAGCTCTCTTGAAAAGCAATTTGATCTACAGTTTTTTGACAGGAGTGTGACACCAATAGTTCCAACTGCAGCCGGAACGCTTTTTTATGAAGAAAGTAAAATCCTTTATAAGCAATATCTCAATATGGTCAGTAAAGTGACCAAGCTAAAGGAAGATACATTCCCTCCACTTAAAATAGCGTATTCATCTTCAATTGATGTCCCTGCTCTTATACCTCATATTCCTGCCTTTAAAGAAAAATACCCTACAGCAGAATTGCAGCTAAATAAAATAAAGTTAAAGGAAGCATCAGAATATATTGAAAAAGGTCTGTGTGATATAGTGGTCTCCTTTTCTACTGAGTTTTTAGATGAGTCCTATGCCAGGCATGTCATTCTTGAGCAAGGTTCTTATCTGGCTCTTGTGGGAAAAGGAAATGCACTGTATGAAAAAGAATGCATCACTGCAGAAGAACTGTACAAAAGTCCTCTAATAATGCTGAGCAAACAAGTTATAGGAAATCTTTACGAAAAGATGATAGAAAGAGCTGTTCAGGATGGATTTGAACCTCTTATAGAAAAAACTGTAGATGATATTGAAACTGAAATGTTTTCTATAATTACGGAAGGATATATTGGTTTTGCCCCTGAAGGACAAAATCTTTCAGAATATGGTGACTTAATCAAAATGATCCCTATCATTGGTAGCAGTCACAAATATGTAATAGCAGCCGGTTATTCCAAAGAGAATAAGAATCCCGCGCTAAAAGCGTTTATTGAGATGCTATAAGTTTTCATGATACCCGTTCACTTTTTCGAATTGGACAATTGATAAATTTTTAACTATGCTTTAATCATCAAATAACCTGAAGGAAATTTTAAAGGAGGGCATATGGGTAAATTATTATTAACAGGTGTGGACGGAAATCTTGGTTCAGAGGCTGCCAGAGTGATTCTTACTCTCGCAAATAAAGAAGACCTTATTTTTGTAGGATACAGTAAGGAAGCTCTTGATGCATTCGCTGCACAGGGTGTAGAAACCAGACAGGCAAACTTCAACAACTATGATGGACTTGAAGAGGCTTTTGCCGGAGCAGAGAGACTTGCTCTTATTTCAATGCCTTTTGTAGGTGTTAAGAGACAGAATGCTCAAAAAAATGTTGTTGATGCAGCTAAGGCTGCTGGTGTTAAGCAGATAATATACACATCTCTTGTTAATGCAGGTGATGAAACAAACCCTAGCGTTGAGAAGAAGGACCATATTTATACAGAGAACTACATAAAGGATGCAGGCCTTGATTATATTTTCCTTCGCAATTCACAATATGCAGAAGCAATGATTACAAACTACTTTACTTATGTAAAGGGTGATGGTGTATTAAAGAATAGCCAGGGCGATGGAAAGATGGCATACATCTCACGTAAGGACTGTGCTAAAGCAGTTGCATATGCATTATTCAAGGGTGCAGATTATGATCATGCAACACTTGATATAAATGGTGCTCAGTTGATGACAATCACAGAGTTTATAGAAATTGGTAATAAAGCAACTGGTAATCATGTAACATATCAGGAACTTACGGATGAAGAAAACTATCAGGTTTTCGATGCGATGGGAGTTCCAAGAACAACTGATGGTGTATTCCAGAAGGGTTCTGAAGCACCATTTTCATCTGACGGAATGGTAACTTTTGCTCAGGCCATTCGTGAAGGAAAAATGGATACTTTCACAGACGACTTCAAAAAGCTTACAGGAAGTGATCCTATTACTGTTCAGTATATGTTTGAACACAATGCTGATTTCCAGATAGGCGAAAGACATTCAAAGGATGCATAAATAGCATTAAGGCGTCTACCTTTTTTAAGAGAAAGGTAGATGCCTTTTTTACTATGTCCAATAAACGTCATATGAAACAGAACTCGTGCTCACTTTTTACTTTTTTGAACTATTATGTAACAATATACATTAGGATGATTTTTTACTGATTATAAATAAGAGGTAGGACTTATGAAGAATGTTACACTTGGAACAACTGGCATAACTGTTCCGCAAAACGGCTTTGGCGCATTGCCTGTTCAGCGCTGTGATTTTGATATGGCAGTCAAAATCCTCAGAACAGCTAAGGAAAAGGGCATGAAGTTTTTTGATACTGCCCATAGTTACAGTGATAGTGAAGAAAAAATCGGCCTTGCTTTTGGCGAAAATGGTATGCGTAAGGATATTTATATTGCTACCAAGACTCCTGCCAAAACTCCTGAAGATTTCTGGGCTGACCTGAATCTCTCACTTGAACGCATGAAAACAGATTATATTGATATTTACCAGTTCCACATGGTAGATACCTGCTATCGCCCAGGTGATGGCAGCGGCATGTATGAATGCATGCTGGAAGCCAAGGCTCAGGGTAAGATCAGACATATCGGAATCACTACACACAAGATTGGTGTGGCAAAAGAGATTGCGACTTGCGGTCTCTATGAGACTCTCCAGTTCCCATTTTCATATCTTGCAGGTGAGCAGGAGCTAGAGCTTGTTCAGCTGTGCAAGGATAACAATATGGGCTTCATCGCCATGAAAGGTCTTGCTGGCGGTCTTATCAGCAATTCTGCAGCAGCTATGGCATTTATGACTCAGTTTGACAATGTAATACCTATCTGGGGCGTTCAGCGTATGTCTGAGCTTGAGGAATGGATTTCATATATGGATGAAACTCCTGTAATGACCAGGGAGATTGAAGAATTTATCGAGAGTGAAAAAAAGGAATTATCAGGCGATTTCTGCAGAGGCTGTGGTTACTGTATGCCATGTCCACAGGGAATTATCATTAACAACTGTGCAAGAATGTCACTTATGCTCAGACGTGCTCCATCCAAAGCATGGTTATCAGATTTTTGGCAGAATGAGATGAAAAAGATTGAAACCTGCCTGCACTGCAATAAGTGTTCATCTCACTGTCCATATGGCCTTGATACTCCTTCACTATTGGAGAGAAATTACGAAGATTACAAGAAAGTACTTGCAGGTGAAGTATCTGTACAGTAAAACATAAGTCATGCGCACATAATACAATTGCCAGGATATCGTGAGGATATCCTGGCAATTTTTATTAACACACACTAAGAAAAATATGAAGTAAACCTTTACTCATTTGTCTGCTGGAAAAGCCATTCCATTACAGCAATACAGTTATAAGCATAATCGAAGGAAGCCATATGATAGGATACACTGCCGGCAATACCACTAGCATCTCCATTGCCGCCGTTTCCACCGCCTGCTCTTCCTGACATCTCACCATCAGCCTTCATACCCATTGATGAGCTTTCAGAATCAGCTGCATCAAAGCTTTCATCAAGGCTCATTTCTGAAGCTGCGCTATCTTCATCAGAAGCCTGCATCTTCATTCCACCACCTGCACCCATAGCTGAGTTAGCTGTGCTGGCATCAATTGTTCCTGAAGCCCAGGATATGAAATATGCTCCGGAGCTTTCGCTGCTAAAGAGCTCTTCTGCTGCGCTTGAAAGCTCATCTGCAGACCATGTACCATCCCACTGAGCATAAGCATATTCAACGCCGTCTTCATCAAACATGCTCATAACTTCCTGCATTCCTGTCCATGCACTTGTGTCATCCTCTGCTGCAAAGTATACGAATGTCTGTCCTTCAAGGCTTTCAAGAGTACTTATATCCCACTGTCCGTCGACAAACATACAGCCTGCAAATAGATCCGGATATTCAGATGCAAGAATAAGTGTTGTCATACAACCCATAGACTGTCCTGTTCCATAGATTCTGTCTGTATCAACAGAATATTCCTCTGTCATATACTCTATGAATCTTGCTGTAAGCTCAACGTATTCTGTAGTTGAATAACCATTCTGATCATCAAGTATTGTCTCAGGATATGTAGGCACTGCTACGATTGTTGGATAAACTGACTGCCACTCTGAGGAAGCCCAAACTATTCCACCAAGTCCCTGAGTAAGTGAGTATTCTGCATCAGTACCGGCTGTTGTTGAATCTCCAATAAATACAACCATTGGATACTCTTCTGATTCATCATACCCTTCTGGCAAATAGAGATTGTATGTAATTGTCAGACCTGTCTCCTCATCTGTATAAGTCAGTTGGTCAAAAAGCTCTGCATAAGTATCAATCAAAGCTTCCTCATCTTCTGCCAGCGTATCGTCCACAAGACCTAATGTAACGCTGTCGCTTGTCTCCTCTGTCTCAGAAGTATCAGTAACCTCTGTCTCTTCTACGACTTCTTCAGTTTTTTCTTCTGTACTTTCAGACACCTCAGCACTCTGGCTGCTTTCAGTTGTATCTGAAGATGTAACTGTTTCTGTGCTACTACATGCAACTGTAGATACAGTTATGGCAGCTGCAATGAGTATCGTTGCAATCTTTTTGAGCATAATAAAAAGACCTCCATATGAAATTAATTGATATTCTTTTTGGGATTTTTATATTGCGAACCACCATCCGCAGTAGAATTACATATTCATCCTCACCATGATCGGCATCGGAGATATTTCTTTTACGGTTCTTAGATTACACTATTAGCCTAAAACGAAACTAAAGATATTATTAATTTTTTAGGATGACTGTCAAAACGTTTAATCCCAGCATATTCTGATAGTTAATAGAATCTGCCAGCTTTTTAACCAGTCTGATGCCAATATTTTTGGTCACATCTTCAGAATTCATATGTTCCGCCATGTCTACAGGATCAAAAGGTGTACAATCATCCTTTATACGTAAAACGACTTCATTTTCCTTACAGACTATTCTTGCGTCAAGAAAATGCTTATTACTATCCTGCGTAAATCCGTGCTCAACAACATTTCTTGTCATCTCTTCAAGGCACAGCGCTGAGAAATAGGCCTTTTTAGACTCTATTCCACGCTTATTGCAAAATTCCTGAACACAGATAGCGGTATTTGTAACTTCCTCTACATTTGCTATGTTCATAACAAGGCGTTCTTCGTCTGCCACGCCAAAATCTTTTTCAAAAAGAAGCCATTCGTCTTTGTTCTTTGGTATACGTTTCCAGTAAATAATGGCGTATATAGGATATACAACTGCTGAAATAATAATGCCTATAGGAGTTGCAAGCCACACACCAAAAGCTCCCAGAATCGGAGCCAGAATCATGGAAGGAATTACTACGCTTATAAAACCATCTATTACAGAGAAAATATTCACACAGATATTATGCCCCATCGCCTGAAGATAGTTGGTTTCAATCTGAACTATCAAAATTAGTGGTATTGAAATTCCGTACATAATAAAGTACTGATGTGCAAGCTTATATACATTTGAACTTGTATCCGAGAAAAAGACGCTTACTGCAGGCCCGGATATTGCAACAACTACAGCTGCAATAATAACAGCCAGAAGCATCACTTTTGTAAGACTTATTTTTATAAGCTCTCTTATAGAGTCCTTATCTTCTTCGCCCACGTATACACTTGCAAGCATGCGGATTACAGAGCCAGAGCCAAGGCATAATGCTATAAACAGACCGCCTACCATCCCAAGTGAAGACTTTGCAGAAAGTCCATCCTGTCCTGCACAGCCAAGTATTATTCTATTAAGAGCAAGCTCTCTAAAGGATAAACAAAATACCAAAAGAGCACCAGGGAAACCAATTTTAATCAGATTAAAAGTATCTCCCCATAGTACAAGTTTGAAGTCGTATTTAAGCTGAGCTTTGTCTGTGAAATAATAAGAAACAAGAATAATGAAATAAATCCAGTTACATATTGCAGTAGAAAGGGCAAGACCAAAAATGCCCAGGTTAAAGACTGTTACCAAAGTAATATTTAAAATGATATTGAAAATTATCATGGCAGCGACACCCGCATAGTTACGCCTGCTCTGACGTTCCATCTGCAAAAATGCACCCAGCTGCTGTGCCATCATCTGAGGCAGAATTCCAATAGAATATCCCATAACATACAGCATAAGCGCACCTCTAAGCTCCTCATCTGCTCCGCACAGATCAGCAACCATTCCAGGAAAAAGAAGCCCTATAATGGACAAAATAAGCCCTATAGAAGCTGTAAGAGTTACGTTCAAAGAAAAGATTCCACGTGTTTTCTCCAGATCACCACTTCCCATGTATCTGCCACTTATAACAGAACTTCCTCCAAGGAGTACTGAACCAATTGCGCTTATAGCGTTTACCATGGCAAAAAACAATCCAATAACACCAACAGTTGTCGCGTCAATGAACCTACCGGCAATAACTCCATCTACGATAGAATTAATTGAGCCCATGGCAACTATCATTATCTGTACAGGAAGCAGTTTAAAAAAAAGCTTACTACTCATGGAATCTGATTTTTTCATACTTTGGATACTCCTATATATTATTTGGATTTCGACTATATTCTATCACGTAAACATATAATAATATCCAACTTTAGAAATATTTAATTCACCATTTTTTGACCGGACAATGAGAATCTTTCTTTAGTGCGCGTATTTCTACGTAGCATCCGCATTTATTGCAGGTCGCCTCCAAAAGGCTGTTACACTCTCTACAGACATTCAGTCTCTCTTCATATTTTCCATCTGCAACAAGCTCGTCTTTAGAAAGAAGCGCACGTGTTTTTAGCACGTGCGCATAGATATCTTCTTTTCCGGAAATCTCATAGAGTAAACATTTCCGACATTTATTCATTTCAAAATTACCTCAAATGAGCATACTGAGTTCTTTGGAAGTGTTGCTGTAAAGCCTTCTCCATCAGCTTTAAGAGTGGCCTCTACCTTCTGAAGCTTTACAACGTCAGGCTTTTCAAAGGTGTTACAGTCACCCATTCCGCCAGTTACGCACTCACCCTCTATTGCAGATGCCTTAAGACCTGATAAAATAACATCAATATCTGCAGACTCACTCTCTGAAAGGTTTACTACTGTTACAAGAGCCTTGCCATCTTTTTCACTGGCAGATACTGACAGACGTGGAACCTTAAGCTCTTCAGCTTCATTGAGAATATCTGCGTCAGCATAGCTCTCAAGGTGACGGGCATTCATGTGCTGCTTGTAAAGGTAATATACATAGTAAGTAGGTGTAAGCACCATCTTTTCGCCTTCAGTAAGGATCATAGCCTGTAAAACATTGATCATCTGTGCGATATTAGTCATTACAACAGTATCGCAGTGATTATTGAAGATATTCAGGTTGATACCTGCAAGAACAGCATCTCTGATTGTGTTTTGCTGATACAAAAATCCTGGATTTGTTCCATCTTCAACCTCAAACCATGTGCCCCACTCATCAACAATAAGTCCAATCTTATGGTCTTTATTCTCATACTGCTTGATGATATTAGAGTGATTCTGTACCATCTGCTCCATTGCAAGAGTGTTGTGCAGTAAGCGATAATACTCATCCCTTGTAAAGCCTGTTGCCTTACCTTTGTTGTTCCAATCATAAGTTACTGTATAGTGATGGAAGGTAATGGCATCTATCATGCCGCCTGCTCTCTCACAAACTGTCTTGGTCCAGCCATAATCCGGTCCATTACTTCCAGAAGCAATCTTATAGATAGGATGCTTTGGATCATAATTTCTCATGTAGGTTGAGAATTTTCTGGCTTCGTCAGCATAATACTCTGCCTTCATATTGCCACCACAGCCCCAGGCCTCGTTTCCGATTCCCCAGTATTTGACATTCCATGGCTCATCCTGGCCATTTTCTCTTCTAAGACTTGCCATAGGTGAGATACCGCCCATGTTGCAGTATTCAATCCAGTCAGACATCTCCTGAACAGTGCCACTGCCAACATTTCCGGACAGGTATACGTCACAGCCCAGCTGCTTGGCAAACTCCATAAATTCGTGAGTGCCAAAAGCGTTATCCTCTGTAACTCCTCCCCAGTTGGTGTTAACAATAGTCTTTCTGTTTTCCTTTGGACCAATACCGTCCTTCCAGTGATAGGTATCTGCAAAGCAACCGCCTGGCCAGCGTACTACAGGCACATCAATATCCTTGAGCGCCTTCATAACGTCTTTTCTGATACCCTTTTCATTTTGGATGTTGTCCTCGTCACGCACGTATATTCCTTCATATACGCAGCGTCCCAAATGCTCTGTAAACTGGCCATAAATATTTTTATTTATGGTACCCTTGCTTACTTTTCCGTTGATAATGATGTGATTCATAATGTAACCCCCAAAAGTGTTATAAATTTTTAGCTAAAATTATGAACGTAATATTTTGAATACTTGAAAGACTCATCTCTCATGTATTTAAAACCTTTTTCTTCGCACAAAGTCTCTGTGCCGGAATACAAATCTGTTCCAAGCCCCAAACGGTTATCTTTAATTTCAAACCCCAAAGCAGATAACACGGTAGGGAAAATATCCATATGCAGGAACTGTCTGTTATTTGTATCATCCTTTTGTATATGTTTATCTGAACCGATAATGCAGTTATAAACGGTTCTGTCATAGTAATCAACGTCTTTTACAAGAGAAGTATCCATTCTTGGGTGGTCACCGGTTATTACAATTACAGTATCCTTCATAAAATCCTGTTCATTGCACCAGTCAACAAACTCTTTGAGCTGTCTGTCTGCGCACTCAAGAACGTTTGCAAGCTTATTTTTGTGCTCATGACCACACTCCTCGCATACATAACCGCCAATGTGGTGAGTATCAACAGTGAGCATGGTAAAGTTGAAAGGCTTTCCCTGGCTTGCAAGCTTTGTAAGCTCATCCTTGGCACATTTGTAGAGTTTGTTGTCTTCAAAGCCCCACCAGACTCTGTAACCATCTTTTATATAGCCATTTTCTATAGCTGAATCGTAATCGAATATCTTGAAATCGCCATGCTGTCTAAAGAAATTGGCGCGTCCTCCAAACTGTGCTTTGGAACCGCACAAAAACTCCTGAACGTAGCCGTTTTCATGTAAAATATCTCCAAGAGATGTAATTCCCCTGGCCAGGTCTTTTTTGTCCTTTCTTACGTATCTAAGCGGGAAGGAAAAAGGAACTCCTGTCTGAGTTGCAAATATAGCTGACATTGTCCACTGTGATCCGGGAACAGTATGGAAGCCTCCCAACTTATCATCTTCTGAGAAAGAAGTATTGTCACTGGCAAGCTTTGTCAGATTAGGAATGTAGTTTTCTTTCTGTACTCCACCATCTTCTTTTGAAGCATAGGTTGATTCCATACTTTCAAGATAGATATAGATGAGGTTCTTGGTCTTTTTGCCAACCTTTACATTTTCAGGCTTTACGTAGTTTTCATCATACAGTCGGGTACGCGACAGACGCATTATGAAGTATTCCGAAATACCCATAGCAATATCTGTTCTACGCAGCTGCACCAAAAATAATGCAATTCCTGCAAGTAATACATATACTCCGGAAATAAGTCCGTTCCTTATAAGAATAAAAAGTCCTGCATATACAATAATATACAGCGCTATAAACCATCTGCTATACCAGAACGCATCCAGCATAAAGCTTGCATCTGCACCTTCCATGGGAGAAGCCAGTGTATACATAGTTTCCTGAAAAGAACATCCAAAATTGTTTCTGTACCACTTTAAAAGAGGAATAGAAACAATTCCTATTCCCCAAAATAATGCTATAAAAAAATATAATAAAATATCGCTCATTTTAACAACCTGCCATTCATTTTTACCTACTTGATTTTATTGCTTTTCAAGGGTAAAGTAAAGCACAATTATTCCTTGACTGGCATGTCTGAAACAGCGTCATTAGTGGTCAGGAAGTAGTATTCACTGATACCGTTCATGGTTGATTCAAAGTATATCTCTCCATCTTCAGCAATAAAAATAATTGAATCATAGGTAAATCCATGTGGAGCGATAGCTTCATACCAGGTTCCCTTTTGAACACTACCATCCTCAAAGGTTGCTTCTGACTCTGTAACTGTCAAAATACCGTATAGCACTGTATTTTCGAAGAAATCAGTATAGTCCAATCCGCCTTCTTCAAGAAGAGCTTTAATAGCTTCTATCTCTTCATCTGTAAAGTTATCCTCAATGTCATTTGCATTGGTGTAAACCGGATCACCAAGTGTATACTCACCTGCTCCGGTTACATCCTGTCCCATATTTCCATCACCGTGCTGTGTGACAGTCATTGTATCTCCATCAATAGTTAAGAGATATAAGGTTTCTGAGTCCTCATCAACTACAACCAGGCAGTTATCATTTAAATAAAAGGCATCTGAAACATTTACATTGCCTACATTTCCGTAATGATAAAAGAATCCGTTTACAGAAGCCGCTGTGTCAGTATCCTTGGAAATATTGACTGTAGCAAACATACCTGTAAGACAGTTTGTTCTGGACCATTTACCAGTAAAATTATCTTCCGAAGCAGCTACCTGAGCGCTTTTTAAAAGCTGAATATCTGTATCTGAAGGCATCTCATCATCTGACTCTGCAAGGAGCTTTTGTAAAAGCGCATCTACTTCTTCCTGATCCGCTGCAGCTACAGTAGTTACTTCTGCCGTGATTTCTTCCACTGAAGATGCCACTGCTGCGCTTTCTGACTGTGATGTCTCCACAGTACTGCTCTGGCCTTCATTTTCAGTAGTATCTGTACATCCAGCAACTGATACCACCATAAATCCAGCCACCAATAATGCTATAGTTTTTTTCATAACCTTTCTCCTCAAAAATTGCTTTTTTGTTCTTAATTTCCTCCAATTATACATCATTTTCTCTGATATCTTTTGTGAATTATTTGTTTCCTTTTTTATCCGAAATATCTCTTAAAGCTCTAAGTAGAAGTTCGTTTTCTTCATGCTTTTTTACGGCTACTCTGTAGTATCCCTTCCCAAGACCTTCATAATCTGAGCAGTCTCTTATGAGAATTCCTCTTGCCATAAGGCTTTCCGCCACATTATCGCCGACGTTCTCCAGCTTTAGTAGTATATAATTGGCATCGGAATGATAGCATCGTATGCCAATGGCTGTAAGTCCCTCCAGAAGGTACTTTTTCTCCTTTGCTATATATTCAGCGGCTTGCTGAATTACATCCAAATGGCCAAGACCTGCCACGCCCGCTCTCTGGGCAAACAAAGACAGGTTCCATTCCGGAAGATGTGCTCTTATAGCCTCTGCCAGAGCTTTGTCACCGCATACTGCATAGCCCAGGCGCACCCCCGCCATAGCAAAGCTCTTGGTAAATGCGCGCAGCACCACAATATTACCATGTTCTGAAATTTTCGGAATCATAGAGCGTTCTTTATCAGCCCCCGAAAGAGGCAGAAAGCACTCATCCAGGAGAAGCACCGTCCCAGTTTCATCGCATTTACTGACAATCCTTTCTAAAAGGCTTTTATCAACAAATCGCCCATTGGGATTATTAGGATTTGTCAAAAAAAGAATTGAAGGAGCTTCCATTTCTATATGCTCCAGAATGTCATCTTTTAACTCAAAATCCTCTACTTCCGATAAATAGTGATAAACTATACCGCAATCCTTATAAGCCTTATGAATAATGTTGGTATAGCCAAGAAATGACGGCGCTGTTACCATGATCTTCTCTGGTAAAGCTGCGTGACAAAGAGCCATAAGTATTTCAGAGGCACCATTTCCATATACTATTCGAAATGGCTCAATTCCAAGTACTTTGGCAGTTTCATTTACAAGCTCTTCGTGAATCAGATCCGGATATTTGTCCGCATCAAAAACAGCCTCTGACAAAGCCGCAGCGACTTCCGGAGGCATTCCAAGAGGGTTTGTATTCACTGAAAAATCGTATTTTACATTATTTCTATATATATCTCCGCCATGCATAGTAAATACTCCAAATAAGCACCACACAGACAATTTCGCATAGAACCGTTGTCATAAGCATAAGTCTGTTGGCGCAAACAATATCTTCTATTTCAACCGGTCGCAAAGCATCGCCAATATATGGCTTTTCCACTATTTTGCCAAAATAGCTGGCTGGCCCTGCAAGCCTTATGCCAAGTGCCCCGGCACAGGCACTTTCAGTCTGTGCTGAGTTTGGGCTGGCATGATTGTATCTGTCACGCTTAAAAATAGCAAAGGCCCTCTTGCCATCATATTCAGCTCCAAGGAAAAAGCAGCCCGCAACCATAAAAAATGCGCTGATTCTGGCAGGAATATAGTTTACAAAATCATCCAGATGAGCCGCCGCTCTTCCAAAATCAAGAAACTTTTCGTTTTTGTAGCCCACCATGGAATCCATGGTATTTATAGTCTTGTAGATAACTCCCAATATCGGTCCGCCAATTGCCATATATATCATAGGTGCAATAACGCCATCAGACGTATTTTCTGCCACAGTCTCAATCGCTGCCTTGGCAACGCCTGTTTCATCAAGAACCTTGGTATCACGGCCAACTATCATGGATACTGCATACCTGGCATCATCCAGTGTTCCATGTTTTAAGGCCTCATAGACCTTCATGCTCTCAGTATACAAGGATTTTGACGCCAGGAAAAAATAAGTCATGACAGCTTCAACAGCCACACCAAGATATGGGTTAATGCAGTAGGCTCCTGTTAAAAGTATGCCCGTTACAAGCGTAGCAAAAAAGAGTGCAATAACTACAAGATACACCCCTGCACGCCTTTTGCCGGCACTATCCATTTCGTCAGCCTTTTTTGTCAGCAAGAGGTCTGTGAGCCTTGAAATCATCCCGCCAATCCATCTGATTGGATGGGGCCATCCCTGCGGATCACCCAGTATACAATCTATTACAAAGCCCGCTATAAAGGCTATCAGATGATATTTCAAAAGAATACCCCTTTCCGTTTGCAACGTTATAGTTATAATAATCTCCGCCAAAAAGCTTCTGCAAAAGCGCCATTATAATTCCTCCGTGAGTAACTATGGCTATTTCCTTACAGTCTTTTGACATTTCAGTAATTTCTTCAAGTCCCTCCATTGCACGCTTCTGTACGTCAAAGGGATCTTCCCCGCCAGGAAATGGCGCCAGACCGCCAGAATCTATCCAGGCCTGATACTTGTCATTACCTGAAAGCTCCTGATAGTTTTTTCCTTCGAACTCTCCAAAATCAGTTTCACGTAGCTTATAAACAATAGTGATTTCCTGTTCAGGATATATAATTTTGGCTGTTTCCATGGCACGCTTTAACGGACTTGAAAAAACCATCTCTACCTTAGGGTAGGCATGTCCTTTTAATTCAAGAACTCCCGCCTCCGTTAATGACTCATCTGTGGTGCCAATATATCGTTTCATGGCATTTCCAGGTGTCTGCCCATGCCTTATTAAATAAATAGTTTTATTCAAACGTCTGCCTCCGCGTATTTTCTATAAATTCAGCCTTTGATTTTCTGCCCTATCCCGCAGACTACTCTGTGCACCTCAGAAGCCTCTTTTGCAAGGTCAATCAGAATCCTTCCTGATACGTCACGCCATTTTCTGTCTGCCAAGTCCATTGGTACCACACCGTTTCCAATCTCGTCCGCAATCAGCACCCACTGACCTTCTTTGTTTTTTTCTTTTATTTCAAAAAAGATTTCTTCTTCCGAAAGACCTTTTTCAAGCTGTTCTTTTATATATAAATGGAGCTTGTCCCAGATTTCGGCATCTGGAAAAAGAGTTTTTGCATAATCTTTTTTTCCCTGATTATTTCCGCCAATTACAAGAATCATAATGCCTCCAAAACCACCGTCAAAATAGCACATACCAGTGCTGTCCACACTTCACTCTTGGTTACATACCAACCTGCAAGATCGCCGGTTATACCACCGAATTTACTCATGGCAACCCGTTTGTACCAGACAAAGCATAAAAGCTGTGTGACCATTATAGCTATTCCGTATATAGGGTAAAAAAGTATTAAAGCCGCTGCCATTGCTACAAGCTGGACCACCAGTGCAATGAATACAACGCGCTGGCTTGCTGTCTCTGATTCGGTATTTAGGAGCCCGTCCTTTTTGGCATTTTTGAACCTGACTACCGATATTCCACTAAAGGCTCTTGCCAGGAAAAAAGTAACTATCCAGGCCAGAAAGCTCTCTTTATTCATCAGTAAAAGTGCTGCAAGCAAGGTCAGAACAGCTGTTAAAAGCTTTATTACTGCAAAGGCACCAATATGAGGATCCTTTAATATCTCAAGGCGTTTTTCCTTCTCTCTCCAGGATGAAAGGGCATCAGAGGTATCCATATATCCGTCCACATGAAAGCCTCCTGTTACTACAAGCGGTATCACTATTACGATTGCCGCAAAGGGTAACTGCTCAATTCCTGTTTGATTGCATATATATAGCCACAGATATTCCAAAAGACCTATTACGGCACCTACCCAAGGAAAGAATATCAAATGATATTTCATATCCTCGCCAGCCCACTCAAATCGCGGCATTGGTATTCTGGAATACATTGAAAATGCAACAATTATTGCTTTTATAATTCTCATGATTTTTATCCTGCTTTTGATTACTTTATTTTAAGCGGTATTCCCACAACTACTTCGTATACGCTGTCAGCCATCTTTGCAAGCTCCCTGTTTACTTGTCCAAGAGCTCTCAGGTATTCTTCAGTTGTTTCGTCATAGGTTATTCCATCCTCAAATATATTATTGCTGACAATTATGAGATTTGCTGTCTCTTCTGACAGTCTGGACACTTCAGCTAAAACCTTGCTGACACAAGTCTCGGCCTTGGAGATGTCCTCTTTTCCAAACATCTCATTGGCTACCAGATTGGACATGCACTCCAACAGCAGAGCCGAATCATCAGCTGAATCTATCTCAAGAACAGCCCTACCCACATCTGTAGGATATTCAAGAGTAATAAAGCCCTTCCCCTCTCTGCTTAAACGGTGCTTTTGTATTCGCTTAAGGCTTTCCGGATCGCTGGCACTCATGGTGGCAAGATAGTATTTATTTTGAGCATTGGCACCTGATAGCAGCTCCTCAGCAAAGGCCGATTTACCACTGCTACTACCGCCATAAACAAAAGTAATCATAGTTTAAAATCTCTTATACTGCTCCACTCCGGAGTCTCCAAATTTAAGTGCTTCATTGTACGCTACGTCTGCCATTTTAAGAAGGGATGCCATCATAATTGCTCCGGTTCCCTCTCCAAGTGCCATGGCGCCGTCTATTACAGGCTCTAGCTCAAGTGCATGTGAAAGAGCTATAGTTGCCGGCTCAAGGCTCTTATGAGATGGAATCAGTATCTGCCTTGCCCCGGGAAGTATCCTGTCTGCCACAAGTGCAGAAATCATGCTAAGCATGCCATCTAAAACCACTGGTACATGGTATAATGCGCCGCCTATTACTATTCCGGTCATTGCTGCCAGCTCCAGACCACCAAACCTTGTCATTACTTCGCTGGCTGACAGTTCCTGATACATGGACAATGCTTTTTTTACAACGCTTCTTTTTTTGCCAAGGCCAGTATCATCAAGTCCGGCCCCTCTTCCTGTTACGCTTTCAGCCTCCATTCCCAGCAGGTATCCAGTCATAGCAGCGGCGCTGGTGGTATTTCCTATGCCCATTTCTCCTACGAGAAGGAGCTTTATGCCCTGTTCCTTAGACTCCTTTACCAGATCCATTCCAACCTGAACAGCAGACTGAAATTCTTCTTTCGACATGGCCGCTTCCTTTAGAAAATTGTTGGTGCCGTTTTTTACTCTTTTATATATTGTATCCGGCACAGCGCCTTCGTAGTTTATCCCTACGTCAACTGACCAGACCTCTATATTCAGAGACTTTGCCATAACGCCTGCTGTTGTCAGCTCCCTGCCTATATTCATGGCACAGGTTCTCGTAACGCTCTGGTCTGTCTGGCTTACGCCCTCTTCAACCACGCCATGATCTCCGCAGCATACAAGTAGCCTTATATTATCAAGGTCCGGCTTTGTAGTGCCCTGAACAGCACCAATTCTGGCATACAGCCTCTCAAACACCCCAAAGCCGTTAATCGGCTTGGATACTCTGTCCCAATTATCCTTTATAGCAGCTTCAATCTGTTGGGCTACAGCCTCCTGCTGAATTTTGCCCTCCAGGACATCAGAAAAAATATATCTCATTACATCTCCAATAAACAATTATCAATAAAACTTTTTGCAAAATCAGGATCAGACGGATAATACAAATGGGGAAAGCCAATAAATGAAGCCCCTCTATGATGCATGCATCTCCAGCTTCGCTCTCCTACAGGCTTTGTTGCAAGCACGTCTGTTCCATTATTGTCTGTATCAAAATAGTGAAACTCATGCCCTTTAATATCAAGGCCACTTTCTGTAAGGTTTACATAGCCAAAGCGCACAAGCTTTCCCTTCCAGAAGGCCTTTCCGGGAATGTATCCAGCCATTTCATACGCCTGTCCATCCTTATCCGCAATGGAATCCAGCAGGTACATAAATCCGCCACATTCTGCCAGCACAGGCATTCCATTTTCAAGCTTTTCTCTGATATCAGCCCTCATACTTTTATTCTCAGAAAGCTCCTTTAAATAGTTTTCAGGATATCCTCCGCCCAGAATAAGTCCCAAAACGCCTTCTGGCAGGTTTTTATCCCTTATGGGTGAAAAAAATACCAGTTCTGCACCGTATTTTTCAAGAAGCTCCATATTTTCTTTGTAGTAAAAACAAAAGGCCTCATCTCTGGCAACTGCAATCCGGACCTTTGGCAAAGCGCTTTCTTTAGGCGCCTTTACTTCATCAAATTCCCAGACCGCAGCTTTTCCAAGCTCTATAAGTCCGTTAAGGTCTATTCCCTGAGAAATAAGTCTTCCCTGTTCCTGCAGTTTTTGCTGTATGTCCGATATTTCTTCAGGTATTACAAGCCCCAGATGCCTGCTGTCAATCTCTATATCTGCGCTATTTTCTACATAACCAAAGGACTTTATCCCAAGCTCTTTTTCAATCATAGGCCCAAGAATATCGGCAAAATATCTGGATGTCCTGTTTAGAATAACGCCCTTGATTAGTCCCTCTGTATCATAGTCCAGAAAGCCCTTTATCTCTGCAAGCACAGACCGTCCCACGCCTTTAGCATCAATGACCATTACTATTGGTGCTCCTAGCGCCCTGGCAAGGTCGTAGGTGGAACCAGTCAGTTCAGTTCCCCCAAGTCCGTCATAGAGCCCCATTACGCCTTCAATAACAGCCAGCTCTCCGCTAAATTCATTTACAAAAAGCTGCCTTGTTTCTTTTTCTGAAGTAAAAAAGGTATCAAGATTTCCCGCTGATATTCCCAAAACCTTGCGGTGAAACATTGGATCTATGTAGTCCGGCCCGCATTTAAAGCTACAAACGTCGGCATTATTTAATTTTAAGGATGACAAAACACCGCAGGTAACGGTAGTTTTACCGCTTCCGCTCTTTGGCGCTGCCAGTATCAGCCTTGGATAATTCATATTTACCCCTTTAATCACAAAGAAAAACTCACAATAAACACAGGGTTCTGTCCTTGAAGCATGGAGTATTTTCCTGCTTTCTTTACTTTACTAACCTGAACCTGGACTATATCAGGCTCTTCAATTTCATATTTTGTCAAAAGACTATTTATTTCAGCAATAGTCTCCAAAGTAACTGCATTTAGTACCACTTTCACAGGCTTATGGTAAGCCCTTAAGGTATCCAGAATCTCTTCCATGTTTCCTGAAGTCCCACCAATAAATGCCACATCTGGCGCTGGCAGCCCATTAAGAGCCTCTGGCGCTTCTTTTTCAATTACCTTTACGTTCTTTAAATTGTATTTTCTGAGGTTTTTTTTGATAAGCTCCACTGCCTCAGGCTTTTTTTCAATTGCATAGACAGATACCGAAGGATCAAGGAGTCCAAGCTCTACTGCTATAGAGCCGGTTCCACTTCCTATATCCATGGCAACGCTGTTTGCTGTAACTCCAAGCTTACAAATGGACAGCGCCCGAATCTCTTCCTTGGTCATAGGTACCTTATCCCTGATAAATACCTCATCAGAAAGACCTGGTACTAAGCGCTTATTTTCCGGTCTTTCGTTTACAATCAAAAGAGTATACAGTCCTTCCTCTGTTAACCGGTTACACTGCATAGGGCTAAGAAAGCTAAGCTGTTCATCTTCATATAAATTGCGACCTGCGATAACCTGATATTTGCCCTTACCAGCCTCCTCAAGCTCCATCAACAGTGTGCCAATTTTCTGAACGTCACTAAGGCCAGAAGTAATGCAAATAAGTTTCTTGTTTATCATAACTCCTGTTATTATTTCTGAAAGCCAATCTTCTTCGGCTACGCCATGAGTACTCATGATTTTGGCATCCTGCCAGCTGGTATTGGCTTTGGCACAAAGTGCACTAACCGAGGATATTCCTGGTAAAGTCTTTATGATATAATCTTTATCCTTTAAGGCTTCATAAAGCCTTGTTGTGCCGCTATAAAAACCAGTATCACCTGAGAAAAGGATTACCACGTTAATCAGAGCCTTTTCAGACTCCTGACAAATCCTTTCAAGCGCAGGCACTATATCTTTTGCAAGATAATAAGGGTATTTGATACTATCGCCCCCAAGGCTTTTAATCATCCTTGGTGCTCCAAATACATAATCAGCCTGTTCTATAGCATCTAAAACCTCCCGGGTCATAGAGCCATAGCCCATTCCAAAGCCCGCCAAAGTCACTGAAACTTTAGTCTTTACATCGCTTCCTCTGACTGTATCCTGCTCATTGCAGATATCCTCACATCCGCATAGCCTGTACAGCTTTTCCCTGATTTCCTGATAGGAGAAGCCTTCTTTTTCATTATCAGGTCTTTTTATGATATAGCAATCTGCTCCCACTGCCCTTGCAGCAAGTATTCTCTCTCTTTCTCCGCCAATCTTGCCACTTTCCTTTAAAACAACTGCTTTAGCCTGGGTATCCCTGAAAAAGGCCAGATTCATATCCCTGGAAAAAGGTCCTTGCATGGCAATGATCTGATTGCCTTTAAGTCCATTTTCGTAACAGATATCAAGGCTTTCCCTGTTTGGAATCACCCTGACTATCAGCCTTTCCTTTAAGCTCTGAATACTGCAAAAATCAGACAGATTCTTGGAACCTGTAGTAACAAATACTGTCCCTTCTGTATTTTCCAGAGCTCTTGCGCATTCTTCAGCAGTATCGAAGAAATAACAATTATCATCGTCTACAAGCTCCTGCTCTCTGCCAAGCCTGTAAAACGGCACATTTGGAACTTCCTTAATGGCTTTATCAATTTCGCCAGATACAATCTCGGCATACGGATGAGTTGCATCCACGATAGCAACAGGCTCCTCACTGTTAAATAAAAGCTGCATTCCTGCACTGTCAAGTCTTCCAATATGCACATCAATAAATGGAGACTCGTCAACCACCATTTTGCCATAGTCTGTGGCAACCATGTACACACTACCTATGCCTGCTTTTGCCAGATCACTGGCCAGTTCTCTTCCTTCAGTTGTACCGCCAAAAATAATGACTTTATTCATTGATCTTGTATCCCCTTTGGGTAACCAGTTTGCCGTTTATAATGCTTGACGTTGAATTTCCAATAAATACTGTTGTAAACATGTTTACCTGACACTCTTTTAACTGCTGCAGGGTGCAGACCACTGATTTAGTGCCTTCGCGACCTATATTTTCAACAAAGCCGCAGCCTCTATCCGGATCAGCACCTGCTTTCAGCATTATTTCACAGGCTCTTAGAAGGTAATCCTGCCTCTTTTTGCTGGAAGGATTATAAATTGCAATGGCAAAATCCCCTTCAATAGCGGCTATAAGCCTTTTCTCTATGACTTCCCAGGGTGTCAAAAGATCACTTAAGGAAATAACACAAAAATCATGATTTAGAGGTGCTCCCAAAACTGCTGCACCTGAAATAGCTGCGGTAATACCTGGTACCACTTCTATTTCCACATCCCCATATTCCCTGGAAAGCTCGTATACAGGCGCTGCCATTCCGTACACTCCTGCATCCCCGCTACATATAAAGGCAACGTTTTTGCCCTGCATGGCAAAATCGAAGCAGGCTCTGCATCTTTCAAGCTCCTGTTTCATTGGTGTTGTAAAAAACTCTTTGTCTGGAAAGTGCTCTTTTACCAAATCCACATAAACCGTATAGCCAACTATAATGTCGCTTTTTTCCATGGTTTCATAGGCTTCATGGGTCATAAACTGCTTTTGGCCAGGTCCCATGCCAACTAATATTATTTTTCCTGCCATATAATCCTTACTTTCTTTCTCCTTGCTTCTGCAAGGGTCATTCCGTCTAGTGCTGTCTTTTTTCTTATAAGCTCAGAGCCTTCGCCTGCGCCACATATAGCTGCCCTTTCACAGACATTAGAGACTCCAACTGTTTTTTTGACAAAATCAGACTCATCAAAATCTCCTAAAACGCTCTCCAGCTCCCCTGCAGAAAAGGTAATATATTTGCAGCCAAGATACTGCGCCAGTTTGATAAGTCCCTCTTCCTCTGCTTTGGCATCTATTGAACAGATGGCATATAACTGATTTCTTAAGTCCGCCTCATCATAGTTGCCAAGAACAAAGCTTTTAAGCTCCATAAAGCTCTTACCCTTTTTACAACCCATTCCCAATATCATTCTTTTGGGAATAAGGGTTAGAATCTCTGTATTTACCGGATTGTCCGTAATGACAAAATCGCAGTCTTTTGCTTGCTGGATGCTTTGAGGCATATTTCCCTCAAAGGATGTTCCCTCTGCATCACAGAAATAATTTACCATTTCTCCTTTTAGAGCCTTTGAGGATACTGATTTTATCCGGTCCTTATTGAAAATCCACAAACCGTTATCTCTGGCAAAGACATCCACCGCAAAGGCACCATTAAGATCTGTTGCAGTTGTGATAACAGCTGTTGCGCCTATTGCTTCTGAAAGCATTGCAGCAAGCTGATTTCCGCCGCCATAATGTCCTGATAAGACAGGAATTACAAACCTTCCAAGCTCATCAATTACAACTACCGGGCTATCAAGGAGCTTATTTTGAATAAATGGCGCTATCTGCCGCACTGCTATGCCTGTTGCTCCTATGAAAAGAATTGGGAGATGCATCTCAAAGGACTCGCCAACCCATTTTTCCAGAGAATCTTCTTTCTTTCGGTATTCAGGGCGATATTCTTTTATGTTTTCAAACAGTCTTTGTGCGAGATTTTCACCATTTTCAGTAAAAAAGACTGTTCTTATGAATTTAACTGGAATCATTCTCTTTTCCCTCTAAATCCTGTTTCAAAATCCGGCGCATATAGTCTTGATAGCGAATATCCGGATTTGGCAATAACATCGCCTACTAAAACTACCGCAAGATTGCTGATACCTGCCTCTTTGGCAGTTTTTGCAAGTGTTCCTACTGTACAAATATACTTTTGCTCATCCGGAAAGCTTGCCTTGTAAACGATTGCCGCCGGTGTTTCTGCTGTGTAACCTCCAGAAATAAGTCTTGAAGACAATTCCTCCAGCATTCCCGTGCTAAGATATATCGCCATGGAAGCCTTGTGACTTGCAAAGGCTTCAATTGACTCTCCCTCTGGAACTGGTGTCCTTCCCGCCATTCTGGTAATAATAAGGGACTGGCTGATTCCAGGGAGTGTATATTCAAGATTAAGGGATGCTGCAGCTCCAAAGCAGGCACTTACGCCAGGGCAGCTGTCATAGGCCCTGTTTTCCTTATCAAGGACCTGCATCTGTTCCTGCACAGCTCCGTATATGCTGGGTTCACCGGTATGGAGTCTTACTACCTCAAGCCCTTTGTCATCAGCTTCTGTCATCACCTTCATAACTTCATCAAGGGTCATGACCGCGCTGTTATATACTGTGCAATCCTTTGGTGCATACTCTAAAAGCTCCGGATTAACAAGAGAACCTGCATATATTACAACATCCGCTTTTTCTAAAAGCTTCATACCTCTTACTGTTATAAGATCTTTGGCACCACAGCCAGCTCCTACAAAATGAATCATATAAACCTCTTTTTTTTCTTCTCATCCTTACAGAATCTTTGATGTAGCCACGCTCTCAGGGAGCCTTCGTTAGAAGCACTCTGCAGCACCCTTTGACTCTGCAAGAATTCCAAAATCACTGGAATAAATAATGCACTCTATTCCTATCTTTCCACCTGCTCTAAAGTTTAAATAAAACAGGATTTTTTCCATTGCTATTTCCATACTTTTGGCTAAAAGGCCTTCTTCGTCCAAATACTTCAGAGCTTCTTCTGTATTGACGCATTCAAGCACCTTTCTTGCAAGGTCAGCATCTCCCCCTGCCCTTATGGCGCAGCTGGATAGAATCTCCATTCTGGCATCAGCCTCGTGTGAGTGTGTATTCATAATGCCGCCTGCAACCTTTATGATTTTGCCGATATGTCCGGTTAAAATCATTTTCTCAAAGCCCAGTTCGCAGGCCATATCTATGGTATCTCCAATATAATTGGAGCATTTAACGCTTTTATCAAGCTCATAGCCATAGCGGTCTTTTAAAAACTGCTGTCCGTAGTTTCCTGGTGCAACCCTTGCTATGGTGTTTCCAAGAGCCTTCTGCTGATTTAGTTCAACCTTAATGGTATCCTGAATAGCCTTAGTGCTCATAGGCTCTACAATGCCTGTAGTTCCAAGGATTGAGATACCTCCGACTATTCCAAGCCTTGGATTAAAGGTATGCTCTGCCAGTTCCTCACCCTCAGGAACTGATATTTCCACCTTTAAGGTGCCGTTAAAATCCAGTAAAGAACATACTTCCAGAACTTCTTTTTCAATCATCTGCCTTGGAACATGATTTATTGCAGCATTTCCAACCGGCTGATCAAGTCCGGGCTGGGTAACTCTTCCTACGCCCCTGCCACCATCTATCAACACCTGAGGAGTCTTGTCTGTGCCTTTCTCGCTGGCAGCCTGCAAAATCTGAACCAGCGCTACCACATGGCTTCCAGTAGTAACATCAGGATCATCTCCCCCATCCTTTATAACGCTGCAGGTTACCTGATTTTCTTCCATACAGATATCCACAAGGTCAGCCTTGAACATCACTCCTGCAGGGGTTTCTATCTCGATATTAAGTTTCTCTCTTCCTGTCAGAAGCATGTAGGTAGCTGCCTTTGCAGCAGCAGCGGCACAGCTTCCGGTAGTAAATCCTTTTCTCATAGACTGTAAATAAGTGCGTTCACTATAGCAGCCGCTATATTGCTACCGCCTTTTCTCCCTTTGTTAATGATGTATGGCACTCCTGAGTTCAAAAACAGCTCTTTTGCAGCAACTACATTTACAAAGCCAACTGGCACTCCTATTACAAAATCAGGCATATATATGCCCTTTTCCATCATTTCATATAAAGAAATAAGTGCAGTTGGTGCATTTCCAATGGCAAATATTGTAGGTACAGATAGTGCTGCAGCCCTTTCCATACTAACAGTGGCTCTTGTAACCTTTCGCATGCCCGCTTCCAGAGCAACATCATCATCTGCCATAAAGCAGTGAACCTCTCCGCCGTATTCTGCAAGTCTCTTTTTGTTAATGCCAGACAGCGCCATGTTGGTATCTGTCACTATATGTGCGCCGTTTTTTATCAGATTATGAGCATTATCTATGGCATTTGCTGAATAGCACATTGTATCTGCATACTCAAAATCTGCGCTGGCGTGTATTACCCTTTTAGTAACCGGCTCCTGCTCTTTAGGGATTGTCTTTCCCATTTGAGCAAGCTCTGCTCCGATTATTTCAAAGCTTCTTTTTTCAATTTCTGAAGGCAACACAAATTCAATGTTTTGCATCTATTCCCATTACTCCGTATATATATTCCATGTCCAGATTGTCTCTTAGAACCTGGGCCAGTTTGTCATATTCCTGTTCCTTAAAGGCCTGATAATCCATGGTTTCAGTCAGATTAACGCCCTTTTTGTCAGCAAGCGTCCTGATAAGCTTAAGTGCCAGGTCTCCCTCATCAAAGATTCCGTGGACATACGTGCCAAATACATTGCCATCCTGCACAAAGGTAACTGGCTTTCCTTGATGATTCAGGGTTTCTCCCATATGTATCTCGTAGCCTGTATAGCCCTGCTGCGAAATAGCCTCATACACGCCTGTAAGCTCTGGCAGACTGCCCTTTACCTGACTTCGGTGCTTTTTATCTTTTAAGACCGTGGTTGTATTTAATAGCCCAATACCACGGATGCTACCGCCTTCTTCAACCTTATCGGGGTCAGATATCTCTTTTCCAAGCATCTGAAAGCCTCCACAGATTCCTATTACCACACCGGTCTGGGAATACTTCTTCAACGCAGCTTCAAGGCCAAACTGGCGCATCCATTTAAGGTCTGCGATGGTATTCTTACTGCCAGGCAGTATTACAAGGTCTGCGCCTTCAATATCCGTAGGCCTTGTTACAAATCTTACATTTACTCCTTCTATACTCTCAAAAGGCGCTAAATCAGTAAAATTAGAGATTCTTGGGAATCTGATTACTGCCACATCAATAGCAGCGTCTTTTTCATACCTTTCATTCCCAAGCCTTTCGCTAAGACTGTCCTCGTCATCTATCATAAGTCTGGTGTATGGAACGGTTCCTATTACAGGGACCTTGCCCATATCCTGAAGCATCTCTATGCCCGAATCCAAAAGAGTCTTATCTCCTCTGAATTTATTAATTACAAGACCTTTGACTCTTTCCCGTTCTTTTTGTTCCAAAAGCTCGAGAGTACCAAGGAGTTGCGCAAATACGCCTCCTCTGTCTATATCACCCACTAAAAGCACCGGGGCATCCACAAGCTCTGCAAGGCCCATATTTACTATGTCATCGGATTTAAGATTAATCTCTGCAGGGCTTCCCGCGCCTTCAATGACGATTATGTCTGCCTGCTTTTCCAACTCCCTGTATGCATTTAGAATATCCGGTATCAGCTTTTTCTTGTATTTAAAGTATTCTCTGGCAGGCATATTTCCAATCACCTCGCCATTTACTATTACTTGTGACCCTATGTCGTTTGTTGGTTTTAGCAAAACAGGGTTCATATATACTGAAGGTGCAATTCCTGCGCACTCTGCCTGCATAGCCTGTGCTCTTCCAAGCTCAAGACCATCTCTGGTAACAAAGGAATTTAACGCCATATTTTGTGATTTAAAAGGGGCTACTCTATATCCATCCTGTTTAAATATACGGCAAAGTCCACCTACCAAAAGGCTTTTACCAACATTGGACATAGTTCCCTGAATCATGATATTTCTGGTTTTCATGCTTACCTCTTAATTAAAAAGCCTGATTTAATGCCTGTTCAAAGGAATATGAATAACTGTTAATTCCCTGAGCAAGAATTTCTCCCTGTCCCTTAGGCATGTGATATATTTTCTCAATGATATCACCTGTTATTATTTCGTCTGGAGTGCCAATGGCAAGGGCTTTTCCCTCATCTATGGCTATAACCGTATCTGCAATTGCAGGCACAAGCTCCAGGTCATGTACTGACATTATTACTGCCATGTTTTTTTCTACCGCTAATGTCTTTATTACAGACAATATCTCTATTTTGAACTGAATATCCAAAAATGAGGTTGGCTCATCAAGAACCATTATCTCCGGCTCCTGGCATATAGCTCTTGCAAGCATTATGCGCTGCCTCTGACCATCACTAAGTCTTGAAAAATCCTTGTTCATTACGTCCTCGGAATGAGTCATTTTGATGGCCATATCTACCTGTTCCCAGTCCTTGTCTGCCAGAATACCAAGTCTTCCTGTGTAAGGGTATCTGCCTGTGGCTACTACCTCTCTTGCACTCATAAGCTCTGGATAAATCTTCTCTGTAGTGACCATGGAGAGCTTCCTTGCAATCTCATCATTTTTTAGCAAGGCTTCGTCCTTATCATTTATATAGATTTTCCCTCCAAGACTTGTCAGCTGCCTGGTAATAGTCTTTAAAATCGTTGATTTGCCTGCTCCGTTTGGCCCAATAAGTGCCACAATCTGTCCTTTTCCGACTTCAAAAGACAGATCCGAGACAACCACTTTTCCATATCCTACATTTAATCCTTTGGTTACAACTCCATTAGTCATGCTGCACCTGCTTTCCTCTGACAAGCATATAGATTACAACGGGTGCAAGGCCTATAGCTGTTACAGAACTAATACTGAGCTCAGTTGGTGCAAAAGCACATCTTGCTATATCATCACAAATGAGCGTGACTACTGAGCCTGCAATAAAGCAGGCGGGTATCATAATAAGCGGGCGGGTTGTTTTTAGCAGGCCTCGCATAAGGTGCGGAACCGCAATTCCTACAAATGAAATAGGGCCTGCAAAAGCTGTTACTGTTGCTGATAAAAGGCTTGATACAAGTATCAGGGTAACTCTAAGAGCCTTGATGTTTACGCCCATATTCCTTGCATAGGCTTCTCCCAGCTGGTAGGCACCAACTTCCTTGGAAATGAAGATCGATGTGGCCATACAAAGAAACACTATAACCAAAGATATCTCCACATGGCTCATGGAAATGCCTGAAAAGCTTCCCAGTGACCAGTTGCGGAGATTTACAATGTTTGAATCCTCTGCAAAGCTTACTACAAAGTCTGTTATTGCAGAGCATATATATCCAATCATGACACCACAGACAACCAGTAGTGACATGCTTTTTACCTTAGTTGATAAAAGCAAAACAATTCCCATGGAAAGAA
The DNA here is from genome assembly GCA_045646185.1 of Butyrivibrio sp. Lineage (GTDB taxonomy): Bacteria > Bacillota > Clostridia > Lachnospirales > Lachnospiraceae > Butyrivibrio. Next base: position 53,075 of record JAZRKG010000175.1, read on the forward strand.
GTGAGCCTGCAAAAGCAGCCACTACCATTCCAAAGGAACTGATAAGTTTGCCATTTTCTAATAAAAACACCATAACAAGAGCCACAAAAAGCTTGGCTGAAGAAGATATTCCCAGCACATAGGGCCCTGCTATTGGATTTCCAAAAAATATCTGCAGCAAAAAGCCAGAAACTGCTAAGGCTCCACCTAGTATTATCGCCGCAAGAATGCGGGGAAGCCTTATGGACAATATGATATTGTAGGTGACTGTATCGGCACCTCCCTTAAAAAGCGCTATCAAATCATTTACTGTAGTAGTGGCACTTCCAAGCATTATTGAATAAATGCCCAGGATAAGTAGTAAAACCACCATAAGCAGTATTATTAGCAGGCTATTTCTGGTTTTTCTCTGCACTGTTTAATCCTCTAATTTGTATAAAAAGTTTAGAGTGCTATCACTCTGAGTCAAAACTCCTCGAACATCTTCGATAAAATCAGCAACCTTAGTGCTCTGCTGAAAATAATCCCCCGGCAGGCAATATACGTTTCCTTCCTGCACTGCCTTGAATTCTGAAAGCATCTCCGCCTTATCTAAAAGTTCATTTATTCCTAAAATATCCCCTTCAATTGTTCCGTTGTATATAAGAAGGTCTGCATCATAAGCTCCCAAATAAAAATCTTCCATGGTTATTGTCATGGTAGAGAGCTTATTATCACCTTCATCCCCAAGCTCCTCCGGAACATAAATACCTCCCGCCATTTCAATCATGGCAGATATATAATCCCCCGGTTTTCTAACTGTTACACTTCCATTTGAAGTAATAGAAAAAAATGCAACCTTTAGTCCTGTTGGTGTCTCGCTGGTTATGGCGCTTATCCTCTCTGTCTGCTGTTCAAAAAACTGCACGCCTTCCTCCATGCGATCAAATAAAACTCCATATAGCTTTATCCATTCTAATCTTCCAAGTGGCGAATTCTCATAGCTTGATCGCTCAATCAGAACATCAATTCCAAGACTTTTGAGCTTTTCTAATACCTCAGGATTGTGATAAATCATGGTATTTTCAATTGCCAGTGTGCAGCCGTTTGCCAAAAGCAGTTCATAGTCTGGCGCAGAATATTTTCCTGCAAATAACATATCTCCGCTTTCCACGGCTTCTTTTGCCTCAGCCAGAGACCAGTCTGCAGCATCAGTACCTGTAAACCTTATCTGATCCAAAGCGTCAATGGAAATAATAAGGTCCATTACAGAAGAGGACACAAGGTAGGTCGCATCTGTTTTTAACAAATTATCAGTATCAGCCTCCGAATCAGCGCCTTTTTGTAGCTGCAGAAAGGTCTGCAGGTAATCGCCTTCACCGATTGTTATGTAATTGTAGGTGTTTCCTTGTGCATCTTCGTAGAAATCAACAGAAAACTCTGTTGCATATTCAAGCTCCAGTGAAGATACATAGGTAAGTCCTTCCAGCGATACTTCTGTATCTACTGATGTAGAAGCATTTCCTGCAGCGTCTTCCTGATCGGCAGTCTCTTCATACGGGCCATAAACTATAAGGTTGTACTCGATTTCATGAGGAGTGCTCATAGCTGTGGTATCGCCAATGACTGTGTATGCTTCGTCAAAGGCAGGGACTGGTATGGTAAAAACAGAATTTTCGCCCTCGCTGGCAGTGTTGTCGTATTTGACACCATCCACAAGCATGTAGTCATAGTGCGAGCTGGACCACACAAGAGTTACCTCTATCTGTCCATCCTCTACGACAACCTCCGCCGGAGAACTAACTGTAGCTTTACCGCTACCACCCTCAAGAGAAACCTGGCACGAATAATTGCCATCTTCTACGATATTTTCAACTTTTTCATCTTTGCCGCAGCCCGTTATAAGTAGCACAAGGGCTGCAGCCATAATAATCATCTTTTTCAAACTAATGCTCCTGTCAGAAGCTTCTATATAAGAAATGTCACTTGCGACATTCTCGCGCTTACTGCTCTACAGAAACCTTGTGATCGTACCAAACACCTTTTTCTCCAAGGATTGCAAGGTCGAACTCTTCTCCAAGTGCAGATACAGGCACGTCATAGCCATATACTGTTTCTGTTGTACCATCAGAGTAGGTTACTTCTACTTCATAAGGCTCTAGCCAAGCTGCCTCGTCATTTTCTGCGTCTGCAGCTGTTCCAACATAGAGGTTGATAATCTTCTTTGATACAAGTGCTATAGAGATATAAGCTGTTCCATCTTCGTTTACTGTAAGTGTTCCCTTGCCATCATTGGCTTCATTTACGCGGAACATACTTGAATCTGTGTTAAAAGATACTTCGTATGTACCAGCTTCAAGACCAATGCCTTCTGTCTCTGCTTCTGCGTCTGCAGAAACTCCATCTTCTGAAGCAATTGCATCAGCTGTGTGCTGAACATAAAGGGCCTGAATGTTTTCAATTTCACCAAGCCCAGCAACCTGGCAGCTTACTTCAAAGCCAGCTGCTTCAAACATTGATTTCCAGGAGTCCTCATCATCTCCTGCCATATCATTGTTGGCATGATCACCAGCTACGACCATAAGTGGACGAAGAACTACCTTTGTATATCCGGCTTCCTGTACTGCAGCAATCACGTTTTCGCAGGAAGTTTCTTCTGGCTCGCCTTCTACTGTTCCGATAAATACATTTTCATAACCAAGCTCATTCATCTGAGTCTGCATCTGAGAATATGTAACCTTTGCTGTATGGCTTGTTCCATGTCCCATAAATACAAATGCAACACCGTCTTCTCCTGCAGCTTCAAGGCTTTCATAGCCAGCTGTCTCTACCGCTTTAGCTGTAATCTCTGTTGCTACTGTTTCTTTATCATCGTTTACTTCAGTAGCATCTGCACCTACTTCACCAAGAAGTGGTTCAGCAATTTTTACTGATTCAAAGTTATCCGCATATTCAAGAACTGCTTCTACAAGTTCATCATATTCTGCGCCATGCATCAGGTGTGTAGGCTGGATAACAAGGTTTTTAACGCCATTTTCTACAGCTCTGTTAAGTGCCTGATCAACGTTGTCAATTGCTTCTCCATCTCTTGCCTGAATGTGGTTAATAATAATCTGTGCTGTAAAGGCTCTTCTAACTGACCAGTCTGGGTTTGCAGCAGCAATAGCCTTTTCGATTCCGCCGATATCAGCCACACGGCTATCATTAAAAGATGTACCAAAGCTAACTACAAGAATCTCATTTTCACCGATATCATCCTGATTTAAAGGATCATCAGCAGATGCATCCCCTGTATCTCTTCCAAAATAATCAGGATCTGCATATTCACCCTCTACGAGCTCCTTCTGTGCATCAGTAAGAGCATCCCAAGCTTCTTTCGCAGCAGCGCACTGTGCATCTGTTTCGTCTGTTCTTGTCTGAACATATATTGCATCAATCAAAGCTGCAACCTTATCAGCTGCTTCCTGGTCTGATACTTCTTCTGTGCTTTCTGTCACACTTTCCTCTGTCTGTGTACTTGTCTGGGTAACTGCAGCAGTAGAATCTTCTGCTGTAGTATCTGTACTTGAACAACCAACGGCAGCAATTGCTGTAATTGCCATAAGTACTAGAACATTAACTAATTTCTTTTTCATTGCGTCCTCCTTAGTGACGATTCATCCCTGTAATTTTGACGCAGAAAAAGAGAAAGACCACCCATACGGTGGTCTCCAAATTCATAATCCTATATCTAATAAAGATATTTCATGCGAATTTGATTCGAGTCCCGCAAATCAAAATTACCAAACATTAGGCAGGTCTCCTGACTTCGATCATCGCCTCTTCTCTCTTCCCGATATTATCAGTGACTATGAGAACAGACTCCCTAACACAGTGACGGCTTCGCTCCAGATTCTCACTGGATTCCCTTTTCACCCATTCTAAAAAATGGACACCTAAGTTCTATGAAATCTACAATATTTATTTTTTCTATGACAAACTATCACAAAGGTTTGGCTATGTCAATCCCAATCTGGTTTGGAACTCATTGGCCTTTAAGAAGTTGCCTTAATTTGTCAGGTTCAATTTCCTGCATTGGCGCAAACTCTTCTGATGTCATGTATTTATATATGGATGCCTGAAGTGCCCTGCATTCAGGGTATTGCTGAAGGTTTGAAAGTCCCATTGTTGAGAACAGGACTTTTCCATTAAGGCACTTAAACTCAAGCAACAGCGCCATGTTACGCATATAGGCATAGCTGTCCATAACTGTCACAATACTCTTTACCTCTTTTGGTAAAATAACAGCTCTCTGGCTTGCCATGATCCACCATTGGTAGTTGGTGTGGAAATCAGTTGGGAAGTCTTTAAATAATGGATGCGTATCGTCTATAAGAAGTCCCATACTTCCTTCCTGTGAAGCAAATGTCCCTACGGACCAAAAGTCTGTAGAAAAGGTAGACTTTATTGAGTTTGGAAGCATATCTTTTGTAGAATCCGGGCTCAGATATACTACTCCGCCCTGTTCAAGGACAGCTATTGCCTCATCATTAAGTTCCTTTGCTTCGTATATCTCCTTAGGTTTATTAACTAAGATATCATTTTCAGCATATACCCATACAGGATATATATTCCTGTTTTCTCCAAAGTAAACCAATATTTCAAGCTGCTGATTGCTGTTTATGCTCTCTAGAGAAATATCTATTTCTCCAATATCTGAGAGCTGTCCGCACGGGCAATCAATTTTTTTATCACTTTCATAGCTAAATAGACAAATTTCCTTATCTGCATTTTTGCTAACCAGCTTATATTCTAATTTGGCAGAAACCACAGACGCGCTGTAGTTGGCCAGCTTAACCTTTGCCTGTATTTTTTCAGCACTGGTATAGGTGTATTTATCCAGATAAACCATTGGAAGCACCTGCCTGAAGAATGCCTTGAAGCGCTCCGGCTCTGCAAAGGAATATGGCTTACTCTGAAGGTGAGAATTAAGCATACCTACAAGTGCTGTTCCCTGTCCCGGGAAGTCCTGTAATCCCAGCAGAGAGATTCCTGAGAAATCTTCTGTTCTAAGAGCTCCCTCAACTTCTTCCCTGTAGCACAATAGGGACAGCTCGCCCGTTGCCTCAACGCGTTTTTTCCACGTATCTGCAAGACCATTCTCTATAACTTTATTCTGTATCAGAGTGTAGTTATCCGGTCTGCTGATTCCTTTAAACTCTGCAATCTCGTCAAAATCAGGAAGAACCTCAAACTGACCTACTTCAAAACTGAAAACCGGCTTTTTAAAGTCCTTACGAAGTTCCTCCATGGAATCATCATAATTTCTTTTGGCATTTGGATACTCATTATTCAGATATCCTCTCATGCCATCAAAAGTTGCGCGTAATGGCTTGTTTTTATACATCATTGAGGTATAAAAATCACTCTGCGCATCACAGCCTTTTTCTCCATAAAAAGCGTTAGAGGCTATAGCATAAAGCCTTGTACTATCGTAACTGCGGCATCCGTCCATTAGGCCATGCATGTATTCCATACCGATATCATTTGCCTGAAGTTCATTTCCAAAGGTCATCATCACAAAGGATGGGTGACTTGCGTATTGGTAGAGGATCTCAATGGCTTCTTTTTCATAATATTGCTGTGCTATAGGGTCGCTAAAGGCATCTACCGGATTCCAATGGGAAAGCTCAGGCTGCATCAAAATTCCCAGCTCGTCTGCAGCTTCAAAGGCAGCTTCTGGCGGGCAGTGCGAATGGAATCTAAGGCAGTTGATGCCATATCCCATATAGATTTCAATTACCTTTTTCCACTCTTGTACAGTAACTGGAGGATGGCCTGTTTCCGGGAAAACGCAGCAATTTGCCTCAGACCTTAGGAAAATGCGTCTGCCATTTAGCGCCAAGTGGCCTTTTCCGTCATCACCAAACGTTCTTACGCCAAACCTCGTCTCATAGTGAGCTTTAGAGGCTTCTGTTTCAAGATCAGCCTCAAGAATGTATAGATTTCCTGCATATTCATCCCATTTTTGTACATTACTTAAAGCTATATCAGATATCTCAACCTCGGTTGTTCCTGGCCTTAGCGATACTGTCTTCTCTATTTTCTGGGTAAAAGCTTTACTTTGAAGCACCAGTTTTGCTTCAGCATCCCTGTCAGAGCTTATATATGCCCTGATATGAGCTTTTTCACCAGCATATACATTTATCTTTTCAATAAAACTGTGCTCTTCCAACCTAAGTCGCAGGTAACCTGTAATGCCGTTCCAGTTGGTCTGGGTCTCATCAGTTGCAGCTGAAGAATAGACGATATTGTCATGAGGAAGCCCTTCATAGCTGTTATCAGATAGTATTTTTATCTCGGAGCCTTTATTTATAAGGCCTGTAACCTCAAAGCAATAGGGTGTGCTAAGGGTTCCTCTGAGAGCCTTAACCTCTATTTCATCGATATACAGTTTTAGAATTCTTGCTCTCTCGGCTTCAAGAAATACTCGTTTATCCTGAGACAGATTCTGATCGAAAATCCGTGAAAATGATGCTACTCCCTCAAAGGTATTATTTCTTGTAAAGCGCGTAGCTATTACGTCTGCACCAGACAAGGATGCATTTTCCACATAGTTTTCATCCTGATACAGCTTGGACGCGCTTTTATCAGCATGGCCAATTCCATTTTCATCAAGGGTTCCAGGTAAAACTACATCTATTTTTGATTCATTATCAAGACTTACTTTCCATTTTCCGCCAAGATTTATAAGTTCCATAAAAATACCTCAAATTCCCTGTTTTGCCGGCAATAATCCGATCTTTTACTTTATGATTTAAGTTTATCTAAAAAAATACTCTTTAACAATTATCAATTGTGCTTTAAAATATAAAAAAATTGCTCTGAACAATGGTTTTTTCATGATATATCACAATATATTTGTGAAAATTTAGTTAAACTTGTTCAAATGGTATTCCAAATGGAAACTCTTTCATTTATATTAGTGTAGTTGCAAATCAAAAGATATTTATGGGAAAGAGTTATGAAAAAAGTCTCAATTGATTATTTAATAGAACATCCGGCAGAGGTTAAATTTGCTTATCAACCTATTATTCAGACTTCTGACAATAGCATATACGGATATGAAGCCCTGATGCGTCCTGATCCATATACACCTATGGAATTTATTACAGAACTGGCCAAAAGAGATCAGCTTCAGATTGTCGAAGAAATCACCAATTGCTACGCCACCATGTATTTTAGACAAAAGAGATTAGAAGGAAAGCTTTTCTTAAATACCTTTCCAGCTACTTGTATGAGACCTGAATGGTGCTTTAAAACCCAGCAGATTGGTGGAGATTATATGATAGACCGCATGGTTTATGAGATTCTTGAGTATACTACTCCTGAAAGATTCGCATATACCGTGAAGCGCAAATTTATCGATAGCACCGGAGTAAACGCACTTATTGCAATAGATGACTTCGGTACCGGCCAGAATATAGACCTTGAGTATATTGATTTCTATAAGCCACATATGATTAAGGTTGACAGAGAATACATTTCAAACATTGATACTGATCCTACCAAGCAGGAAATTGTACAGCAGATGTGCTATGACATGCAGCAGCGTAATGTCAAAATTCTTGCAGAAGGCATCGAAACAGAAGGCGAATATAACTACCTTAAAAGTCAGCCTATTGATTATATGCAGGGCTACTACATTGGTAAGCCAAAGCTTTATACTGAATATTAAGTCGAACTGATTAATGAATATATATATAAAAATTGCTCTACGTGAGGAGCTTTTATGTATAATAAAGAAAAAAATATAACTTCTAAATCAGAATATTATCTTTATACAGCCAGTGAAACTGCCAAACAGCTGTTCATATATCCTACAGTTATTGGCAAGTTTGATTATCTGGCTGGTTATAATCTTGTACGTAATCATTACGATAGTTATTTATTGCTCTTTATAGAAAAGGGCAATATGGAAATCTTGCTGGAGAATAATCTGTTATCCGCACATTCCGGCGACGTTGTCCTTATAAATTGTTATTATCCACATCAATACCGTGCAGTCAGTGACTGCAGCACACTCTGGCTCCATTTTGACGGAGCCTTTTCCGGTAATTATTTTAACTACATAATACAGCAATCCGGTAACGTTATTACTCCTTATAATTTTAGGAATATGTATCAGCAGCTGTTCCAGTTATTTACCAGATTTAAGGCATCCAGAATACCTAATGAGCCGACTATGTCTCTGACTATAATAGGGCTTCTACAGGGCCTTATGGAATCTGCTGCAGCAAGCGCTCCTGCTTCGGATGGCATAAAAAAAGCAACTTCATTTATCGCAGATAATTTCAAGTCAAAAATATCTGTAAATGAAATTGCTTCTATTGCAGGCTTTAGCCCTTATTATTTTACCAGAATCTTTAAAAAAGAGACTGGTCTTACACCACACCAGTACCTGCTCTCTACCCGCATATCTGCCGCCAAATACAATCTCTCTACTACTCAGATGAGTATCTCAGAGATTGCCGGCAGCTGCGGCTTCGATGATGATAGTGCTTTCTGCTACGCCTTTAAAAAGTTCGAAGGCATGACCCCTGGGGAGTTCCGTTCTATTCGCAAAAAATAACTCATTTATATAAAATGCCGACACATCTGCACAATATATGTAATCTCCCCCATCACTTGCACAGATGTTGTCAGCATTTTAATCTATATCAGATCATGACCAACGCTGTGGCCATTGTCTTCATCCCATTCATCGAAAATATCGATTTGTGAACTATTCAATAGCTCTTTATATAAATCGCTGGCATAAAACTCTTTAATGGCTTTTATATCTCGCTCAGGGCCATTATTCACAGTGGTATAAATGCTTAGGTTTATTCGTTTAAAATACTTAAGGCCCACTTTCAAATCGTATTTTAACTGCTCGAAGGTCTGGCCTTCCATTCCAAACATCAGGTTTATCCATTGGAAATGCTCTGCTATTTGCTGGGGAGTTACATTAGGAAGTCCCTTATGAAGGACTGTCTCTCTGATGTATTCATCAAAGGTCTCCACACCGCATCTAAAAAGCACCTCAATTCCCTCATTTTTGAAAAATTCGATGTAAAAGGGGTTACTGTTTCTATAAAGGTAATGTCCCTCTAAAATGACGGTTTTAATGCCTTTTTCCACGCAGGTTTGTCTAATATAGTTAAGAGTGGAAAAAGGAAGCTCTGTATATGATGCTGAACAGGTTACATCCAGGCAGGATGCGCCTATTTCTGCGCCCTTTACTTCTGAAAGAACCTTTTTATTTATTGTGTCACATTCAAGTACAGATGAGGATTTGTCATCCTGATAGTCACAAAATGAACATTTACCCCAGGAGCAGCCAAGAGACACCAGCAGAACATTCTCTCTTGGAAGAGCACTCTTATTATCAAACTGATATCTTACAAGATCGTGTATCATACATTAACCTCGTTACGGCGGTTTACTCCCTCTTCTTCCTCATCCTCTTTTTCTAAAAGAATTCCTGAGTTCTTATTAAATACCTTAGCAACATACAAAAATGGCGTATCACAAAACGCTATCAACATCTCTATAAGTGAACCTGCAACGGAAATCTCAAGGCAATATGCTACAGAGTATGTTCCTGCAAAAGCAAGTAATGAAAATGCAAAATTCTCTGCACAATTACAAACAATGGTAGAGATGTTATTTCTAAACCACATATGCTTTCCGCCGGTTTTCTCTTTTAACTTCTGATACAGAATAACATCACACCAGTTAGACAGTACAAACATAAGTCCTGATGCGGCTGTGATTCTGACTGACATCGAAAAAATCATCTTCATGCTCTGATCAACGGTATCGTAGGAGTTTGGCACAAATGCCTGTGTGATCTGAGCAAAAACAATGTAGGCAACCAGTGCTGCTGCAGCTATCTTTACTGCGTTTTTGCTGGCTTTATCACTATATTTTTCATTGAGGATATCTGTCGCAAGATAGGTTGATGCAAAAAATACATTTCCAAGAGTGATTGATACAGAAGCAATGTCAATCTGCTTGGAAACCTGTATATTGGCAAAAACAACCGCAAGGGCCATCCATGTGTATAGTCCCCATTTGCCAAAGAATTTGTCCATAATAAGGACGCCTGAGAAAACTACAACAAGTTCAAAAATACCTAATAATAAATTCATCTTTCTAACCTCTATTCTGATTTAATCTCACTCAGAGCATGGTTAGAAAAAGCTACCTGAAGATAAAAATTCTCCATTACATAAAATGGCTCTACGTATACAAATACGCAGAGCCATAAAATTACATAGTAATTCTAATCAGCCCTGGTTTTGTTTTACGACAGGATGGTGCAAACGAACTGTCGACGCAGAATAAATACTAGCGCAAATGAAATATTACCTTCTGGCGGAGGTAATGTCAAGCAGAAATGTAGGATATAGTCACTGATTGTAATTATCACAGCACCTGATTAGAAACTAGTCAGACCTTAAAGATATTTACATCATTATTTATATTCTCTGCAAGTTCTGATACATTATTAGCTATTTCAGATACTTCACCGATCATTGAATTAACCATAGAAGTGGAAGCTGAGGTTTCTTCAGTGCTGGCTGCATTTTCTTCAGCAATTGCAGTAAGATTCTGAACAACATCAACTACATTCTTTCTTGTTACATCAAGAGTTTCAACTTTGGCAGATATATTCTCGATTCCTTCAAAGGAGTTTTGAATCTGATCTTCAACATTTCCAAAGATCTCTGCTGTTTTTTCAACGTATTCACTTTGCTGATCAATTACACCCTTGACCTCTTCCATGGTATCAACTGCTTTAACAGAGTTTTCAACCAGAACATTTATAATATCTTCAATCTTTTGCGCTGAATCGCTACTTTGTTCAGCGAGCTTTCCAATTTCAGAAGCAACTACAGCAAAGCCTTTTCCTGTTTCGCCAGCTCTTGCTGCTTCTATTGATGCATTCAGAGATAACAGATTAGTTTGAGATGCAATTTCAGAAATAAGAGCAGTTGCTTCTTTTATCTTTTCTGCAGAAGCATTGGTCTGGTTGGTCTGTTCAGAAATAACATCCACCGATGCCCTTGTTTTCTGGCTAATATCTCTTAGCGTTGCAAGAATGTCTTCAACCTCTTTAGATGAAGAATGCATGGATTCTGCAGCTTCCTTTAACGCTATTGTCTGTTCTTTGGTATCTTCAACCATTGAACCTATCTGCATTACTGCTTCTGTTGCAGACTGAGTCTCGCTTGACTGGGATGTTGCACCCTGAGCGATTTCCTGGATAGCTTTATCAACCTGACCAACAGAAGTCATTGTTTCATTAGAATTTTCTATAAGCTTTTGCGAACCATCTTTTAGTTCAGATGCTCGCGCTCTGAGATTTTGAACAGAATCACGTACAGCGCCTGCAAGCTTACCGGTAGCAAGAGCAATCTGGCCGACTTCGTCTTTTCTATCACTATATTTTCGTAGCCGCTCTGCATTGGTCAAATCCAGAGTTCCGAGAGATGTTATGATAGCCCCAATATCAGAAATGTCCTTTGATATATTTTTAGAAACCAGCAGCACTATAAGTACTAGAATAACCAATACTACAATGGAAATAACCATTATAGTGATACTTAGCCTGTTAACTGAAGCAAAAATTTCGGATTCATCATCCAGCATGTAAAGTACAAAGTTCCAGTCTTCAAGATATTGGTAGCACATCATTATTGTGTCAGAACCATAATCAAATTCTATAATGCCTTTGCCTTCAGAGATAGCTGCATCCACAACGTTTTGTGTGTTTGAATCATAATCTGTACCAATTTCTTCCTCATTAGGAGCAAAAATAATATTTCCCAAAGATGGATTAACCAGGTATATCTGAGAACTGTCATATCCATTTAGTTCCATGTTGTATACAAGGTCTTTTAATTCGGTAATATATGTACCGCCACCAACATATCCAAGCAGAGTAGTATTGTCTGCATCATAAATAGCACAATAAACAGGCGCAACAATCTCTCCAGTTGATGAAGATACTGATATACCCTTTAACCAGGTATGATTTGTGCTTTCAGACGTTTTTTCATTAATTGTATCCAGTGAAGTGGATGTAAATAGTCCACCTTCCTGTTCAGGATGATCTGTATGGATTAAAAGAGTACCATCTTTGTCAGCAAAGAACATACCCTCCATACCTTCACGGGAATTTTTGTATTCTCCAAGAAGTACACGAGCGTAAGCAATATTTTCTTCGCTTGGATCCTTAAGAGCATCTCTAAGAAACTGCTGCGAACCTATTGAAGCAATCCAGTTGGTATATGCCTGAAAATACTGGTCAATTACTATGGCTCTGGCATCTACCAGCTCAGCAAATCTTCCTCTTGTATCTGTGTTAATAGTACTTCTTAGATTGGAGTTAGTCAGAGTACATATTAATACCAGACCAATTAGAAGCGGTGTTGCAATCATCAGTATCATTTTGTTGCTCATTTTCATGTTTTTTAACATAATGCAAGACCCCTTTCTCATAAAAACACCATAAAAAAATTATAGTACTATTTTTGAAAAAGAGGTCGGATTTACGATTATTTTAATACTTTTAATAGAAAATTAATATGAGCCAATGCTATGATACTACTGCATCTTAGGAATATTTACCCCCCCAATGTTCTCCGCAAAATCCAATCACTTTACAACTGATCAAATATAGCTTACTGTATCGTCTAAATCTTTTCTGCTGGAGTGGTTAGGCAATGGTCCTGTTCCCTCAGCTGCATATCCAAGATCTAAGAGCATAAGAATTTCTTCGTTCTTAGGAAGCTCCAATTCCTTTGCCAAAATATCAGGATCAAAGTTATTAAGCCAGCAGCTGTCCACACCCTCATTTGCGGCAGCCAGCATAAGGTGTGTGGCTATAATTGAAGCGTCCTCTATGCCTGAATTTCTTTTTCCACCAGGATAGGTATAAACATTGTTTTTATCGAAAGCTACTACAAGCACCGTAGAAGCGCCATATCGGCATGGTGTAACCTTATCTATTTTAGCCAGATTTTTTTCAGCTTCAACTACATATATATGCTGTTCCTGAAGGTTCTTGGCTGTAGGAGCAAGTCGACCTGCTTCAAGAATAGCATTAAGACTTTCTCTATCAACCTTTCTTTCACTATATTTTTTACATGAATAACGATTTTTTACTACTTCTTTGAATTCCATCATTGCCTCCTGTTTATTCACTCTTATTCCACGGCGTCCATGCCAAGCTTTACAGCTCCCATGATGCCCTGATTGTCATTTAAGCTTGCTGGCACTATGTACTGGTCAATATTTTCAAGCTCTTTGGTCTTGATATAGCCTGCATTCATTTCAAGTACTTTTTTTCTTATAAGTGGGAAAAGCTGCTCCTGATGCATTACTCCGCCGCCAAGGATAATCTTCTGCGGACTGAGAGTCATCATATAATTAACAATTGCCTGAGCAATATATTTGCTCTCTAGCTCCCATACTTCATCCTTGTCTGCAAGCTCAATAGCTTTGCAGCCCCAGCGTTCTTCAATGGCAGGGCCTGCTGCAAGTCCTTCAAAGCAGTCCTTATGGAATGGACATTTGCCAGCATAGTTGTCTTCAGGATATCTGCGCATCAGAATATGTCCTACTTCCGGATGAAGCATTCCATGAAGGAGCTTGCCTCCAGACATGACTCCGCCGCCAATTCCTGTGCCAACAGTAATATATACAACATCACTAAGACCTTTCCCACATCCCCATGTTACTTCGCCAAGAAGTGAACCATTAACGTCTGTGTCAAAACCAATAGGAACGTTCAATTCCTTTTTTAAATAACCAACAATATCGTAGTCAATCCATGCAGTCTTAGGTGTGCTTGTAATGTAACCGTAGGTCGCAGAATCCTTGTGCAAATCGATTGGTCCGAAGCATGCAAGACCTAAAGCAACTATTTCCTTGTCTTTAAAAAAACTTACGATTTCAGGCATTGTTTCATCCGGTGTTCTGGTCGGAATGGAAACTCTATCCAGTATTTCTCCTGTCTCTGTGCCAATTCCGCATACCATCTTGGTACCACCGGCTTCAATTGCTCCATATAACATTTTTGTAACTCCTCCTTTATTCGTACCCCTTATTAAAAACCAATAACATAATTATAAATAAACCCGAAGCAAGTTAAAATACGCTTTTTAAATAAAAAAGTGGTTTTTTTAATTTTACTCAAAATAGGAAACCTGCACAAATAATCCAGTGTTTTTTCTATATGGATAACAACTGCAATTCCTTGCAAATAAAGGTTTTCACTGCTATTAATAGTTGTATTAGGGGTCAATAGTAACAAATAATGCATGGAGGAAAAGTATGAAACAAACATTAAAGCGTATTGCCACTCTTCTGGCAGGCGCAGCTTTAATGGCGTGTTCTTTGTGTGTGTCACCTGCAATTGAGTCACATGCAGAAGCAACAACGCCTGTCTCAGGCAACATCTATTACATCAAAAACAAAAACAGCGGCCTGTATCTGACTGTTGAAGATGATTCTTCTTCAGCCGGCGCTAATGTAGTTCAGGCTACAGGTACCGGATCTCTTGGCCAGAGATGGATACTGGAGCAAAACAGTTCTACAGGCTATTATCGTTTGCATCCAGCAACAGATATGACGGGGGGAATATCTCTTGACGTTGCAAACGGATCCAGTTCTAATGGAACAAACATCCAGATTTATACAAATAACGGATATTCTGCACAGAATTTTGATATCATCGCTGCTGATTCTAACAGCGGCTATTATATTGCAACTGAAGTATCTGATTTTGCGTCCTGCCTTGACGTATATGGCGCAAGAACAACTACAGGCACCAACGTTCAGGAGTATACCTATAAGGGCTCAGACAATCAGATCTGGTATTTTGAGCAGGCTTCCTGGCCTAGCAGTTCAAGCTCTTCAAGCTCAAGTACATCAAGTAGTTCAACTAGTACCAGCACCTCAAGCTCTTCAAGCTACCTGTTGGAGGATGGCTGGTACTACATCAAAAACGTAAACAGCCAGCTCTACATGGAGGTTGAAGACGATAATGATGTTAACTTTGGAAATGTTGCTCAGGGCACTGGTACTGGCGATAAGCGTCAAAGATGGTATGTAACGAATCAGGGAAGTAATTATATAACCCTTCAGAATGGTATGAGTGGTGGCCGAATGCTGGACGTATATTACGGTGGAAGCACTGATGGTACCAACATTGATATCTATGATGCTAACGGCTATGATGCTCAAATCTTCAAGGTAGTTGAAACTGGCACCGATGGCGTATATTGCCTTACAACCAAGTGCAGCAGCGATACACAGGCTGTAGACGTATATGGATGGTCTACTTCAGATGGCGGAAACATCAGCACCTGGACATACAATGGTCTTGCTTGCCAACAGTTTGTGTTTGAAGCAATTTCATCAAGCTCCAGCTCAAGTTCTTCAAGCTCCAGCTCATCCAGCAGTTCTTCAAGTAGTTCATCAAGTACTACAAATGCTGTAGATTCAACTTATCCACAGCAGCAGCTTCAGTTTGTAAACTGCTCTGACGGTTATTATGTAACAGGAAGTACAACAGATGGCGGAACTGTAACAACAAACAGCTCCTCTTCCACAGATAACAGATGGGTACTTAGCTATGTCTCATCTGGCGTTTATAGAATCATAAACGTGGCAACCGGATACTGTCTCACACCTTCAGGAAACACCGTTAGCAGCGGACAGGCTGTAACCACAGCTTCAGTTTCTTCAGGAAGCTCTGCCCAGTATTGGAAAATAGTATCTGTTAAAACTGATACTAACGGCGATGCCCTTAACTACAAAATAGTAAGCTACTCAAATACATCTCTTGCTCTTACTCTTTCAGGAAGCAGCTACTATTTAAGCTCCTACACAGGATCTGGCTCACAGTGCTTTAGAGTTAATTCCTATGGTGCTGAAGGCTTTGCAGGTTACAGTCTTGATATGAATGGCAGCGAAAAGGCTTCTGTAACAGGTGGTGTATTTGGTCAGGTTGTAACTGTAAACAGCCTTTCAGAGCTCCAGAGCTATGCTTCTGGCTCTACAGCATACACAATTGTTATTGGCAGCAATATCTCTGCAAGCTCCCTGACTAAGGTTTCTGTAGGCTCAAATAAGACCTTTATTGGTTCCTATAGTGCACACACCCTTTATAACATTCACTTCAGAAATATATCTTCTTGAGGTAATAACATCTACAAGAATATTACATTTTCACATGATGTCAGCATCAACGAAAATGATGATATTCAGATGTATATTTCAGATGGAAATAACTTCTGGCTGGATCACTGTTCATGGACAGGCCACGATATGACTTCAGATACCTCAACTCATGAGAACGACACTGATAAGTTCCTTTATGTAGGACTTCAGGCAAACTACGTATCTGTAACAGGCTGTTACTTTGGTGGCCACAAATATGGTCTTATCCTTGGATATCCTGCTGAAGACGGTGCCGGAACATACGATGGCTATCCATGTATGACTATTTGTAACTGTTACTTCAAAAATACTCTTACAAGAGCTCCAGGTCTTATGAGATATGGATATTTCCATTGTTATAACAACTACATTTACAACTTTAATCTTGGATACACACCTTACACAGACTGCAATATTTATTCAGAAAACAATTACTTTGATGCAGGCGATTATAAGGGCTGCGTTGTAAATGACATGGGCAAAGGCAACTTCACTGATAGCGGTTCTGTATTATCATCTGATATCTCAGGAATAAGTCTTAGCGCATGTACCTGGAGACCATCCAGCAATTATGGATATTCAACACGCACAGCTTCTGCTGCTATGTCATGGGCAGTTAGCTATGCAGGCTCACAGAGTTCATCAATAACCTACGCTATCGATTAAACAAAACAGCTTTTGACCCCCAAAATCAAACCGTAAAAAAGGCTCCCACTAAGGTTTTATAGCATACCTTAGTGAGAGCCTTTATTATTTATTTAATCTATGTCACCATACCAGCCAGGAAGTGTATAACCGTTTTCACCTTCCGGAAGACCTACCACATGTAGTTCATCAGTTGAATATACCCAGCCCTTGCCAGAACCAGAATAACTGCTTCCAGAGCTACTACCTGAACCAGAGCCATTACCGGAGCTACTGCTCTTTGACTTATTATTTGGCTGCTTGTCATAATCCTTTAACTTGGTGGCATCAATTGCTTCCTGAGTAAGATTGCCTTCTGCTTCAAGCTCATCCAGATACTTTCTAGAACGCTCCTGTTGTTTTCTAAGCCACTCTTCTTCATAGGCTGTATATTTTCCTTCAGCATGAACTGTAATTGACATAAAAACGCAGGTAATTCCTATCAGCAGAACTGTTACAAATGTCCAAAATAGTCTCTTCATAATACGCACCATCCTTTCATCTGTTATCTGATAATAGGATTATCTCATACAGTACGTGTCATAAAACGGACAGCTTTTATGCAGCCATATCAAGGTTTTGACCGGTAAGGCCTTTCTTTTTTCTCAGAACAGCAAGTAAAATAAGGGCTGCGACTGCCGCTACAATTTCACCAGCTGGAAAAGCAGTCCAGATCATAAAATCAGCATTTGGCAGCTTAGAAAATAGTATGGCTAGTGGCAAAGGAATCAGGAACAGTCTAAGCACTGAAATTATAAGTGAGTTAAGGCCTGCCTCCATTGCCTGGAAAACGCCCTGTAGCGCTATATTTATACCGGCAAATACAAATCCCACAGCTATTATTCTCATAGCTCTTACACAGAGCACTTCAGTGTAATCCGCCAGGTTAAATACTCTGGCAAGGGACACACCGCCAAATTCCATTATAAGTACGCCAATTACCATGATTACTGTAATGTATATCAGGCCATACCTGATGCCTTCATTAACTCTCTTTTTGGAGCCCATACCATAATTGTAAGCAACAAGTGGTGTAATGGAATCTCTGATACCAAAGCCTGCAAAATATATAAACTGCTGTACTTTATAAAAAATACCATAGGCAGTTACTGCTGACTCTGAAACATTTACAAATATCATATTTACTGCAAAGGTCATAAAGCTCATAAGTGCCTGCATGATTATGGCAGGAAAGCCTATACTGTATATCTTTTTGATAACGTCAAGGTCAGGCTTTAAGTAAATAAGGCCGTTTTCAATCTCCTTATTCCTTGTGAAATGCAGGTACATTGCAACAAACAGTGATACAAACTGTCCAATTACTGTAGCAATCGCAGCTCCTCTTATTCCCATGGCAGGAAGTCCAAAAAGACCATAAATAAGAATTGGATCAAGCACTACATTAGTAAGTGCGCCTAATACCTGTGCTGTTGTTGAAAGCACAGTTTTACCTGTAGACTGCAGCATTTTTTCAAAAATACCGAATAAAATGTTTCCTGCGCAGAGAAGTGTGCAGATTCTAAGATAAGAGCCAGCCATTTCGCTTATGATCTTATTACTTGTCTGCATGTTTATATAGGCATCGACTCCAAATAATCCAAACAAAAAGAACACTACATACATTACTATTGCACGGAAAATACCATTTCCTGCAGCCTTAGCAGCTTCTTCCTTTTTGCCGGCACCAAGAACTCTGGACAAAACGGCTCCCATGCCTACGCCGGTACCTATTCCAAAAGCAACAAAGAGCATCTGTACAGGAAATGCCAGGGTCAATGCATTAACCGCCTGTTCTCCGGCATTTGCAATCCCATCATAATCAGGCATGTTGGCTACAAACATACTATCAACTATGTTATATGCTGCCTGTAGCATCATTGAGAGGATTACAGGTATGCTCATTTTAAAAAGAACAGTTTTAACAGGTGCGCTACCCATAGGATTTGATTTGATTTCTTTACTCATTTTTCTTCCACTCTTTCTGTTTTTTGCAAAAGAAAAAGCCAAGCCGGTAGACCTTCTCCAGCGTAGTGGAGTGTAGCCTTCCAGCTTGACTTATTATTCTTCTTCGACAATTTATTAAATTATCAGATTAAAACCGGATTGTCAAATTTTTTCAACATAAAATCTAATCATTTCCCCATATCTCGACAAATCTATCAAAGTGAGGTAACCTTAGCCTTAAATATCCTCTTGTTTCATCATCAACAAGGTGCTTATTCAGAAGCCTACTGCGATATACTGAATAATTAGACTTATTTTTCATCAAGTTCTTTATGTTCTCCGCTTTTCCATCTTTTGTTTTACATATGCACTTTATGACTTCTTTTTCTCCATTGCTTAGTGACTTCCATATCAGGTCATATGAATCCCTAAATAATATTCTTTCATATTCCGGAATAAGATCCTCAATTTTTTCGTCCCTTGCCTTGCTAAAATACAATGATCCCAGCACCTGATAAGCATATGCGTATCCTTTAGTTTCTTCCTCGATTTTTTTAGCTTCAGCAGAATCTACTTTTAAAAGCTTTTGATACATCGCTGTGATATCATACTTATTTAAAGCTTTAATTTCTATCGAATCTGCCCTCTTAAAAAAAGTCAGATTTTTCTCAGATGAAAATTCTTCTATGTTTTCTGATAGTCCCGTAACCAGAAGATAAATCTGCATTCCTTCCAGTATCATCGATCCTATCATTGATAGCAGTTTTACCATTTCCGAAGTTTTTGAAATATCATCAATTGCAACTAACACTTTGTATTTTTTTTTATTAGCAATAGTTATCATTCTCGAGAGAGTTGCTTCATCTGAGTAAAAGTGTTCATTATCCGAAACCCTCTTGCCAACACTAACTTCGCCCTTTCCAGAGACTAAATATACATCACCACTTGCAGATGCAGATGTATTAATCT
>JAZRKG010000176.1:0-3981 GCA_045646185.1 Butyrivibrio sp.
CCCTTAATAACATTAGATACTACAATAAGTGGAATATTTGCTCCTGCTACTGCTGTAATGATAAATCCAACTGCAGAAATTGCCATTCCTATAACTGACAGCCATCTCTTAGAAACCTTTTTCATAATAAATGGTGTCACAAACATAATCGCTACCTGAGATATTGAAAGTGCATTTGCCAAAACTGCATAAGCTCCTTCATTTCCAAGAACATACTGTGCAAAATAGTAATTACTTCCAAAGAAAGTTGACATCATGAAATACATTGAGAAAAGAAGTATTACCTGTAATACCCAGTATTTATTTACAATAAGTGATTTAAGTGATTCTGCAACAGAAGGCTGATTCTTCTTTTGATTCTCTCCAGCAGATTCATCAGTTGTTCTCTCTTTGCAGAACAGGAAGGTTGCAAGGTTAATGATCAAAAATGCAATCATGAGAATGATAGTTGTTATAATCCAGCCTCTTCCTGAATCCTCTGCTCCAAAAGCTCCTATAAGGATAGGTACAACGGTATTGATTGTCATTGTTCCAAAGGTTGCAAGAAGCATTCTAATATTTCCAAGGATGCCTCGTTCATACTGGTTAGTTGTCATCATTCCCTGCATCGTTGCATAAGGAACATTGAGCATTGTATAGAATACAGTAGAAACAAGGTTATAGGTAATAAAAGCATAAGCAACCTTTGCTCCATCTGTCAGACCTGCAGGCATTGAAAACATCAGTACTGTGCAGATTGCCAGCGGAATTGAAGCACGAAGGATCCAAGGTCTTGCCTTGCCCCACTTACTGTGAGTCTTATCTACCATTCTACCCATTATCAGGTCAGATACTCCGTCAAAAAATCGTGAAACAGCCATAACAGAAGCTGCAGTTGCTGCATTCATGCCACAGGCTTCAGTATAATACACCAGCAAAAAAGCTGAAATAAGTGAGTAAACAAGATTTCCTGCATAGTCTCCAAGACCATAGGATATTCTTTCTACCCATCCAAGTTTTTCGTTTGAATCTGTTCTTTCTTTTCCCCCAAAGTTTAAGCTCATATCCATATCCTTACCTTCTCCTTTGCCTATTTATAATTTATCAGGGAACCATCCCATATCTATTGATTTAGCAAGATCCCAGCAGTCCCATCCCTGCCAGGCTTTATCGATAGTATCAAGAAGCATTTTGTAAGTCCAGTAAAAATAGCCGCTTCCTTTACTAAAGGCCTCAAGCTGAGCCTTTGCCAGCTCCATATAGATTTTCTTCTTCTCATCTTCATTTATGGATACTGCATTAGATGCATCCATTCCATTCAGGACTGTCTGACCACCCTTTGTATCCATTCCCACGCATAAGCTGTTGAATATACACCATTCACCCACAACCACAGGAACATAGCTCTGAATCTTTTCTATTGGAGACTCAAATTTTTCCCTGATAAACCTTTTATACCCTTCAAGGCTCTGCTCGCACCCCAGAAGCTCCGCCATCATAAGGTATTGGTGAGTATCAAGAATTACTCTGCCTTTAAACTTATCCTGCGTAAGATATTCTTCCCAGACTTCCAGTCTGAAAGCATCATGAAATACTACATACTTATCGGCATCCATCTTGCAGATTATTCTATCAAATGCCTTATTATAAAAGCCTTTGATCCACTCAAAGGAAATTGCCGCACTGCCCTCTGCCATCTGTATATCAACGGGAGGATATCTCTTCTGTACGCCCATACCATCCCATAATTCTTCTGAAACAGGTTCATTAATTGGTTCGATTCCAAAAAGCCCTTTCCTCTTACCATATCTCTCTGCCAGCTTTTCAAGAACCCTTAGTACAAATTCCACTTCCTCAGGAAGCTGAGCCCATTTGCACACTCCGGAAAGTCCGCCATTATCAAATCCGTTCTGGCTCATTGGGGCTGTATGAAGGTCGATAAGAATTTGCAGATCATATTTTTCTGCCCAGTCAAAAGCCTTATCCAGCTCTTCCACGCAGCCAATAAATGGCTCCCTGTCGCCAAATATAAAGTATGGAATAGGAATACGCACTGTATTCATACCCATGCTTTTGATTCTTGCAAAATCTCTTTCTGAAATAAATTCAGAACGATGGATTTTGATTCTTGCTTCGTAAGCTTCTTTTGACAGCTGCCTTGGAAGATAATATTCATCTTCTGCTGTAGTTCCGACCCAGAGACCGGGACTCATCCATTTTTCAAGGACAAGCCAGTTGCCAAGATTTACTCCTTTTATTTCCATTTAGCCAACCTCTTTTCATCAAGCTTTTGCTTTGTTTATTAAAATTTAAACCAATAGCGCCTTAATCAATATCACATTTCTCAGTTGCATATCACTTTTCTCACTTTTTGTGTTAAACTAATAAAAACGCTACATTTCGAGGTTAAAATGGATATAAATATTAATTATTTAATGAACTCCAATAGCAGAAAGCTTCACAGCATAATAAGGCTGTATGACAGTTCCAATAAGCTCCTTGATACAGTCTGCCTGCGAAAGGATCTGGATGATTCTGAGCTTTATGTAAATGCCATAGAGGAAAAGCTCTTAAACAACAATTCTCAGATTCCCTACATTCTCATTATCAACAATATTTGTGTCTATGCTGTTATAGATGCATCAGGCTATAGGTTCGTTGCAGGCCCCGTAAAGCTCAAGGAGGGCTATTCCATAAAAAATGTGATGGAGCTTAATGAAATAAACTACGATATGAGCTCTGTATCCATGCATAGCTGGGATAACTTTATAGCCTGCCTCATTGATATCAAAAATCTTGTTTCCTGTGGTAATGAAGCTGAAATATCCGAGCTTGATATTGTTAATTACAACTGTCTTTATGAGAATTTTGATTACAAAATAAGACAGAACCTGGAAAAAGAACTGCTTGAAGCCTCTGAAGAGGGCAGGCATCACAACCCTTACGATCAGGAAATACGAGAATTATCTGCCATAGAAAACGGTGATATAGAAGCTCTCAAAAAAAGTATTGAGGAGGATTATACGGGAGAAATTGGAACCTTGTCCAAGGATGATGCACTTAGAAATATAAAAAATATCTCCATTGTAGTCCTTGCAACCTCCAGCAGAGCAGCCATTCGTGGAGGTCTTTCTCCTGAAATTGCCTTTTCAATGTCTGACCTGTATATACAGCAGATTGAAGAAGCAAAAACAGAAAACGTTCCTTTGCAGATAACCAGAAATGCTGAATTTGAATTTGCCAGAATGGTTCATGATGTTCAAAAAAATAAGGCTGCAATGAACAGCTATTCAGGAGATGAAAACGAGCATATAGTTACTGCCAAGAACTATATTTTCCGCCATATGCGTGAAAATATTTCTGTACAGGAAATAGCTGATGCCCTTGAGCTAAACGCCAACTATCTTTCAGGACTGTTTAAAAGGTGTGAAAGGATTACTCTAAAGGACTATATATTAAATGGTAAAATAACCCTGGCCAAAAACATGCTCACCTACTCTGCATATACTTATACAGAAATTGCCTACTACATTGGTTTTTCCTCTCAGAGTCATTTGGGAAAACAGTTCAAAAAAAGAACCGGCATGACGCTTGGTCAATACCGGTCCAAATATCAGCTTCAGGAATTTATGGATTAAATTCTGAAGCCTTATATTATTTTATAAACATTGCATCGCCAAAGCTAAAGAAACGGTACTTCTCTTCTATGGCCTGCTGATAGGCACTAAGTACATGTTCTCTGCCAGCAAGAGCTGAAACAAGCATAACCAGAGTAGATTCCGGAAGATGGAAATTGGTAATAAGCTGATCCAGCACCTTGAACTTATATCCCGGATAAATAAAGATAGAAGTATTGTCTGAACACTCACTTAGTCTGCCATTTTCATCAGCTGCACTCTCAATGGTCCTGCAGCTGGTTGTTCCAACGCAGATAACCCTGTGCCCTGTTTCCTTGGCTCTGTTGATCTTGTCAGCAGCTTCTTTTGTTACCTGATACCATTC
>JAZRKG010000177.1:0-93678 GCA_045646185.1 Butyrivibrio sp.
TCTTCTTTCATACCAAGGCTCTTAAGCCAGTTGATACAATAGCTTCTCCAATACTCAAACCACTCAAGATCTGTATCAGGCTCGCAGAAAAATTCAAGCTCCATCTGTTCAAACTCTCTTGTACGGAAAGTAAAGTTACCAGGTGTAATCTCGTTTCTGAAAGACTTACCAACCTGAGCAATACCAAATGGAATCTTCTTACGGGAAGTTCTCTGAACGTTCTTAAAGTTTACAAAAATACCCTGAGCTGTTTCAGGACGAAGGTATACAGTGTTCTTGGCATCCTCTGTTACACCCTGGAATGTCTTAAACATAAGGTTAAACTGACGAATGTCTGTAAAGTTATGCTTTCCACATGTAGGACATGGAACGTTATTGTCGTTTATGAACTTCATCATGTCTTCATGGCTCCAGCCATCAACTGATGAACTTAAGGTAATATTATTTTCAGCAGCAAAGTCCTCAATAATCTTATCTGCTCTAAAACGCTCATGGCATTCCTTACAATCCATAAGAGGGTCAGAAAAGCTTGAAAGGTGACCGCTGGCAACCCATGTCTGAGGATTCATCAGAATTGCACAATCAACTCCGACATTATATTTGCTTTCCTGTACGAACTTCTGCCACCACGCTTTTTTAACGTTGTTCTTAAGTTCAACACCAAGATTGCCATAATCCCAAGTATTTGCAAGTCCGCCATAAATCTCTGAACCTGGATAAATAAATCCTCTACCCTTTGCAAGAGCTATTATTTTGTCCATTGTCTTTGCATTTGCATCCATTACCATAATCTCCTTTATTTAACAAGAAGCAGAAAAATCAGACTGTCTGATACGCCTGACAAATTAGCTTCTTTACTATTAACTAATTCAGCTCCACTACTCATATATTCAATTTTGTATGGAGTAACAACATTTACCCTTTCAGAAAGAACTATAACATGCTGCTCTTCCTTGTCATAAAAGGTGTCTGCGTCTATGGCATCACCATCTGCAGTAACAAGATCTCCCGGAAGCGAATATCCAGCATCCAGCATCTCATTGACTGTTCCATAAAAGAAGGTCTCACCATTAAACTCTTCATATATTTCATCAGAAACAAAGGTCATTATTGATCTGACCCCGGTGTCATCCTGAACTATGCTATTAATTACAGCACTATCTTCACCATAAGCAATATTAAAGGCTGTAACTTCTGAACTTGCCATCTTCTGCAGTTCATCAAAATCATAATTAGCTTTATCGAAAGAGTCCACAATTATCTGCTTTATTGTTCCATCTTCCATAAGCTGTATTGTTGAAGTCTCTGTTTTTTCAGGGTTAAAACCACATCCGGAAACAACAGAAGCAACCATAAAAATTGCTAATATCTTATTTAATTTACTATTGTAAAAATCCCTAAAAAACATCTTTTCCCGCCTCACATGTATAAAATGCGCAGAACAATGTCATTATAGCCAACTTATAAATCATTTTCAATAATGACTTTTCTGCAGCAAAATAACTAATTCAGTTCAAAGGTCCCCAGCATTTCCAAACTGTTTAACTTCTTATCAATGAATCTTTTTCTATATATAGATACAATTTGTATCAGTTCATCCAGCACCTGATCACTTACTTTGAAAGTGTATAATCTGCTCACAGGAGTATTGATAATAAAATCCAGAGTATACAATGTAGACTCATCATATTCTCTATTATTAGGTATTCCCGGATATTCTCCTTCGATTGCCAGAGCTTTTATTTCATACACACATCTAACCAGTCTTCTGTCAAAGCTTTTTTTCTCCAAAGCTTTAAGAGACTGATATAAAAGAGCCAGCAGTTCTTTTTCATCATTGTTTTCTCTGGAATAGTAATCTGCCAGTTCAAGAAAAAAAGTGCCATAGCAGGCACCTTCAAGGTCTTGTCTAAAGCTTTCAAAGTAGTTTTCTATGTCTGTTTCGATTATATTGTAGGAGGTTCTCCCTTCAAAGAGCTTAAAGCTTCCGAAGCAAAAGGGCTCAACGTTTCCTGTCAGCTTTCCATTTGGTTTTTTAGCTCCTCTGGCAAAAGCAGATATCTTGCCGCGCTCCAGTGTAAGGAGTGTTACAGCAAGATCCGTTTCACCTACAGGAATATGTTTTATAACAATTCCTCTTACAGTCACATGGTTGTCATTCATTTATTCTTTCTCGCATCATAGCCAAAAGCTTTCATCTGGCCCATGTCATCACGCCAGTCGCGTCTGACCTTTACCCATAATTGAAGATTGGTTTTGCATTCAATCAGCTTTTCTATATCAACTCTCGCCTGAGAGCCAATCTTTCTAAGCATCGTTCCATTTTTACCAATGATTATTCCCTTGTGGGAATCTCTCTCACAGATAATGGTTGCATCGATATCCATTATGATCTCGCCATCTTTTTCACGCTGGCGTTCTTTCATGGATTCGATAGTAACTGCGATTCCGTGTGGAACCTCATCCTTCAAAAGTCTAAGTGCCTTTTCTCTGATAATTTCGGCAACAATATCTCGCTCAGGCTGGTCTGTTACTGTATCCTCATCATAATATGCTGGTCCGTATGGAAGGTATTTCCTTATGGCATCCATAAGTCCGTCAATATTTTCTCTTTTAAGAGCAGAGGTACAGATAATCTCAGCAAAATCCATTTCCTTCTGGTACCTGTCAATAAAAACAGAAAGCTTTTCCTTGTCCACTGTATCTATTTTGTTTATAACCAGAATTACAGGTTTTTTGCTCTTTTTGAGCTTTTTGATGATTTCCTGCTCGCCCTGGCCAATAAATGTACTGGGCTCTACAAGCCACAAAATCACATCTACTTCATCCAGTGTACTCTGGGCAACCTTAACCATATACTCGCCAAGCTTATTCTTGGATTCATGAATTCCAGGTGTATCCAGAAAAATCATCTGAGACTGCTCATCTGTGTACACAGTCTGTATTCTGTTTCTTGTAGTCTGTGGCTTACTGGAAGTGATAGCAATCTTCATTCCAATCATCTGATTCATAAGAGTTGATTTGCCAACATTTGGTCTTCCTATAAGAGTTATAAAGCCTGTTTTAAAATTATCCGGATTTGTCATTAAATAACCTCAATATTACTGGTGTATAAGTTGGTCAACTGTACCAAACATATCTTTATTTTCTTCAATCTTCTCAGCTGTACCAATTACACATAAACAGTCATCTTCCATAAATGCATCTACATAATCAGCCATTTTTCTGATTTTTTCCTTTGTAGTTGAAAGAAGCTGATCTCTTTCCTTCTGGATTCGTGACATTTCAGAATGACATAAGTAAGCTGTCATTCCATAAATACCTTTTGTTGCAGGAGTCTTTGGAGTATCAAGACTACTGATTGCTCCAATAATATACTGCAAAATAGCTCTGTCACTTTCATCATAGTTTCTAAGATATTCAGAAGCCTTTTCAAAGGTATCCACACTCTTATCCAGATTTGGATCTCTATAAGTTACAAAATATGAGTTACCATTTCTGCCATAGCCGCTCATGCAACCATAAGCACCGCCAAGCACGCGGATATTTTTCCAAAGGTAATCATATCCCATCATAACCTGAAGGACCTTCAGAGTACCGTCATATTCAAGGCCGTTTTTGATAAAGCTTCCTGCTCTGCATACATACTGAACCTGACCTGCAGTCTGGAAGGCTTCATTCTTCTTAACTGGCACAAGCTCAAATGGTGTTGTGCTAATCTCCTGGGTATTAAGGTTATTAACAAAGCCTTCAACGCATGGCTTTATAAGGTCAAAATCAGCTGCCTCTGAAGTGTAGTCTATCAGCAGGTTTTCTTTTCTAAAAATAATCTTAGACAACTGCTGAAGCTTGGATACAAGTTCATCAGCCTTTACATCGTCTTCCATATCCTGACACAGCTGCTCTACAAGTCTGTAACAGCCAATGCCATTGGTCATGTCAGAAATCATTGCTGTACGTGATACATAGGACAGCGCTCTGATTGTAGCTGTCTGATGACCACTTGAAGCCAAATCTGCCTGCATCTTGGATTTGAGCTCAGCAAGAATCTCCTTCATACGAGCTTTATCAGTAAGCTTTGTATTCATGATGATCTCTTGAACCAGTTCAAAAGCCTTGCTCATGTTGGTTGTAAGCACTTTGGCTGATACTTCAAAGGTTGCCTCAAACTGATGCACATTCATTGAATCAATATATGTGCTTATTGCGCCATTGATTCCACCTGTCTGAATATGTATCTCATTATTCAGGTCGCCATAGGAATAGTTCTCTGTATCAAGCATTCCCAAAAAGCTCTTTAAAATAGATGCATATGGCAACAATTCTGTTGGAACGTTTTTGATATTAAATACAAAGTTAAGATATGCGATCTTATTTGTAAAAATGTCATGGAATAAAACCTTCTGATCACCTACATTCTTTTCTTCATAGATGAATGGATCAGCCTCTTTTTTCAAATCCTTCAAGGTCAAAAGAGGTATCTTGGCTAAATCCTCTGGTGTGTCAGGCGTTTCCTGGTATTCCTTGAGTTCCTTTGTCTCTCTGACAATTGTCTTTATCTCTTCTTCAGATAAAGACTCCTTGTATGCTGCAAGCTTTTCCTTTAACTCTTCGTCCTGCTGCTCTGTAAGTCCCTTAACAGGCTCAAGTAAAAGAACTGTTCTGTGATTATTGTCCAAAAGATACTTCTTTATAAGCTTTTCAAAGTAATCTGTCTCGACATCCTTTTTGAGCTGAGCATAAGTCTCATTTGCTTCAATATTGATCCAAGGCTTCATATCATCATAGAGCCATGAATCCAATACCTGAAGGCCATATAATAAGCCTTTAGGGAATCTGCCAAAATCTGCTTCTCTGTATTTAAATTCATACAGATTTATTCCTGCCAAAAGAGCCTTTTTATCAATACCATTTTTTACCTGGTCCTCTAAAACAGTTCTTATGCACTGAGTAAACTCATCCTTTTGCGATGCGTTGGCATTTCTGGCAATGATGGAAAACATTGGCTGCTGAATTCCGTCATCATACTCGCTGTATACATCCTTACCGATGCCTCTGTCTATAAGAGCTTTCTTAAGAACTGCTCCAGGCGCAGAGCACAATGCATAATCAAGAATTTCAAAGGCAACATACTGCTTTCTGTCAAGGCTAGTGCCTACGCTACAGTTATATGTAAGGAAAGTGTTATCTTCCTCAGACTCTTCGTTCATGATCGAATACTGACGATGTATCTCTCTAGGCTCTTCAAATGCATGCTGCATCTCGATTCGTGAGTCAATTTTCAGGCTGTCAAAATTAGACAGATATGCTTCGTCAATATATTTAAGCTTTTCAGCCATATCCATATTTCCATACAGATAAATATAACTGTTGGATGGATGATAATATCTGCGGTGGAAATCAAGATACTCCTCATAAGTAAGGTCAGGAATATATAAAGGATCTCCGCCTGACTCAATACCATAGGTTGTATCAGGATAAAGAGAGTTCATGATTTCTCTTGAAAGCACATCATCAGCAGATGAATATGCACCCTTCATTTCGTTGTAAACAACACCATTGATGGTCAGCTCAGAGTTCTCGTCCTCCATCTCATAGTGCCAGCCTTCCTGTCTGAAAATATTCTGTGTCTTATAAATATTTGGATAAAAAACAGCATCCAGATAAACGTGCATCAGATTCTGGAAATCCACGTCATTACAGCTTGCAACAGGATATACTGTTTTATCCGGATATGTCATTGCATTCAAAAAAGTATTTAAGGAACCTTTTACGAGTTCTACAAAAGGATCCTTTAATGGAAACTCTCTGGAACCACATAAAACTGTATGCTCAATGATATGAGCTACACCTGTAGAATCCTTAGGCGGTGTTCTAAAACCAATATAAAACACCTTGTTCTCATCATCATTTGATAAAAGTGCAAGTCTTGCACCTGTCTTTTTATGCCTTACTATATAGCTTTCTGAATTTAAATCCTCAATTCTTCTTTTCTCTAATACCTCGTAAGCCTGTAGCTCTTCAATCTTCATTAAAATGTTTACCTTTCAGTTTAGTATATATATCAAATGGCAAAATCATCGCCATCTTTAGTCTCTATAGCAAAATCATACTTCTTCTTTTTCTCAGAAGGTTTATCCTCTTTAGTCTTGCCAGGTCTGTTAAGAGATATTGGCGCAGAATCCTTAAATTCCGGCATTTTCATCTTACTTGGATAAGTGAAGTCTTCCTCATCCTCCTGACCTTCAGGAACAACCATGCCTTCAGGAACATAACGAACTTTTGGTTCCTTTGGAGCTTGTACTTCAGGAACAACAATTTCCTTGTGCTCAGCACATTCAGTGCTTTCCTGTTCACTATTTTCCTGTTCGATGCTTTCCTGTTCAATACTTTCCTGTTCAATACTTTCCTGTTCAACAATTTCTTCCTGGTTTGTAGCGTTTTCTTCTTCAGTCATCATATCTACTCCTTTGAAGGTGATACATGAAACTCCTGCAGAAATAGCAATACCATAGAATAAAGTAACAACAAACTGGCAATTAAGTCTTGTGGATCCCAGAAATGGAATAATAAACGCCATGAGCACGGTAAGCATAAGCCATGGGGTAACGCGCTCTTTTCTTCCACCTCTGTAAAAAGCTATGCTTGCTATTCCCATCAAAATCATTGTTACCAGATACATGTACTTATAATCGTTATAGAAAGTAAATAAAGCCAAAGTACTAAGGCTTTTAAAGTACTGCACGTGCCATGCATTATAAGAATCAGCCAGTCCCGAAATTCCGCCTTGCTGCAATAGCATTACAAAAAACAAAGCAGCGGCAGAGATAAGTATAACAAGATCATGCAAAAGGGCTTTTTTTACATCTGCATCTACTACAAATAAAGCTGCAATCAAAAACACAACAACCATCATGGTTCCTGCATCAATAAAAAGCATGAAACCACATGCAGCACCTGTAATCGCTAGATATATACACGCCCATATACCATTTAATCTATCCAACGATTCATTTTTTATAAATATTGCAAGTAATAGAAGTTCTATCCCAAAAAACATAAAGAAAAGATTTCTGGCATAAACTTCATTAAATTCAGAAACAAATACTGGTACAAAGCCAAAATAAGCTGCGCCTACAAGAGCTGACATTCTGCCCATAGTGTGATAAATAGCAAAAAATACTACTACAAGAGTAAATAGTTGTATAAAAGCCTGAAATAATGGAACAACAATATCGGAATTGCCTGTAAAGCCCAGTACAAATCTTAGAACATTTGAATACACATAAGACAATAAATCTGATTTTGATATTTGAACATCATTACCTATCTTGGCAGACTCATATAAATCTACATTTCCTGTTAAAGTAACCGTATGAGCATTTATCAGATAAATTCTATAAAAAGCAGCTCCTACAATTATCAAAACTGAAGCTATGATAAACAGAATATTAAAAAACTGCTTGTTTACTTTAGAATCATAGATTATGAAGTCATTTAGTTTGCAAAATAAGAAAGATACAACTCCCACTGCAAGAAGAGATAGAATTGTAAATCCAACCGTATAAGCAATTTTAGAATTATTGGGAAGAAGCCCTAAATTGTATGTAGAATATGCAATTAAAAAAACAGTAAAGATTGTATATATCCCCCAGACACATAAGCCCAGCCATGTCTTCTTTAGCTTCATCACCAAAGCCCCCTAATAAAATTAATTACAGCCAGCATTAACTGCTGGCTGTTAATAAAATCAATCCTCGTCCCAGTTGTGGTAGACAGCCTGAACATCATCATCTTCATCAAGAAGATCAAGTATTCTCTGTAAACATTTAACGTTTTCTGGATCTGTAACTTCAACGTAGTTCTGTGGAATCATTGTGATTTCAGAAGAAACAGATACAATCTTTGCGCCATCAAGAGCCTCAACTACTGCCTGGAATGCATCTGGAACTGTAAGGATTTCATAGCTATCCTCTTCTTCGTTAAAATCATCAGCACCTGCATCAAGAACCAGCATCATAAGATCATCAGAAGACATTTCACATTCTTCCTTATCAATGATAATCTGTCCTTTCTTATCAAACATATATGATACGCAGCCAGGAGTACCAACGTTACCATTTCCCTTAGTAAATGCACTCTTTACGTTAGCTGCTGTACGGTTCTGATTATCTGTCAGTGTCTCAACGATAATAGCTGTTCCGCCAGGGCCGTATCCTTCATAAGTGATGCTCTTGTAATCAACTGATCCATCTGCACCTGAAGCCTTCTTGATACCTCTTTCGATTGTATCGTTAGGCATGTTGTTAGCCTTTGCCTTGGCAATAACTGTTGCAAGCTTAAAGTTATTAGCTGGATTAGGACCGCCTTCCTTAACTGCAACTGCTATTTCCTTACCAATGATAGTAAAAATCTTTCCCTTTGCCGCATCGTTCTTTTCTTTCTTATGCTTGATGTTGGCAAATTTTGAATGTCCTGACATAAATATATAATCCTTTCATCTAATGTTTACTGTGTTTTGGTGACCAATACACTTTGAATCATATGGTCTTTTACTGACAAAATTTTGAAATTGAATCCACCGATATCCACACTGAAATCCTCATCTTCTTCAGGAATCCTGTCCAGTTTGGAAATAAGAAGACCATTGAGAGTCTCAAACTCCTCCTGTTCAAAGGAAATATGGAACTGTTCCTCCAAATCCTCAAGGGGAGTCTTACCTTCGATAATAAACTCATCATCATTGGCAGTTGGTTCTATATAATCGGTTTCTACATCGTATTCATCAAGAATATTACCAACGATTTCCTCTAAGATATCTTCCATGGAAACAAGACCTGCCGTCTGGCCATACTCATCAATAATAATGACCAGCTGAGTTTTGGTAGACTGCATATTGTGAAATAGTGACTCAATATTTCTGGTCTCCGGAACGAACTTAGGATGTCTGAGTAATCCCTGAATCTTACGTATCTGCGTATCTTCATCACATTCTTCGTGTACTCTCTTCATGGCGTCACGAATATTAAGCACACCAATTATGTGATCAATATTATCCAAATATACCGGATATCTGCTATTATTGTTCTCAAGCATAAACTCAATGGCTTCATGCAGTGTCATATTGCCATCTATGCAGACCATTGCATTACGGTTAGTCATGATATCCTGAGCTTCCTTATCTGAAAACTCAAAGATATTAGAAATCATATCCGCTTCGGAATCATGAATAACACCCTGTTCCTGACCTTCTGTTACCATGGATCTTATTTCTTCCTCAGTAACATCAGACTCTTCCTTTTCTCCACGAACTCCAAATAAATACAAAATGCCATAGGATACTGCTTCGACAGCCTTTTCAAAAGGTGCCCAGACAGCCCTGGTTATATTCTCAGGCATAGCGCAGATCTTGTCTTTGTTTTCAGAATGATTCTCTGATATAAGCCTTAAAATTACTGTCAATACCACTCTGATGACAAATACTGCAGCAATTGCTACCAATACAATGAGTGCAATAATTGGCAGGAAATTTACACCGTCCATTTTTAGCCCAAAGGCAATAATATCGATAAGCAGAATTATGATAAACAAAAAAGCTGTGGCAGAAGGCCCACCATCGTCCATATATTCATCTCCTTTTATAAGCGTGTAAACACAAAAACACGCAAAATATCACATTAAAATATATCATTCAAAGGGCTTGTAGTCAAGGTGCTTGCGGCGAGAGACAATTTAAATTAAAATGCTTTTAACAGAGCTTTTATTTTATTTTTTGCTCTATTGTGGGGAGTTTTGAATGTTATCACTTATTTCAGAGACAACTGCATTAATAGTATCCATATTTGTCTGGGTATTAAAAAGTGTTGTTCAGGTCATATTGTTCTATCTGAAAATGCTTTGGAAGCTGCTTAGACTCTTTATCTCCATTTTACCTGTTACCGGAGTAATGTTTACTGTATTTTTCCTTATCTACGCAGTTGTGGCATTTGCCGGATTCAATCCGATTCCTCCAGCTATTCAGGTTAAGCCTGATGTTGAAGCTGTTGCTCAAATAACTGACGCTCTGCGCATCTGGTGGCATTCCGTTTATATGCAAAATCAGTCTGGTGCTTTATCCTATGCTTTCATTGCTATATCCGCCATACTTTTTATACCGGTTACTTTTACTGTAATTGCTTTTTTGGCATTAACAATGTCTGTACAGTATTTATTTTTTGCCCTGCTTATAGATATTGTCTGGTATGTTCTGTGCAGTCTGTTTCTCCACGAGCTTCCAAGTGCACAGATTGCCGGCAGATTCTATACACTTTTTCCAAAAGCCGCTACCCGGCATTATGAAAAAAATTATGAAAGATGGCTGCGAAGACATCACGACGAATTTGAAGATGACAACGACTATGACGACGAAGAGGACTATTACAGCAATTCGAGGCGTAGACGCAGAGACTCGTTTTATGATGAAGATGAATATGAATACGAGTACGATGACGAGGATGAGGACTACGAAGAGGACGATTATTACGAAGACGAATACCTCGAAGATGATGCTGACGATTATGATTATCTTGAAGAGGACGAAGGCTACGAAGAGGATTATCCAGACAGAAGATCCTTTGATTTCTTTGCAGGCTGTAAATCAGTAGAAAGTCTTGATAAAAAATATAAAACTCTTGTGAAACTATATCATCCTGACAATTCAGATGGCGATACATCAGCGCTTCAGGAGATTAACGTTCAATATACAGAAGCCAAGAAAAAATTAAAGAGCAGTTAAAATCGAGTATAGACTACTCTGCTATAACAAAAGGCTCCGCGTTAGCGGAGCCTTTAAAATTAACATTATATTTATCTTACAACAATATACTTCTGTTCATCAGTAACTTTAAGCATTACTGAAATAGGCTGGCCATCTTTCTTTGCTTCCTTTGGAAGTTCAACAACAACATGCAAAGTTATCTTTGAGGAAGCCTCCATTGTATCAAACAAAATCTTCATTGTAACTTCAGAGCCATTAGCAACAACGAATGTTGGAAGATAACTACTGGTATCGTCTCCGTATGTAACTTCAATATCACTAATTGTAAAAAATAATGACTGAGAACTGGATGTAAGATTCTCTACAGTAAATACCATATCCAGCATAGTATAATCATCGTCATTGATGTAATAATATGAATATGAGCCATTTGTATTATTTGGCAAAATCTTATCTGTTACACTAGCGCCTTTATAAGTGATACTAAAGGTATCACTAGTAACTGTATCACCTTTAGCAAGGGTCATTTCTTTAAGCTTCTCTGCTTCTACAAGTTCCTCATAAGCTTCAGCTGAAGTTACCAGCAGGCTGTAATTTGAAATTTCTGACTTAAGATCTTCAGGAAGATTGTTGTATGTTTCAGATGCAGTATTTATCTGATCTTCACTATCGAGAGTAACCTCGCCAATAGCATCAATCTTGTCAATACAATCCTGAATAAGAGCTGCAGTATAAACTGCATCAGCTTCTGTCAAAACGTCCGCATTAGTAACGCGAGCTTTAAGTTCATCTGATAATTTATCGTAAGCTTCTTTTGCCGCTTCGATACTATCTGAGGATTCAATAGTAATAGTTCCAATTGCATCAATCTTTGCAATTGCATCTTCTACCAATAAATCATCATAGGTTGCTAAAGCTGTTTCAAGATCTGCATAATTAGTAACCATGGCCTTCTGCTCATCTGTAAGAATGTCATAGTACTGTTTTGCAGCATCGAGAGTATTTCCACTTTCGAGTGTGACCTCTCCAATATTGTCTATCATGGCAGTCATCTTGTTTACTCTAAGTTCATTGCAGCTAGATCGTGCCTGCTTTAAAGTATCACTATTTTTTATGTATAGTCTTTCCTTCCAGTTAAGCTCTGCATAAAACTCTTCAGCGCTGGCAATAGCTTCTTCACTATCCTCTGTTACAATTCCTATATTATCAATGGATTCTGTAACATTATTTACCATCTGCTGCTCTTCATCAGACAGTCTTGTGGCAAAAAAGGCTCCAATAACAAGTACAGCAACTGCTGCTAAAATGCTTAATGCAATGATCAGACCTTTTTTGGACTTCTTTTTAACCGGATTATTCTGAAATTGTCCATTGGAATAATTTACAGCCTGCTGTGGCTGTCCCTGAAAACTCTGATACTGCGGCTGCTGCGCATACGCCTGCTGTGACTGATTCACAGCTGCCGGCTGAATCTGCACACTTTCCCCATCAAGTGCCTTGCCGCAGTTAGTGCAAAACTTTGTCCCCTCTGCTAATTCTTTCCCACAATTAGTACAAAACATTTAATACCTCCCATAACAAAACTAGAATAAATCGATTAATTTTAGCATAGGACACAGAATTATCAATATTTTTTATTGAGTTCTTTTCCTATCCCTATTTCATTTATCGATTGGCTTTCCATTATAAAAATAAATTCTTGGAACTCTCTTATTTATATCGCAGGCAAGCTCATAATTAAATCTATGGCTCATTTCCCCAAGTTCTTCCATAGATATAATTTCATCTCCATCACGTCCTATGAGTATAACCTCATCCCCTTCTTTTGCTTCAGGGATTGCGGTTATATCAACCATAAACTGATCCATGCACACCCTGCCAAGAATGGGTGCCTTTTGCCCATGAATAAGCACAAAACCCTTATTAGATAAGCTCCTTGGATATCCATCTGAATAGCCTACTGGTATTGTTGCTATTCGTGTAAGTCTGTCAGTAACGTAAGTTCCGCCATAGCTTACAGGCACTCCAGCCGGAACATCCTTGATATATACAATGTGACTATGAAGAGATAATGCAGGCTTTAAATCAACCTTTTCTCTCGGAACCTCTTCTGAAGGCCACAGGCCATACAAAATAATCCCCGCCCTGACCATATCCATGCTCGCTTCAGGCATATTGATTATGCTGGCGCTGTTAGCACAGTGCTGAATAGGTATCTTATGACCATTTTCCTTACATAATCTCTCTAAGAATGCTGCAAAAAAGGCTTCTCTCTCCCTGGCATTTGACAAGTCAGCCTCATCAGCCCTTGCAAAATGAGTAAATATGCCTTCTACCTCAAGTTCATCCCTTGACATAGCCTCCGCAATAAAAGAAGCTCCAAAATCATCAGCTCTGACTCCTATTCTGGACATGCCCGTATCAACAGCAATATGAATCGGCATTTTACCTTCAAATCCCTGCGCTCTGGCTTTTTTTACTCTCTCACATAATTCATCCAGCATATCAACTCTAAAAACAGCTGGTCTGATTCCCTCTTTTAACATCCTTGCATAGGCATAAGGAAAGGTATATCCAAGAACCAGTATAGGCTTATTAATACCAGCATCTCTAAGCTCAAAAGCTTCCTCAGCAGTAGCTGTAGCATAGCCCCAGATGTAATCAATATCTTCCATCATCCTTGCTATAGGAACTGCACCATGCCCATAACCATCAGCCTTTATTACTGCTGTAACCTTTACTCCATCAGGAATATTAGCCTTAATATTGTTCAGATTATATTTAATAGCATCAAGGTCGATTTCTGCATATACCCTTGAACACTCTTCTAACATAGTATTTCCTCCAAAGAGACTTTCCATAGATTATTTGTGGAATATTTTTTCCAAAGCAGGAATTATGTCACCCGCTATCATAGAATAACGCCCTCTTTCATTCTTTGCAAGGTCTCCCGCAAGACCGTGAATATACGCGCCAATGGATGCTGTCTCAAAAGCTCCAAGGTCATAAGCACTGACAGCGCCCAGAACTCCAGTCAGCACATCTCCGCTTCCTGCAGTAGCCATTCCATCATTTCCACTAACATTTATGTAAAGACGTTTTTCCATGGAGCTGGCAACAATGCTTCTGGCATCCTTGCATATTACAGTACAACCAAAGCTATCTGAGAGCTTTTTGGTAGCAGTCATAAGCTCTGACTTGCACTCTTTTATACTCTTGCCATAAAGCCTTGAAAACTCTCCAACATGAGGAGTCATAATAATCCACTTATTATTTGTGCTATATTCTCTCACCAGCTTCTGAAGACTTTCATTTTCAGAAATAAGTGTCAATGCATCCGCATCAATTATAAGATTTTTATCGCAAACTTCAAGAACAGTTCTGAGAATAAAAAGCGCAGTATCATCAAGTCCTATTCCAGGACCAATAACTACTGTAGTTGCCCACTTAGCAGCCTCCTGCAGCTTTTGCTTTATAATGGCAAAATGCGCCTCATCATCTTCCCGCTCATATACATCTATAAGCGCTTCCGGGAGCTTTGCCACTATATAATCCTTATTTGCAGCATCAGTAAAAGCTCTTACCATGCCAGCGCCGCTCCTGAAGGCTGCCTCCATAGACAAAAGACAGGCACCGCTCACCTTGTCACTACCTGCAATTACCAATATTTTGCCAAAGCTTCCTTTGTTTCCAGCACCTTTCCTTGGGGGCAAAAGCTCCAGGACATCTTCATCATAGAAAAATGCCTCTGGCTTTTTCCCAAGAAAACTATCTTCTGTAATGCCTACATCCTCAACAAATACTTCTCCTGCATACTCTGCACCCGGAAAAAGTAAATGTCCTATTTTCATATGATTAAAGGTTACAGTAATATCAGCCTTTACAGCCTTCTGGCAAATGCTGCCGTCATCAGCATTTATTCCGGATGGCATATCAACGCTGCAGACAAGCAAATCTTTTCCTCTATTTTGCCTGTAATCATTAACGTAATCCACAGCATCTGCAAACGCTGCAGAAAGCGGTCTGTTGCAGCCTATTCCAAAAAGTGCATCCACTATAACATCTATCTCGTGTTCAAATCCTGCATCCTTTATTTGAGAAAAAGGTGCCAGGTTTATCCCATATTTTTCAGCAATTTTTAGCTGGTTTAAAAGAGCATCAGTACATTTTGTAAAATCACCTACAACTGACGCATAAACCACATAGCCTTTTTGCTTTAGGAGCCTTCCGATGGCAATACCGTCTCCGCCATTATTGCCACAGCCAGCGAGAATAAAAACTCTTGGCTTTTTGATATTCTCTGACCTGCACCAGCTATCTATATGACTCACACAGGCAAGGGCTGCTCTTTCCATAAGGACTTCACCTGATAGCCCAAACTCTGAACTGGTATTTCTGTCGTAACGTTTCATTTCATCAGCATTAACAGCGTATTTCATTTTCCCTCCACCTAAGTAAAACGCCGCACCAAATGGTGCGGCAAATTAAAATATCTATTTAATACTGTATGTAGGCAAACAGCACTGCCTACTCTATATAATTCCTTCCAGCCTCACCATCAGGTGTCCTGATAGGGTGCCTTCTCTGTGGATCATAAGACATATCAAAAAGCTCAATGACTTCCGGACCGAATATCTTGTGCATGTAAGAATATATATTAAAATTCTCCATTTCCATTTCCTGGAGCTTAATAATATTCTTTTTCAGCTCTATTCTGACCTTGCGAATCCATTTATCAATCTTATTGATTTCCCGTGTGTTATCATGCATCTGCTCGTAGCAAAGATCCATGGTAGCAAGCATAAGTTCATAATTAACCTGATACATCCGCCTTGGAAGATCCAGCAGTTCATCCTCATGATCCTCAAGCTTTTTATTACAATCATCAATAAGCCTTTTGGTCTCCTGAAGCTGATTCTCTGTCTTCTTATCTCCTGTGCGCATGACCTTATCTCTCAAAGGCACAATATCACCAAGGAGTTTCTTTTTTAAAACCTTTATTTTCTTGCATTCATCATGAATAGCAGCTTCCTGTTTAACAAGAATATTTAGCTGTCTCTCCAAATCCTCTATCTCATCCGTTTTTTCCATCTCTGTAAACAGCAAATGCCATTTTTCATCCAGAGTAAGAATCGGAATATTCTTGCCTTCAAGAGCTACGCTAAAGTCATTGTCTGCTTTGGACATTCACATCTCCATAAACTCAGTCATCGAGTCTGGTCATGCTATATGAAAGCTTCATAAGGCTATCTGACAAATGTACATTTTCAACCTGAACACCCTTTGGCACATCCAGATCTACGTGTGCAAAATTCCAAAAAGCCTTGATTCCACACTCAATAAGTTCACCTGCAACTGTAACAGCCTGATCCTTAGGTATTGTAAGTACTGCAATATCTATATCGTGTTTTTTGACAAATTCCTTTAACTCATTCATAGGCCTGACTTCGATGTCGCGAATCTTGGTACCGCAAATAGCCTCGTTCTTGTCAAAGGCACCGATAAACACAAAGCCTCTTCTGGTAAAATTGGTATAGTTAACAAGAGCCTGTCCCAAATGACCTGCACCTACAACAATAAGCTTGTGCTGCTGGTCTATACCCAGAATCTTACCAATCTCATTATATAAAAACTCCACATTGTAGCCGTAACCCTGCTGCCCAAAACCACCAAAATTATTAAAATCCTGTCTAATCTGTGAAGCAGTTACTTTCATTATATCACTTAATTCCTGTGATGAAACTCTCTCTATACCCTGATCCTTGAGCTCACCAAGAAATCTAAGATAACGTGGAAGTCGGCTGATGACCGCCTGCGATATTTCCTTATCTGCCATCCTACTTTCCTCCTACACGAATAAAAATATATGAAAAAATGATTGTTAATCTTTCGACAATATAACCATTATACTTGCACGTTAAAAATATGTCAATATAGGCATTTCAAGGGTTATAGACAAAAAAGGCCATAACTGATTCTACTTTTTCGAATCAGTTATGGTCTTAAATTTTTATTAAAAAATTAATGCTGACACGAATTGCTTCGCCTCCTGCAACTCCTGTAATTAAATAAAGTTAGCGATAAGAGCAATTATTCTGAGTACAAATAAGGCGAAAATAATCCACATTACAACAGATACTTCTTTTGCTCTCTTTGTGAATACCTTTACCAGAACCCATCCAATAATAGCTACCATAATACCATTAGAAATTGAATAAGTCATTGGCATAAGAAGCATTGCAAGGTAAGCACCAAATACATCTGCAAGGTCGCCATCAAATTTGATCTTGGCTGCACTCTGAACCATAAGCATACCAACATATATAAGAGCTGGGGCTGTGGCAAATGTAGGAATTGCAAGGAATACCGGGCTAAGCACCAGTGATACCAGGAACATTACACCTGTTGTCAGTGCTGTAAGACCTGTTCTACCACCTGCTGCAACACCTGCACCCGACTCAACAAAGGATGTGATTGTTGATGTACCAAGGCATGAACCTGCTACTGTACCAACAGCGTCAGACATAAATACCTTTTCTACTCTTGGAAGCTTACCATCTTTATCAAGAAGGCCTGCCTTATCAGCTACACCTACTACTGTTCCTACTGTGTCAAAAAGATCTACATATAAGAAGCTGAAAACAATTGCAATGAACTGTACAATATGTGTTGCTGCCCATCCAAAATTGAACTTAAAGGCAGTGTTCTTAATTGCTCCAAGCTGCAGACCATTTGAAAAATCAGGAAGCACACTAACGCCGTCATACCAGCCAATAGACTGAGCTATGATAGCAAGTACCCATGTTGCAAGAATTCCAATAAGTACTGCACCCTTTACATCGTAATATACTAAAACGATGATAAGTAAAAGGCCCACCAGACATAAAACAAATTCAGGGCTGGACCAGCTACCTATTGTGATAGTAGTTGATTCAGAAGGAACTACTATGCCTGCTCCAACAAGACCGATAAGCGCTATGAAAAGTCCAATACCTGCAGAAATACCATATTTGAGGTTCTGAGGAATATCATTAATAAGTCTTTCACGGAATTTGAATAAAGATAAGAAAATAAAAATAATACCTTCAACAAATACTGCAGTCAGACAGATTTTAAAAGGATCTGTCTCTGATGCCAACTCTCCAAGACATACAGTATATGCAAAATAAGCATTGAGGCCCAGACCTGCTGATAAAGCGATAGGATAATTAGCCCAAAATGCCATAAGGAATGTAGCAAGGGCTGATGCCAATGCTGTAGCAACGAATACACCGTTTGCATCCATTACTGTTCCAAGAATACTTGGGTTAACTGCGAGAATGTAAGCCATTGACAGGAAAGTTGTAAGTCCTGCAACAATCTCTCTTTTGACAGTTGTTCCATGTTCTTCGAGTTTAAACCATTTTTCCAACATACTTTTTCCCTTCTCCTTTTTGACGGAATATACATGATTTTAGTGCGTTATTTCCCCTAACGTCACAAAGCAATAATACCATATTTCAACTTAGCCTTCCATCATATTTGAACAAAAGATACATAAATGTTATTATGTGGATTGTTATTGTATAAGAAAGACTATTTACAGTTAGGAAAAAATACATGATTTTATCAACTCATAACATATGTAAAAGCTTTGATGGCGTAGACGTACTAAAAAACGTGTCTTTTCATATAGAAGACAACGAAAAGGCTGCTATTGTCGGTATTAACGGTGCCGGCAAAACAACCTTATTAAGAATAATAATTGGTGAGCTTTCTGCTGACGATGGTGAGGTTACTTTTGCCAAAGGTAAGACCTATGGTTATCTTGCCCAGAATCAGAATATATCCGGCTCAAATTCTATCTACGAAGAGTTAAAAGAAGTCAAAAGAAGTGTCATAGATCTGGAAAACAGTATCAGAGAAGCTGAGCAGCTCATGAAAACCCTCTCCGGAGATGAACTAAACAAGCTTATGGACAAGTATACTGACATGACTCATAATTTTCAGCTTATTGACGGATATGCATGGCAGAGCGAAGTCCTTGGCGTTGCAAAAGGTCTTGGATTTGCTGATGAAGATCTGGAGAAAAAAATCTCCACTCTTTCCGGAGGTCAGAAAACGCGTGTTGCTCTGGGAAAACTTCTTCTGCAAAAGCTTGACCTTATAATCCTTGATGAACCTACAAACCATCTGGATATGAACTCCATTAAATGGCTTGAAACCTATCTTCTGAATTATAAAGGTGCAGTACTTATCGTATCTCACGATAGATATTTTCTGGATAAAATTGCCGGAAAAGTCATTGAAATAGATGGCACAAAAGCTTCCAGCTTCTCCGGTAATTATACCGATTATGCAGCTAAGAAGGAACAGCTTAGAGCCATTCAGTGGCACGCTTATATAAATCAGCAGCAGGAAATAAAGCACCAGGAAGCTGTTATAGAAAAATTAAGATCCTTTAATAGAGAAAAATCCATTAAGCGAGCTGAAAGCCGTGAAAAAATGCTGGATAAGATTGAAGTTCTGGATAAGCCTACTGAAGTCCGTGATGATATGCGCATTACCCTTACTCCTTCCTGTGAAAGCGGAAAAGATGTAATGCAGGTTGAAGGTATCAGTAAATCCTTTGGAAACGAGCATCTGTTTAGCGACATAAGCTTTGAAATAAAGCGCGGTGAACGTATTGCTATTATTGGTGATAACGGCACAGGTAAAACTACAATGCTTAAAATGATAAACGGTGTCGAATCCCTTGATAGCGGTAAAATCACTCTGGGCACCAAGGTGCATATCGGATACTACGATCAAGAGCACCACGTTCTTCATGATGATAAAACATTGTTTGAAGAAATATCAGATGACTATCCTACACTTAACAACACACAGATAAGAAACACTCTGGCAGCGTTTTTGTTTACAGGTGATGACGTATTTAAAAGAATCAAGGATTTAAGTGGTGGTGAAAAAGGCCGTGTATCCCTCGCCAAGCTGATGCTTTCAGAGGCAAATTTCCTGATACTGGATGAGCCTACAAACCATCTGGATATAACCAGCAAGGAAATTCTGGAAAGCGCTCTGTGCGGCTATGAAGGAACTGTCCTTTACGTAAGCCATGACAGATACTTTATAAATAAAACAGCTACCAAAATTCTTGATCTTACTCATGGAACCATTGTTCCATATATTGGTAATTATGATTATTACCTTGAACACGCACCGGAACAAATGGCGAGACTATTTCCAGATAATAACACCGCTTCAAAAACAGGCTTTGATGATAGAAGTTCTCACTATGACACCGGCTCTACTACAAAAGCCACAGAAGCAGCTAATTCTAAAGCTTCTACAGGTCAGTCTGACTGGAAAGCACAAAAGCAGGAGCAGGCATTAAAGCGCAAAAAGGAAGCAGCCTTGAAGAAATGCGAAGAAACTATAGCAAAGCTTGAAGAGCGAAATGATGAAATAAACGAAGAAATGGCAAAACCTGAGATCGGCACAGACCTTGCAAAGCTCAGAGCACTGTCAGATGAACAGGCTGAAATAACAAGTAAGCTTGAAGAATTATACAATGAATGGGAAGAGTTGTCTGAATAAGACACTCTTCTTTTTTATACCATTTTGAGAATCAATTTTCCTTTAAAGCTAAGAAAAAACGAGTAGAGAAAACTCTACCCGTTTCATAAAACATCTTATTATGCAAGTGAAAGAGCAATTTTCATCATGTTTGTGAAAGTAGTCTCTCTTTCCTTAGCTGTTGTCTCCTCACCAGTAACTGCTGAATCAGAAATAGTAAGGACTGCTAAA
This sequence comes from Butyrivibrio sp., assembly GCA_045646185.1. Classification (GTDB taxonomy): domain Bacteria; phylum Bacillota; class Clostridia; order Lachnospirales; family Lachnospiraceae; genus Butyrivibrio. Next base: position 20,543 of record JAZRKG010000177.1, read on the forward strand.
GCATTGGCTCCTAAAGCGGCTGCATTAGTATACAGTGCTGCAGCTTCCATCTCTACTGCAAGAACGCCCATCTCAGGGAATGATTTACCCAAAGTAATTGTCTGCTGTACATAGAAATTATCAGATGAAAGAACATTACCAACATGATAAGCTACTCCCATTTCTTCTGCCTTATCTACAGCTTTACGTAAAAGCGAAAAGCTACAGATTGGAGCAAAATCTCCAGGAATACCAAAATTTCTAACATAATTTGAATTGGTGCATGCGCCCTGAGCAAAAACTACATCTCTAATCTTAACATTAGGATTAAGAGCTCCAGCTGTTCCTATTCTTATAAGATTCTTACATCCATAGAACTTGATAAGCTCATAAGAATAGATACCGATTGATGCACATCCCATTCCTGTACCCATTACAGATACACGCTTTCCTTCATAGAAGCCTGTGAATCCAAGCATATTCCTTGTAGCGTTAAACTGAGTAACATCTGTAAGGAAATTATCTGCTATATACTTAGCTCTAAGTGGATCACCCGGCAAAAGAATTGTCTCTGCAATATCTCCTACTTTAGCTTCGATGTGTGGTGTTGGTACATTTGACATAGAAAAAAACCTCAACTCATTTTAAAATATGAATATCTCCAAGTAATGGAACCTGCTTTGTTTCGCCAGAGCAAGCACCAACAAGAGCGATAATCCAAAGTACAAATATAAAAATTGCCCAGATTGATCCAATAAGTGGAATCCATGAAAGAAATGCAAAAAGGTTAAGCACAAGTGCCTGATTAAGATGGAACTTTACATAAGGATCATTCTTGTCACCTGCAAGAACTGCAATAATAAATCCAATCCATGTGATATAAGCAACTATTCCAGCTGTCTTAGGACTCATGGAAGCAGATGAAGGCTGATACTGGTAATTCATGTTGTTGTTCATGTTGTTGTAATTCATGTTACCAGCGTTGTTAAAATTGTTCTGTGCTCCGTTGTTTACTATGTTTTCAGCTGTATTATTTACTGAATCATTAGTATTTTCATTTTGGTTGAAATTGTTATTAACGTCCATTTTTTATCCTCCTAACAAACAATATTTAATATGATACATTAAATATACTTTTTTCACCTAGAAGATTATATAATATTTTCCGCAAATTAACATCCCTTATTTCCTAAAAAGATGCGTTATTCACAAAAATTTTTTCTTGAAATCTTCTATGCTTTAGGAGAACAAAGTTTCCTATCTGCCTTGATTTATTTTTTGATTTTTTTTGCACTCATACATATTGGCATCAGCTCTTCGAAATACGTCAGCAAGGTTATGGTCAGATAGCTTATCAAATTCAGCTGTACCTATTGCCACGCTTACATTACCAAGCATATCGTTGCTATGCCTTTCATTATGAGCCTGCAAAGCCTTTCCCATTTTTGATGCCCGCTCATTGGCATCTTCCAAAGAGCTGTTACGGATAATGCAGGCAAATTCATCACCGCCAATTCTAAAGCTCATTCTGTCGCCATAAACTCCTTTTATAGCACCGGCAACTACTGATATCAGCTGGTCTCCCGCCTCATGGCCGTATGTATCATTTATAGGCTTTAATCCGTTTATATCAAGAATAGTTATCGTAAAGGCTACATCTCCAAGAATAATTTCTTTATTTATGGCAGCCTCAGTCTCATTGTAAGAGCTCTTGTTATTAAGGCCTGTAAGCGCATCTGTATTGGCCTGCTTGTTGATATACTCAATATTCTTTTTAAGTGAAGCAGCTGTCTTTCTAAAGCTTTCGGCAAGAATTCCTATTTCATCATTACTCTGAACATTTATTTTCACATCCAGATCGCCCTGAGCCAGTTCATTGGCTGCATTAGTCAGCTCTTTAAGAGGCTTTACTAAAGACCTTACAAAAATAGTACCTAAAACAAGAGCAAAAATAACAGTAATAACAAAAAGAATAATATATTGTCTAAGAAGCGCTACCTGAGGCCTATTAATAACATCTGTCCTTATGTAGGTTCCCAATATCATTCCATTTCTAAGCTTTGATACTACAACCTTTCGCTCTATATCATTCCAGGTATATGTTACTATCTCCGTCTCAGAATTTTTCATATTGTCAAAAATAGCTTTGAAATCCTCAGGAAGATTTTCAAAAACCTCACCGTTTTCATAGTTCTGACTGTATATGATATCCCCATCCTTATCGGCTACAAAAACACTTCTGCCTTCGTAGCTGTCAAGCTCTGCTGCCATGGATTTCAGGATGTCCACATTCAGATCCATGCCAATTACTCCAACCTCCTGCCCGTTATAATAAAATGGTATTACGAAGGATATCATTTTTACGCCAATATTCTGATTGTAATATGGATCCATCCAGATTGCTTTCCCAGACTCTATTGGTACATAATACCAGCCAACATGCTCAACATCTTCTTTCTCATAAAGACTCATATCTGTAAGCAGTTTAAACTCCCATCTGTCATCATCTGAATCATGAACATACCAGAAGCCTGCTGTTGGGCCAAATATATCCGGATTGTATTTCAAATATACAGACATTGCTCCTTCAGTGTTTTCTGCAACACTTTTTGCCAAAAGAGATACGTTATTGGTAAGCGACCTTCTGATATTGGAATCTGTCAAAAAGTCAGGATACGTATCAATTCTGTCATAAGCATAGTCATAGATTGAATAAACCGCATCCTCCATTGCCCTGAAGTTGGAATTAAACTCAGTACGGGCATTGTCTGCTGCCAAAGTCAGAATCTGAGCATTATAATCATTTAACTGCGTCCTGAAGTTGTAATATGCAATTGATAAATATAAGCCTCCTGCAGTAATTACTATTACAAATATTACTAAGGTAAGCTTTTTCTGAATTGTCTTCAATAAGAACCCCTCACAATATCACTGTGCCTGCTTAATTCTCTCTCCTGCAAGCTTTGCCTCTTCCGGTTTACCAAGCAAATACCCCTGTATAATATCTCCCTTAGCTTCTTTTAACATAACTGCCTGATCTTCAACCTCTACGCCCTCTGCAACAACATGGCATCCAAGATTATGAGCCATCGCAATAATAGTAGATATCATAGTAGCATCTCTTGTTACAATGTATTGATCCAAAAGAGATTTATCTATCTTAAGCTCAGAAAACTTCATATTGTTGAGATAACTGATAGATGAATAACCAGTACCAAAATCATCTATTGATAGCTTTATTCCATTGTCAGTAAATCGTCTTAAATATTCCCTTGTATCCTGGCTATCAGAAAGTGATGCGCTTTCAGTAACCTCTATTATTATTTTATCTACAGGCACATCATAGATACGGAGCTGTTCTAATAAAAACTCAGGATAATCTTCATCAAACAACTGGTAGGTAGAAAAATTAATTGATAAAACAGGAAGCTTTGCATACATAGCTTTCCAGTTTGCCATCTGACGCACTGCTATCTCAGTAAGCTTTCTTCCGATAGGAATCATAAGTCTGTTTTCTTCTGCAACCCGTATAAATTCTCCCGGATTAGCATAACCATCTTCCATCCTAAGGAGTGCTTCAAAGCCATAAAGCGTCCTGTCTTCAACGTTGTACTTTGCCTGATATAAAAGCTTAAATCCGTCATTAATAATTGCTTCATTCAGTTTATGTATTATCTGCTTCTCTCTCTCTTCTGCTTTTACAATTGCATCATCACAAATAATATAGCCACTCTGTCCAGTTGCAACCTGCTTTTTTATACCTGCATCAGCAAGTTTTTGAAGTGCCATCTCATTTTGAGCATACTCAGGAAAAGCAACTACGCATATGCTATAAGAAAGATTAATAGATCCATCATCATAGATAAAAGGCTTATCCAGTTCCTTACATAGATTCCTGCAAACCTCATCAAAAAAATCTTTGTTATCTGAATCGATTATGACAATAAATTCATCTCCACCATACCTTGCAAGAGATAGCTTTTTTTCTTTAGACACATATGAAGATAAACGATCTACCAGAAGTTTTAATATAATATCTCCACCATCACGACCAAGCTTATCATTTATATTTTTGAACTTGTTAAGACTCAGCAAGAGCATACCAAATGGATGATTGGAGGTTATAAATCCAACCATCTCGTTATACGCCCACATTTTATTAGGAATACCAGTGAGATTATCATGGCTCATTATATACGTATATTTTTTCTGATTTTTATAAAAAATAATAATTACCGTAATAAGAGCGCCTAATATAAGCATCAGAATCAATGCCTGATACGGATAGTCCCTAAATATGTTTACTTTATCTCCCGGCAAATGTCTATTATTCATAAAAAGTCCTTATAAAAGTTCCATAATTCCATCATGGTCAACATTTCTTATTAGTTCATAAAGCTTATCTACCTTATGCTTATCTTCATCTGATAGTCTGTAATCAAGGAGCATTCCTAAAACGTCTTCTGCACATTTAAAATCATAGGCATCTACAAATTCCTTTATCCCTGCATATACTCCAAGAAGCGTATCCTTATCTATTTCCGGCTTGGAATCATCAGCATCATTTTTATCAGTTTTCATTCCAACCTCAATGCCTGTATCACTAAAAAAATGCTCTAAACTATCACCAAGCTTTTTGTAATCAGCCAGAAGATACGGCGTCATAGAATTGATTTGAAGAATATTATTATCATCTCCGCAGCTTTCAAGATATGCTGCAGAATCAGAAAGGTCAGTAGCGCCAATGAATCTTGCAGCAGACTTTAGGCCATGTACAATTATTGTATAGTTTTTGATGTCACCTTTTTTACAATATTCTTCAATCTTGTCCAGAGAGGTCTTAACAGACATCACAAAATCTCTCATGGTATCAATAAGAATGTCTTTGTTTCCTCCACAGCTCTTTAAAGCTTCCTTTAAATCAATCTCTGGTATTTCCTTAAGCCTTTCAAATACAGGATCAGATTCCTCGAAACTATCTTTTGATGGCGCTTCATCATTTTGGGTAGTCATTTCAGAATCTACAGTGATATCTGCATCAGACGCCTGCTCTATTAGCTCCTTCGGAAGATAATCAAGTAACATCCTTTCAAGTTTGACAGTATCTATTGGCTTTGAAAGATAATCATCAAAGCCATAGCCCATGAACATATCTCTGGCTCCAGAAATGACATTTGCTGTAAGAACAATATTTACAGCACCTTTCGACATATTTTCCTTTTGCTTTTTTAGAGCTTTTAATGTCTCAACACCATCCATCTGAGGCATTCTATGATCTATGAAAAGTATGTCATATCTGTTTGTTTTTACCTTTTCAAGTGTTTCCATGCCACTGGTAGCAGTATCTACCATGAGCCCTATTGGTTTTAAAAGTCCTTTTGCTACTGTAAGATTTGCTGGTGTATCATCTACAATGAGCACCTTGGCATTTGGCGCAGTAAAAGAAGATATATATTTTTCTCTTTTTTGTGATAATTCTTTGTATCTCCTTGCATAATCTCCCAAAGGTTCCTTTGATCTGGTTCCCTGAAGAATTTCAAATGAAAAATCTGAGCCCTCGCCATATACGCTTTTCACCTCAAGCTTTGTACCCATAAGCTGCAAAAGGCGCTGAACAATACTCATTCCAAGGCCAGTACCCTCTATGGTCCTATTTCGTTTCTCTTCAATTCGCTCAAAAGGTCTTGTGAGCTTTTCCAGGTCATCTTCCATGATGCCAATTCCGGTATCCACAACCCTGTATCTGATTGCGATTGGCTTTAAGCCCTTTTTGGAGCCTGCATCACTACCCATATCAGAGCTTGTTCCATCTGTATTTTTATAATGAGTCCTGTCAAAAGAGCACAGTCTGTCACAATCTACAGAATACGCAGATACTGACAGGGTTATAGAGCCCTTTTCCGTGTATTTGACAGCATTTGTAAGTATATTTAAAACGCACTGTTTTATGCGAATCTCGTCGCCAAAAAGAAGGTATGGGATATCAGGATCTACCTCAACCTTAAATTCAATTCCCTTATCCTGTATTCGCTGGCCGACCATATTCACAAGGTCATTGATAACAGAGCTAAGGTCATATTCCACAGGAATGATATCCATTTTCCCTGCATCAAGCTTGGAAGAATCAAGAATATCATTTACAATGCTAAGAAGTGTATTGCCCGCATTCCTGATATCACTGGCATACTTGTAGGTCTCCTCTTCTTTGGTCTGGCGCATGATGATCTCATCCATACCAAGAATTGCATTTAAAGGAGTCCTTATTTCATGAGATACGTTAGACAAAAAGTATCCCTTGGCTTCGTTTGAAGCTTTTTGAATTTTTAATTCATTGCGCTCTTTTTGAATATCATCCATTTCAACTCTAAGAGCTGTCGCAGTTCTAACGTTTTCCAAGACAAGAGCGCTATTTTTTACGGAATAATCAAAATGTTCCCTTAGAGCAGAAAGCATTGCTTTTTCATCATTTTCTTTCTGAGCAATCAAAGATTTTTGGAATGCAATATTAAGCCCAAAGTTTGGGTTATTTAGTACTTTATTTGCTTCGGATAAAAACGGCAAAAAAGCTTTGGCGTATTTAATATTTCCAGTATTAATAAGAAACAGATTCACGTTCACTAAATGCATAAACATCGAAGGTGATGGTTTATGCTTTTTCAATAATTCCAAAAAATCTTCACAGGCCTGATCTCTTTTTTTATAATCAAAAGATACATGAAGCGCCATTACGTGGAATGCATTAATAAGTGCAGTATTGGAACAATCATATCGAGGAGTATAGCTTTTTTCTTCCTTAAGACTATTTTTATAACATGCAATAGCTTTATCAAATCTCCCATTATACACATAGCAAATACCAAGCATGCAATAGGCCATGTCTTTTCCATTGCTGCCAAAATAATTTCCGCTGCTTCCTGCCTTTTTCATATGTTTTAGCGAGCTTTGGGCATACTTCATGGCAGAATACATATCCTGCAAAACAACATAAAATCCGGCAAGATAATACTCCACCATTGCTATTACGCTTTCTTCACCAGATAGTTCAGCGTAGTGTCTAGCAATCAAAAAATAATCCATGTTTAAGTTGTACTGTCCGTAATTAATTGCATCTACACCCAAAAGCGTATAGCAGGATGTAAGTAATCTATATTGCCTGGTATCTTTTAATAGTTCTATTGCTTTTTGTATGGTTGGTTTGAATTCGATATATTTACTTTGAGAAGCATTATAATAAATAGCCAGGCTATAGAAGCCTATTCCCTCATATTCATTGTTTTTGCATTCATGGGCAAATTCTATAAGTTTTTTAGACTTAGTTACCCTGCTTCTGTCAGATTCATAAATATTTTCCAGTTCATCTATAAGCCTATTCATAAATACAATGCGCTCTTCTTCTGACATCGCCTTAACTTTTTGCTTTATTGTATTTTTAGTTTTACTCTTTGTCTTGTCTGTAGATATTTTTTTATTAGCCATACTCAACCTGATCCTTTTTATTATCCGGCAAAAAATTCATCTATCTGAGAACTAAGTTCACTAGGAGGAAGTGTCTTCAAAAGGTATTTAACAGGTTTTAAAGCTACAGCTTTAAGCACACTGTCTTTGTCGCTTTTTCCTGTAAGAAACATTACTGGGATTGCTGAAATTTTAGGATCCTGATGAAGCATTTCCAATACTTTAGGTCCATCAACAACAGGCATCTCATAATCCAACAGAATCAGGTCAACGCTCTGTTTTACCAGGAAGGATATTCCATTCATTCCTGAGGAAGCAATAAAAACACGGTAATGCTGCTCAAGCTGAGCCTGAAGAGCATGAAGCGTAGTAGGATTATCGTCAATGATAAGAATCTTTTTGCGTTCTGCAGCCTTGCTTTCATCAGCTACAGCCTTATCCAGAGAAGCGGCCAGGAGTGATACATTAAGAGGTCTTGTAAAGGTCTCTTTTACCATCTCAAAAGGAATCACTTCCCTTGCAGCCTCAAGCTCATCCGGATTACCAATAAAGTAAAAATACAGCTTTTTCTCAACAATTGAGTCCTTGATAAAGGTCAGCTGCTCAGACATCTCGCTTACATTATTATCCAGATACATAGCCCAGATCATAGGCGCGTTTTCCACGTGGCTGATCTCGTCAACATCTGCAATTACCTGCATTACATCAAAGCCCTCAGACTTTAATCCGTTGGCAATGGCTGTAACCATGAAGCTCTTTTTGTCACCTATCAGTAAAACACGCTTATTTTCACTCATTCCTTCACCCAAACCCCTGAAAATAGTGTTTCATGCCTTCTATTTTTTACGCTAATACGCAAGTATATTTTATCAAAATGCGATAATTCGCTCAACGAATATAAAATAAAGCTTTTATTAAATATTTGAGTTTCATAGTTCAAACTTTCCAGTTATAAATTAAGTGGAAAATTTGAATTACATAATTTAATTTAGTACGATATAATAAACGATGTTTTCCTAAAACCCACTATAGGAAAACAGCCGGCAGGCTCTTTATGCAATTTTTATAGAAAAGTATGGGATAAAAAATGATTAATAAAGAATACGTTATTCACAAATTACAACACAATTCACAGCGAGCTCTCACAACACTAAAATGGGTTATTTTCTCATTTGTAGTAGGACTACTTCTGGGTGTTGTCGGAGCTGCATTTCATCACGGCATCGACTATGTGACTCAGTTTAGAGGTGAGCATTATCAGGTGTTGTTCTTACTTCCATTTGGAGCAATTGTCATAGCCTTTTTGTACAAGTCTCTTGGCTATGAAAATGACGGTGGAACCAATCTTGTTATTGCTTCAATTCATTCAGATAAAAGCATTCCTTTCAGAATGTCAGTGCTTATCTTCATATCAACGATTTTCTCCCATTTATGTGGAGCAAGTGTTGGTAGAGAAGGTGCTGCTCTTCAGGTTGGAGGAAGCCTTGGATACACTGTTGGTAGATTATTTAAGTTTAACGATACAGAGAAGAAAACAATGACCATGGTTGGAATGAGCGCTGTGTTTTCAGCTTTGTTTGGAACTCCTTTTGCTGCTTCAATCTTTTCAATGGAAGTTGTTTCCGTTGGTATCATGCACTATGCGGCATTGCTTCCATGCGTAATAGCAGCTCTGACAGCCAGATATATAGCTAATCTTCTTGGAGCTCCTGCACCTTTTTATGAAATAACATCCTATGTGAATTTCAATTTTATTTCAGCAGTTAAAATAAGCATTCTCGCTATACTCTGCGGTCTGGTAAGTATCCTGTTCTGTGTATGCGTGCATAAGACATGCGAATATGCCAAAGAATATATTAATAACAAATATTTGAGAGCCTTTATCGGCGGCACAGCAATGCTTATTTTCACACTTCTAATTGGCAATCAGGATTTTAACGGTGCCGGAACCTCTGTTATCACCAGGGCTGTATCCGGAGAAGCAAGCTGGTATTATTTCCTGGTAAAAATACTTGTAACAGCACTTTGTCTTGCAGCAGGCTATAAAGGAGGCGAAATTGTTCCAACCTTTTACGTTGGTGCAACCTTGGGATGTCTGTTTGGTCAGATTGCCGGCATTTCACCATCTCTGTGTGCAGCAATAGGTATGGGTGCCATGTTCTGCGGAGTAACCAACAGCCCAATCACCGCTTTCCTTATCTGTCTTGAGCTCTTTGGCTTTGAAGGTGCAAGCTTCTTCCTTTTGGCCATCGCTTTCAGCTATGTTGTAAGCGGTTATTTCGGACTTTACAGCAGCCAGAAAATCATTTACTCCAAATATAAATCAAACTACATAAACAAAATGACACATTAAAAAAACTCGTGATATTGCATTTCCTTTTAGGAGTTGCAGTATCACGAGCTACATTTTTTATTTAATCCAGATTTAAATCAGGAGAGTTGTACCAGTAGTAGCCTTTTTTGTCAAAATAGCTCTTGGCCTTAACCCAGTTGACGCCGCTGGCATCATATTCTATAACATATACCTCAAGGCCTGCTCTGCTTGCCTTGTGTAAGTATTCTTTGTAGTATTCAGTAGTTTCTTCATCCTGCACTCCAAATGTCCCGTCATCGAAATTCACTGATGTGAAAACTGATTCCTGATTCACACCGTAAAAAAGCCCTGTGGCAATATTATCATCAATGCATTCACTGACAAATACGTCGCCGCCATTTATGATGACATTAAGACCGTACTTACGAAGTCCCTGCAGGATTGAAACCAGGCCAAGATATATTTTAGACTCAGGATACTCATAATAAACATCAGCGTTATCTACAAAAAATCCGTCCAGTCCCAAATCAGCGTAATCTGCAGCCACTGTATTTACAATATAGTCCTGCCACTCTTCATTGGAGACATCAATCCATTTCTCCTCATCCCAGCCTTCATAATCTCCCAAAGTAATATCTTTAAATTCGGAATAATAATCTCTGTACTCTTCCAAAGACCCTATGTTCAAATATCCATAAACAGTGCACCCTGCAGCCTGTAGGTACTCAACATTTTCTTTTGAAAAAGCTGTAGGTTCAATCACAACAGTCTGGTATTTAACAATGCGACTGATTTCACTATCAGAAGCACCTATAAACACTCCGTATTCATTGTCTACTGTTTTCCAGGCTACCACAAACAAAAGTAATAATAATGGAATCAAACATAATAATCTTTTTTTCATCTGATCACCCTGATTAGTTGTCAGCTTCAGTCTCACTTTTAGAAGTGTCTCTTTTGCCCTGCAGCTGTGCAACAGCCTGCTTGAGCTTTAAGGAAACTGAAGATTTGTCGTTACGCTTGAACCTTCTGATACTATTCAAATGATACTTTTCATGTCTGTTCATTCTGGAAGCATAGTCTTTTACACTAACTGTGAAAGCATCTGTACGTTCTTTTACAGAATTAGAGAAGCCTTCTGTAGTCTGCCTGATAGACATTGAGATTCCATTTTTGAGCTCTCTTGCCATTTCCACAGGCTCACTGTTAAGTGCTGCGTTTTTGATATGACTTCCAATGGCAACCGGTCCGCCCTGTGCAATCTCTACGCCGGCTTCAATCTTTTGATTGAAAGCTTCTTCCATTGAATCCATTCTGGCAATCAGCTCTGTAAGAGATGCAACTGTCAGTGCCAAATCAGCTCCGCCCATTGCCATAAGAAGCATTGCAATAGCTTCTGTAGCCAGCGGATAATTTTGAATAGGTATCTGTTCAATAACTGGAAGTATGTATTTTACAACAATAATTCCTGCAACGCCAAAGGCCATAGCTGTCGGGAGACTGATTCTTCCGTTTAAATTAAAAGGAAGGTTACTATAGTCCCACCAGAGAGCATGGAATTTTTTCTCTAAAACATAGCTTGTAGTGTACTCAAGTATTGCTGAGCCAATCATGCAGATCAAAAATATTTTCCACCATGGAGACTCATAAGAAAGAGATGGTACATAACTAAAAATCAGCATTGCAAGTGTTGCTCCACTACCATATATCGGACAAATTGGTCCATATAAAAACCCCCTGTTGGACCATTTTTTATTTGTTATGGTACAAAATGTACATTCATATACCCAACCAATAAAACTAAAAAGCATAAAGTAATCAAAATATCTTGCTATTATCATGTCTTTTCTCCCATTTTTTCATACAATCCAACGCAATTCCCTGATAGTCATAACTGCGGAAAAGGTATAATTGATTTTTGATCTGGTAAATGCTCTCCGATCATTTTCTCCATCCATATCATATTGTACCATTTTCCGAACTTATATCCACATTTATGAAATTCTCCCACAAGCTTATACCCAAGATGTTCATGGAAAAGAGCACTGTTTTTGGTCAGATACTCATCCTCAACTTCCGGATATCCAATGCAAGCGTTCATATTCAGGATTCCCTGAGCCTTTGAAATCTTCTCCAGCTCTTCATATAGGCGTCGTCCAAGTCCCAGACCCTTTGCCTTTTCGCTTAAATAAATTGTTGTCTCAACCGACCAGTCATAGGCGGCTCTTTCCTTGAAGGGGCCTGTATATGCATATCCGTAGATCACCCCTTCTTTTTCACAAACGATATAGGGATATCGCAAAAGAGTATTTCTTATTCGTCCTCTGAATTCCTCCAAGGAAGGAACCTCATATTCAAAAGTAATTGCCGTATCACGGACGTATGGCGCATAGATATCAAGTACCTGCTGTGCATCCTCTTCTGTTGCTGTTCTGATGATAAATTCTTCTGCCATGGTATTTCTCTCGCTTTAAAAAAAATATTTTAATATGCTTTCATAAAGCAAAGGGAGCCGTTCCTATAGTTGAACGACTCCCTAAATGTTCATTCGTTTAAACAACGCAATTATAAATTATAATCGCCTGTTTCACTATTGTTTACAACGTAATAAACCTTGTTCTCTTCAGGCTTAACATATAAGTCAAGACTCTTAATATCTCCAGCCTTCTTACCTGTCTCATTTAAGTAAGCATCCTTAGCCCTTTGAACCAGTTCTTCCTTGGTAGCAGATTCACTACCATACTGTAAAACAATATTAGTCTTAATTGTTGCCATACGCGCCTCCCTCATTATTTTCATAAATACAAGTCAAATATACCGCGCAAAACCGTTAATGTCAACTAACCTGAATTAAGAAAGAATGGCAATTAGAAAGTTTTGTGGCAACTATAAGAAAAAAAGAGCACACCGCCCACGGCCAGTGCACCCTTCTTTTTTATAATTCATATAGGAGAGTCGGTATCAATAAGCTCGAACCCTGCTGACTTTATCGCGGCCAGCTTTTTCGATTCTTCCAAGAAGTAGCTTTGTTTCTTTTTTCGTTAACTTTTTTACGTTTGGTCTGAATGTTTCTACTAACTGATAATAAATGCTCATAAGCTACCTCCTTGAAACTTTTTTCGGTTACAATTATTTTTTTGGTGTGGTAATACTATTATCGTACATTTACGGTATTTCGTTTATAAAAAAAGGCTAAACATTGCATAAAAAAAGGTTTAACCACTATATGTAGTGGCAAAGCCTTGAAATAATTGAGTCAGACAACTTAATATGGTATCATTAGTGCGATATATAAATAAATTCTAAATACATAATCGTAAGAAAGGTTAGAATATGAGACTCGCAACAGGCGCTTCTATTACCACAAGTTTTTTTGATGATTATTTAAGCAAAACTTTTAACGTCCTTGATTACGGCGTTTCACAGGATAATGATCCATCTGCCAATACTGCTGCCATAAACAGGGCTATTGCCGATGCTTCTGCTGCCCACGGAACAGTTATCATTCCAAAGGGTATTTATCCTGTATATACAGTAAGGCTCCAAAGCCATATAGTTATTATATTTGAAGCCGGTGCAATTCTAAAGGCTGCAAGACCTGATGTGAATGCAGCAGCTCTTCAGACTGATATTGCCACCATTGATATTCCTGCCAAAAAAGGTGATGGCGGCAACTACGACGAACCTGAGTGCAACAAATACAAAGGTCTTCAGGATCCTGGTCATACCTATTTTGCCAACAGTCTTGTATATGGCGCGGACCTTACAGACATATACATCACAGGTGCCGGAATTCTGGACGGCAGCTCCTATCATGAAAAAAATGCAGCTGCAAAGCCTCTGGAATATATTCTTGACGGAGATGACCCTGTGGAGGATGCTCACAGAGACAATAAAGGTCACGTTGGAAGCTGGTTTGGAAATAAATGCATCTCCATGGTCAGATGCAAGAATGTTGTCTTTAAGGACTTCACTATACTTATTGGCGGCCACTTTGGAATACTGACTACCTGCGTGGAAAATCTCCTGGTAGATCATATTCTTGTGGATACAAACCGTGACGCCTTTGATATAGACGCCTGCAAGGACGTAACTGTAAGAAAAAGTGTATTCAACTCTTTGACGGATGATGCCATTTGCCTGAAAGCTTCCTATGGCGGACAGCTCTTAAAGGCTGTGGAAAACGTCCTTGTGGAAGACTGCGTTGTCAGTGGATATGATGCCGGAAGCGTTTTTGCCAAAAAATATTCTGTAAATAAGCTGGTGGCCGATGACAGATGCCCTCCTACAGGGAGAGTTAAATTTGGAACAGAAGCAACCGGTGGCTGCAATACGGTAATTATAAGGCGTGTAAAGTTTGATCGTTCAAGAGGCTTTTGCCTTGAATCAGTAGATACAGCCCAAATGCACGACATTCTTATGGAAGACTGCGAAATGAATCATGTCAGCAGCTCACCAATATTCATAAGACTTGGTGACAGAGCAAGATTTCCTGTTCGCGGAATAAACAAAGATGATGCTCTTAGTCATGAAAAGGATGTGCGAATAACAAACCAGAACTGGGTTCTGCCTGATTCTGACGATTATACCCAGTACCCTGCTGCCAGATATCAGGCCGCCTATAACAAGACAAAAAAGGTCTCTGCTGACGGCAAGCAGTTCTTTAATATTGTAGACGAGAATAATCCCTGCCTTATCAATGAGGCAAATATAGAGCTTGTTGAAAAGGCCCTTAAAGACGCCGCTTCTGATACTGTGCTTGAAGACTGGCAGAAACCTCTTTTTGCAAATGCAGTAGGAACCGCTGATTTTGCCACCTGCTATGACATCGAAATCAGAAATGTCACCATAAAGGATGCTGACCCAAGGTATCCTATTCTGATTCACGGTCTTAATAACAGTTTGGTTCAAAACGTGCGCATACATGATATTTCTGTAGAGTTTAGAGGCGGAATCACCATGGAAATGGCCACAATGCAGACACAGCTCAACACCAACTGGAAGTACTCCCAGTTTATGGCTCCTGTCAGGGTTCAGTCTCTGCCATGGCTTGTTAATACATTTTTTTGCAAAAATGAAGCACTGCTGCCCAGAATGGATTGGGACCCTGCACTTGATGGCTGGGTAGAGGATCCGTTTAATGTTCCTGAAATGCCAGACGTATATCCTGAATCAAGTAATTTTGGAATTCTCCCTGCCTGTGGTGTGTATGCAAGGCACGTACTGGGACTTGAGCTTGATAATATAAGCTTCACCTACAAGCTTCCTGATGACAGGCCTCTCATCGTACTGGATGATGCTTCCGATATCCTTATTGGCAAAATTGAATACACAAACGGAAGCTGCTGCGAGAACTACTCCATGCTCGATGAATATGGAAGTACTGCAAATACGGCCTTTCAGATTGTTGCTGTCACAGATAATTACAGACGAGACACGGGCTGCGAATATGTTCCTGAATATCCATACCACACAACTACTGTAAGGAGACTTACTAACAATTCTGCTCTGTCTGCCTGCATGGTTACTGTCAATGCTCCAGCTCCCGGAACTCCAAAGGACAGTCTGTACAGCTATCCTACTGCCGCCATCCCTGAAAACGGCTATGTTCAGGACATTGATATTGAAAAATATCCTCTTCCAAGAACTGTTTACAGACCTTTCATCGAAGCCCTGGAGGAGAATACTTTCAGAGCAAATGAAGAACAGAATCTGTACTTAAAAATACACGATCCTGCATCAGAGGTTGAAAACGATACCTCCTATAATGACGGACACAGAGATGTTGTATCACTTCTTACATCCACAAATCTGTCTGTTCCTGCCCAGGTATGCAATTTAAATGTCAGTGCTCTTTTAATTGAACCTGATACTCATATGGCAATCAGCGTGCCAATTAAAAAGGGCAGACTTGATCACTATATTGTAAATCTACCTGCTCATGCAAAAGGAAAAGCAACGCTGGGAATTACAATAGACGACGGGGTTCTGACTGATGAGCATTGCATCGAGATCTTTTTTGACTAAATAAGAATAGCTATTATACTTCCATAGAACAAAAATGGTGCCATAGGGGTACTGCTCTTGATGGATGCTTTATGTATGGCAAAGCCTGCTATGCGGTACAGAACAAATAATACTATTCCGCATAGTATGGCAGCTATCGCCCTATCTGACAGAAGGTACAAGCCAAGTACTGCAGCCATTTTTACATCACCTGCTCCAAGGCCTCCCCTGGCCAAAAAATAATCAAACAAAAAAACTCCACCTGCAATCATAAAGCCTGCAATGCACCATGGAATATATTTTACGGTGTAATCATAATCAATAATCATGAATAATATCACCTGCACAAGCCAGATAAAAAGCATTGCAAGTATCAGTGTATTTGGAATTTTACGCGCATATCTGTCTGTAACAGCCAGCACTGCCATAAAAGTCATGATCATACTGATAAGCAGTTTTTCATAGCTGCTTTTATCTGTAGAAAAATTCATTATTATCAGCGATGCTGCAGTAGAAATAATTATTAGATAAGGGTAGCTGTCTGCAATCACATATCTGTTTATAATTCTAATTCCAAGCTCAGCTTTTTTATTAAAATACAAAACTCCAATATATGAAATCAGCAGCTGCAATATCACTGCAAATACTATATTAAAAGCTATCATTAAATCCTTTCTATTTTGGCACTTTTAAGGTACGAAGATATTTCTTGTGGTCTTCAGGAACCCTGTAACTCTCAATTGCCTTTTGAATCGCCTTGTTATGGGTCCATTTATCAAGTCTTTGGTTTTCTATGTAAGGAAGAGTCTTATCATATTGTTTTGCAAGAGCTGTAGCAAAATACCAGGCAATCATCATTTTCAGATAATAATCCTCGCCCTTTTTAGAGGCCACTATTTCCAGGTATTCCTCACTAAAATCCTCATCCAGGAATTCATTCATGAGTATTCTCATCCCAAATCTGGAAGTATATACATGGTCAGAAGCAATCCATTTTTTTAGAAATGGAATCAGCTCCTTATGCTTTTTCTTAAAAACCTTTGGACAGGACTGGTCGCTAACAGGCCAGCAATCCACATAAGGCAAAAAGTCTTCCACTTCTTTTACACATTCATCAAAGTCTTTGATCATGGCAATCAAAAAGAAATGTATCAGATTTTCCTCATAGTATTTATGTGGAACGCTATCCAGAAACGCTCTTAAATCAGCAGACTTCCACATCTCTTTGGCCAGCTGCCTCATCTGCGGAGTCCTGACCCCTATGATAGTCTCGGGCCTAATATTGGGAACCAGCTTTATCTGGAATTCTCTGTATTCTTTATCCTGGATTTTAATTAACCTGTCATATAGGCTATAGGTAGATTTTTTCATGTAACTGGTTCCTCCATAAATTGTTATTGAAGAATCATTCCTTTTGGCCAGGTACCTCGCCTTTGGAAAGCAGGACTACCGTTTCGACATGTGTTCTAATGTACAAACCAAAGTAACAAAGAAAAAGAACGAGCAACCCGCACACTGTAACATGATCCGCGGTAAAAAACCCGTTCCCAAAGAATTCTTTCTTATGCAGCAGCATCAATCAGGATCTTGACATTATCCCCTGTGAAAACATAAAAACATTTGGATGGGCGGCGTATCCATCATATCAGATTCCACTTAGGGAGCGCAGGGTGCCTTTCCTGCTCGTCAAATGTTCTTATATCCGGAGTATAACATCAGATATTTCGCGTAGTCAAGCGGTTTTAACGAGCCTTCCTGACCTTATGTAAGAATCAAATAAAAATGGAAAACCAATTAATTCCGGAACGTTTGAAAATGGCTCGTGAAAAACTCGGGATTACCATGGCCGAAGCATCCCGAAGACTAAACTTATCTAAAATAGGATATTGCAGATATGAATATGGAGAAAGAGTACCTTCATATCAAACAGTAGAAGTAATTGCAAGATGCTTATGCACTTCTGTCGATTATCTTGTAGGTAAAACAGATGATATGTCCCCTGATTATCTTGTAATTAGTAAAAAAGATGCGCCTTATCTGTTTGAATTGGTGCAAAATGCCTATAGCTTTGATTCTGATACCCTGAAACGATTAATAACCTATAGCACAAGAATATGTGAATCACAACTTGCCTCCAAAACCGACAAATAATTTATCAGGCATGCCAACAAGCCCTGAAATATAGGCAGAATTCACCTCGCAGAATCTACTGCCTTCCATCCGAACCTGTCGGAATTTCCAACAGGTTGATTTTTCATCTAATTTGCCCTCTTCCACTTACCTTCTCTTGCTTTTTGCATCATTTGCGGATTTTTATGGAGTAACATCTGACTACCTTCTGGGACTGACTGAAAGCAGAGAACAACATCCCTTTCCTGTATATGAGCTCGGATTAGATGATGAAACTGTCGATTTATTGAAAAGCGGAAAGCTTAATGTTCGCTTAATTTGTGAAATGATTAAGCACCCGGATTTTATAAATTTTCTTTCATACACGGAAAGGCGCACTCATACCTGCCATTAGTAAGTATAGAGTGCGTCTTTTCCTAGTTGTTTATTTCAAATGTATCATCGATGAATGTACAATCTCGTCTGCTCCGGTTCATCATCCCCTTGAGCCATACAGTAAAACTCCCATCCATAACGCTCATAAAAACCAGTATGATCTGTAACAAGATAGAGCGGTGAAATTCCTTTTTTATTCATGTTCTCCACAACAAGATTAAGAAGATTTCCTGCTATCCCCTGTCCACGATGTGCTTCTTCAGTATATACAGCGCAAACATTGGGGCTTAAGTCCTTCCTGTCATGAAAATCATTATCGATTACACCTAACCCCCCGACAATTTGATCTCCTAACATGCATAGGTACCAACCATTTTCGGTCTCTTTATTAAGATACGCTGTCATACATTCAAGATAAGCATCCTTGGGGACTCCCCACTTTTTGTGAAACCAATCTGCAGCCATATCTTTTAAGTCGGGTTTTTCTCTCAACTCAAAATATTTGTATTCCGTATTCGCATTAATATCTTTTACCATCTCAACAATCTCTATATCTCCGTCAACAAGAATCTCCACGATTGATTCATGTCCATCCTCATTAGCTCCATTCTGCCAATAGATTTCAGCCATCCTAAGATTCTCTTGTTCGTCTGTTACTCCATCAAAACACTTGTAGGCATCTCCTTCAAAAACTCTTCCAGTCACTTTTATCTTTGCAATTCCGAAAGTAGGTCTTCCTAACTTAGCAAAATAGTCTCTTTCCTGGACGAGTCCTTTCATAAATTGTGAGGTTCTTGGAATGCTTACATTTCTTACATCGATATATCAGCCATACCTCAACACTCTTACCGTTAGCATTTACTCTAAATCTATAGGAATTGATAAACTCCTGTTTCTTCCCACAACCTCCACATCTAAAGAACACTCTTGTTTTGGTCTGATCAGACAGAAGGGGCACCTTTGCTTAAGGCCAGCCTCTGATTCCTGAGGATTATAAGATTTCTTGTTGTAAAAAGAACGTGGCATGAATATTTCATTACAACTGCCAGGATGGGATCGGGATCTGATTCGATATTAAAATTGTCAATGATGAGCAGGGTATCTTCCTTAAGAGTTCTGAGAAACCTGTTATGCTGCCTGAACAGCTCTTCTTCTGTTGCATCAAAATCATCACTTGCTTTGCCAGTTCTCCAACCTGCTTGGACAGCTCAATCATTGCACCTTCAGCTTTCCATTTATTTAGCTCAATCCTATTAAATCTTTCAACAACATTTCTGTACAGGTTCTGCATATCTGAAAATGTCATTTTCTCTTGCATCATTCTCCTCCCTCTGACTAACTCTTACCCCTGTTAAAATTCATCGTCACTATTAGTTTGAATTATAGCAACAGATTTTTGTTGGTATTTCCAGTATGGACAATCCCCTATAAATGGCGCTCGCCCTATCATTGTACAGTAGCTCTTTCGGTAATTGCTCCAGCGCACGAATCAAAGATAATGAGTCTGGCAAACGATTCACTTCATAAAATGCACCATAGTCACTATTCCCTGGCAGTTCACAAATGTGGGCTGCGGTCTCCTTGATGTCCAGGGATAGCATATTTCCAAGATAATTCGTTTCCACGCCTGTGTTTCCAACGAACAAGTCTCCATTCTGGTGAATGGTCAAATACATTTCGTCCTGGGGACATCTGAATAATTCTGTAATGTCTAGTCCGTGCCTCAGTTGCTCCTTGAGCATTTCAACTGTGCATGCATCCTCTAACAATCTGTCTTCTTGTTGTTTCCACCGTACAAACCAAGGACTGAGCTGGTGCAACATGTCAACAGAGCCACGGTATGGCTCGAAATCAGTCATATGCTCGTGCGGCGTAAAGTTAGGTATAGCAAAATAGATATAGTCGGGCTTTAAGCTCATTAGCATTGAATCTATTTCTTCCGCATCTTCAGAAAAAAAGCGGTTGAACATCAGGGATACACCTATCTCTGCTCCGCAGGATCGCATATACTCTGCTGCTTCTATAGCAATCTGATAAGCGCCTGGGCGGCTAACAATCTCGTCATGGTGTAATGCTGACCCATGAATAGTAATACCAAAATCCCTATAGCCGCATTCCAGATATGCTTGCATCACAGATAATCGATCGTTCCGATTCATAAGTGCAATTCCAGTTGTCATTCCATGATGATAGCACTCGATATGTTTCGTAGCGGTGGCACCTCGAATAATAGTTTCAATCGCTGGATGATTCATCGGTTCGTTATCAAGAGTAAAGCTAGTCTCATACGGCAGTAATTCAGCCAACAAATCCAGTTTCTCAAAAATCAGCAAAGCATTTTCTACCGACATTAACCCGCTTGGACCACCATTTACATAGCAATGCTTACAACGAGTATTACAGCCAGAAATCAAAATATCAAAATTGATTGTCATATATACCTCCACTAATTCATAATCAATATAGTGTTTATGCTGGTATTAGTATTCCAATTAAATGCAGTACTCATACCATTCATCATCAGTCTGCACAAATCCCACGGACTGAAACATCCGCTGACTCTGTGTATTAAAAGAATACTTTTTTGCTATGTGCTTTGTTGCTTCCTGCTCCGCATACTCATACTTTACTGCAGAA
The DNA here is from genome assembly GCA_045646185.1 of Butyrivibrio sp. Classification (GTDB taxonomy): domain Bacteria; phylum Bacillota; class Clostridia; order Lachnospirales; family Lachnospiraceae; genus Butyrivibrio. The sequence goes on from JAZRKG010000177.1 coordinate 41,439, forward strand.
TTCCATTCATCAAAATTGAAATCTGTGTAAACTGGCCATATAACCATGTCTGCATCAAGCATTTTCATATGTGACGCATATTCTTCATCCAAGAGATCTCCGCATAGCCCAATACTAATCTTAGTATTCAAATATTCAAATGTATGAAAACTGTCTCCCTCTTTGTAATGAGCATCTGCACAAGACTCTTTCCAACCTTCCGATACTCTTCGGAAAACATCAACAATGTCGCCATTTTTAAAACCAACAGCTGCTAAAACAATATTCATTTGTCCCTCCAAATCCTCCAATATATTGCGATAATTTACACTATCTGCAATCATCATCGCCTATACCAGCTGCTTTTTAAACATTATTATCTCTTCTGTCCTATATTCTTCCGTAAAACCACATTCCTTAAAAAGCCTGACCGCAGTGTTATCGATTGCAATATCATCATATATGCTATCCATACCATTGTCCTTAGCCTGTTCGCAAAGGAGCAGCAACCCTACCTTTCCATATCCTCTTCCACGATACTTTGAAGCAATAATCACATCTGCCATACACATATTGTGCTTACTATCAATGTGGTATGCCACCTCGCCAACAAACTCACCCTCGGCATTCTTTAAATAACGATAAAAGCATTTCCCCTCATTATTTACAACCCAGTCATTATACCAGCCTTCCCACTGTTCCTTTGGAAAGGGGATTGTGCCGCCCCAGGCATGATTATATTCCATTGTGGCAGGATCAGCCATAAACTCCTCACGGAACCATAAGTCCTCAAGTTTTGGAATGTACAGGCTGACACATATATCGTTTACCTTTTTTATCTCAATTACACCGGAGCAATAGGATTTAGGATAGAATTCCGCCCCGGGAAATGCCTCTCTAAGTTCATCCAAAACAAAATAGATTTCATCCTCATCCCAGTCATCAGCGGCTTCTTCCCTGCACTTTTCCAATTCTGTCCTCGTTTCAAATGCAACATCACCAATAAGAAGCTTTCCCCCTTCATTAAGCCTGTCTGTTAGCGACTTGAAAAATGAAATCTTCTGCTCATTTGTCAGGTGGTGTAAGGAGTATGTTCCAATGATGTAATCATATTTTAAATCCACAAGTTCTTTAACTAAGCCTTTGGAAAAATCCCCCTGGTAAAGATGTGCCTTTTCCATCTTCTGCTGAGCAAGCTCTATCATTCTCTGAGAAAAATCCTGTCCATAAACATCACATCCATTCTCATAGAGTTTTGTAGTAAGCGTCCCTGTTCCAAAGCCAATATCAAGAACCTTGGCGTTTTTCTTTGACATTACCTCCTCGAATATTGTTCCCAGTACATCCTTATATCCTGCAAATGGATAGCTGTTTTCTTCATCTGAAAGACCAACGGCTGCATCATAACCATCTGCCCATAAATCAAATCCTTTATTATCTAACATATTGTCTCCTTTTTCTTCATACCATATTCAATATACATTACCAGTTTCACTTACAGCATCGCCTCGTCATAACCCTTTGACTTTAGTACTGTGCACAAATCCCCAAACACATCTCCGCAAATCCTAAGCTCCAGCTCCTGTCGGTGCTTCAAATGATTGATTAGGCTGTCGGCTCCGGAGACACCATATTTCTTTGCATAGGGCGATTCATCAAAATATGTGATCATAAGTGGGAACCAGAGCTCGTTGCCCTTGTCGTCTGTTCTTTCCTTTCTGATGACATCGATGTTTGCAGCAATATCTTCAGCCTCAAGGTAGAAGATACGAATGTTTTTTCCTGAAAGAGCAGTTCTTACTTCTCTGTAAAAGTTCAGAATCTGTTCATCCGACAAAGTCCTGTAAAGAATCATGTCCTCAACGATATTCTGAAGGAGAGAGCATTCAAATATCATCCGATCACCATTCCACCTGCCATATCTGCCAAGGACAATTCCCTCAAACTCCTCAAGTGATCTTCGACCGTTATAGATTTCATACTGTTCAATATCCCTATGGAATCCCGGAACGTCAGTTATAATCTGAGTGTAGCAGATGACCATTTTCCCGTTTTCTTCAAAACTTTTTTCCTCTATCCGATGCCTTAAATCCTGGTATTTATCAAGTATTTCATCATATTTAGCCTTATCCACATAGGCACACCAAGCCAGTTCCACCGGAGAATAGTCCCCCTCACGAAGAGCTTTATGGTCGGGATATTTATTCGATAACTTCTGCACCAGCGTGCTCTTTCCGCTTCCCTGTAATCCTTCAATAAAATAGTTCATATTATTTCAGTCCCTCCTCTGTTAATGTGTATACCTTCGTACAAACCTCATCAATATACTTTCTGTCGTGAGAGATACTTATCACTGCTCCGGGAAATGAAGCTATCATCTCCCTAATGACCGGTCCCGACAGTGGTGAAAAGTTTCTTGTTGGCTCATCAAGGATAAGAACATTAGCATCAGACATGCTCATCTTTAAAAGAAGCACCTTGGCTTTCTGACCACCTGACAGTTCTCTTATAGGATGGTCCATCTCATCAGGAGTATACTTAAGGGAGCCAAGATATGTTCTGATACGTGTTCGAATCACCTTATCCCCTGTATCATCGAGAAATTCAACCGGCGTGGCAGCAAGATCAAGCATATCCTCATAGTTCTGCGGCATATACTGTGCTCTTATGTCCTTTCTTGAAAGAAGCTCATCTGCCATTTTCTTAAGAAGTGTTGTTTTTCCAACTCCATTAGTACCCACAATGCAGATTTTCTCAGGACCTCTTACCCTTAAAAAGATATTTCGGGAAAGGATTTTGCTCCCATCAGGCGTTCTAAGTTCATCCTGAGAATACTCAATAACCGTCTTTCCAGCAGGCACTATTGCTTCTTTATTACCAAGTTTAAAAAAGATTGCCTCCTCCTGCTCCGGCATTTCAGTCATGTTTTCATCCATTTTTTCAAAGCGCTTCCCCATTGCCTTAACGGTATGCATCTTATCCTTCAGGTTCTTTCCCGGCGCATCTCTGGCGCCTTTTGATATATACGTAAGTGCATGATCAACGCTGTCATAAACTCGCCTGAACTTTTCATCACGAATTTTCTTTTCCCTGCGATCATTAAGTGCCTGCTGCTCCTGACGCTGGAAGTTATCAGCCCTTCTTTTTATGTAGTTCTCGTAATTGTCTTTTACAATCGTATATCTTGACTTGCTTTTCCGCATTATCTGTTCCAAATGGATGATAAGGTTGGCCGTATTCTCAATAAGTGTTTCATCATGTGAAATAAAGAGAACAATATGCTTCCAGTCCTTTATCAGCTTTTCCAAGAGTTCTAACGTACTTATATCAATATCGTTTGAAGGCTCGTCCAGCAAAAGAACTGTCGGCTCATCCATAAGAAGTCTCATAAGCTGCGCCTTTACCTTCTCACCACCGGACAGGCTCCCCATTATCTGGTCACTATAAAAGAACTCTGATGGAACCTGAAACTGACTAGCCATTTCGGATAGTTCCTTTGGTGTCTTATCAAAAAACAACGTTCCTTCAGAAAAATACTCGTACAAAGTTTTGACTCTGTCGCATTCATTAAGTTCCTGAGGTAAATACCCCAAAGACTCCCCTCCTGTTATCCTTTCACCACTGCACTCTGTATATGCCTCTGCAAGATTTGGATCATATATCCACTTCATAAGCGTAGACTTTCCATTTCCCTCTTCTCCAATGATCACAGCTTTGTCCCCATCATTTAATACCATATTGAATTTATCCAGAATAATTCTCAGATCTTTGAGATGCGTTATAGTAAGGTCTTTTATCTGTAACATTTTTCCTCCTGCATACATTTGAAAAAAGCCTATTCCGCATACGCAAAATAGACTCACACAAATAGACCTACTATAAGTATATAGAAATAAAATAGGCTAAGAATGTATGATAATCCAGTTTAAGCGTACACAAAATAGCTGCCTTGGCAGCATTGTCATTACTGATAGTGTTCACTCAAGCTAAATTATCTAATAATCATTCCTTCACCTATGCGATTAACGCTCTTTCTTTTTTTTGACAAGAACTATGCTATCACCAAAAGATTTTTGATGCAAGCCCAAAATGAATTTTTGCAGACAACTAAACTCTTTCTCGCAATAAAAAAGAGGCATCCATTTTGTGAATGCCTCCTATTACTCATATCATATTTTTCCTGTACCCAATCCCTTATCTCATCATAGGTAGCTCCATCCTTGAAGCCATCAGTATCCATGCCCTCTAATGAGAATTCAACCTTGACTTTCTTACTGGGTATCTCGCCCTTGGAAAGCAAGATAACAGTTTCATCTGTTATTTCTTTGTCCCAACCAACAAGATTTTCTTTGGTCAGGTTCTCTGCATACTCTTTTAGCGCATCTTCGCCAAAAGCAATAGTTGACGGGAAATGCAAAGGATATGCTCTTTAAAATTATCACTGTCCGATAAGTTTCAGAAATCGCTTATCATTCATCTGCTCATTTGTAACATACTCCCCATCATGGAATAGTGCATAACTCGTCACAGGAGTCGGAGCATTCTGCGCATCCTCCCTGTTCTCAATATGAATAGCACGGAATGGAATATTATTTTCTTTTGCAGTCTGCTCCAGAACCGGAACATACTTTGCATTGAACGGGCACTGGCTTGTGTAATACAAAACATAGCCCATCTCCTCTATATGAGGATGCCTTGCACATTCCTTAAATCTCGGAGCATCCGCTCCCTTATCAAATGGAAAATACCATAGCTGAATACCATTATCTGCCTCAATCGGAATCCATGCTCATTTCTCCATTATCCTTATCAATAAAATGCACATCGTCTCTCTCAGCTACATCTTTACTATAAAGAAGCGATAGTTCTCCACAGAATATTACATATTTCCAATCTATTGAGTTCTTGAAATAATAACATGCCTTCTGCATTTCCTCCTCTGATATCGGATGCGGGAGCAGCCTTTCCGTCTCTATTTTTATCGTGTATCTCCTTACTTGCCATCCTTTTTCCAGAAAAATGAATAATGATATTTCTTCCTGAAGCCAAGCCTCTCATAGAATTCCATATCGGAAATCACGTAAGCCCTGGTTGCTCCAAGGTTTTTGGCTCTGCGAAACGCCTCAAATATCAAGGCTCTTGCAATGCCCTTCCCTCTGTATGCCGGTATAGTACAGACAGGCTCAACATAAACATAATCAGTCCCTGCCATATACCAGAGCAGACAACAGGCCACCATTTCTCCCTTTTCATTTACTGCTGCAACACCTAAGTCCTTATTAAAATGCTTTCTGACTCTTGGAACAATCTCCTCTTCTCTCTCAAATTCTGCTTTATCATCACCATGATCAAATCCCTGCCAGAAAAGCCATTGAAGGTCATAAGCATCCTTCACAGGATCCGGACAAAAGATCTTAAGGCCATCCGGGAGTTTTGCTTCAAGCGAATCAGAAAGACTCCTTTCCATAATGGTCTCATCCTGGTCCGAAGATGTAAATCCAAGACTCTTTGTCATCTCTAATTCGTCCGTATTCTCATCACAGATTGCCAGTCCAAAGCCGGAATCATCCCTAAGCTCTTTGCAGGCATATTCCAGAACGGCCTTATATAAATCTTTATACTCCGGAAGTACTCCGCAAAAGCCCTCGCCAAAATACATATCATAGATAGCAGCGCCAACAATTTTGTCATCCGCAGTCCATATGCCTATGGAATTCTTTAGGCTATTATCAAATTCAGGATGTTCAATCATCCATTCCAGCCTTGCCCAGTTCCAGTTAATATGCCTGTCATCGTTCTCATTTAATGCAATCAGAAAAGAGCACAAGGCCTCATAATCACTGTCAGTATAATTCTTAAAATCTATATTAGCTCTCATAATCAATATCTTCCTTATAGTTTACTCGAAAAGCTGTCCGGGTAGCTTAAGCTTTTCTTTTGGCGGAAAGTTCTTATCAAACTCTTCAACAACAGCATCTTCAACATAGTAACCCTTTGGAGTCTGGTACACACCGGTGATACCATCAAGATATCCAGGAATCAGCTCCTTGCACAGGAAGAATGAAGAATCAGCATCTTCCGGAAGGTCATGGTATCTGATTCCAAACTTGCTGGCATAGTCAAAGCCGCTGTGTCCATAGAATCCAATATTTCCTTCAAAAAGCACTGCCCCAAAGCCCATTTCCGTAGCCTTTTCAAGAGAGTAGTCCAGGATTGCCTTGCCATATCCCTTTCTTTTAAGCTCAGGAGCGATGCCGATAGGTCCCATTGTAAGAACGTCGATAGTCTTTCCATCATCTGCTTCAATGATCGTTCTCATAAATATGTTCTGACCGATAAGCTTGCCGTCTTTCTCCATGACAAAATCAAGCTCTTTTACAAAAGCAGGATCATCCCTAAGGACATGTATCACATAATGCTCACTGCAACCTGGGCGATACACGTTCCAGAAGGACTCTCTTACAAGGTTTTCAACTTCTCTGTACTCTTCTTTTCTCTCAGGTCGTATTGTATAATCATTTGAATTCATCTCAAAAAATCTCCTCATATAATTCATGTTTTCTCTCGTTTAAGTAGTAATAACCCTTTTATGGTCATCAGAATATAAGCTACAGATGTAGCATACGCTGCCCTGTCAAAATGCAAGTTTTTCTGTTTCTCATTTTTCTAATTCCCATACTGCTCCATACCAGATATCAGTACATCCATTGATACATCAAAGCTTTCCTCTATAGAAATTGGATTGCCAAAAGAATTATGAATCTGTAACATGATAAATCCTTCAAGAAAAGCTCTGTAAGTTCTAAGCAAATGATTTGCTACCACTCTATCTATACCAAGACTATCTGTTTGTTCAAAGAAGAATGAATACAAGCCTTCTGTAGCTTCAAGTAAAGTTTCATCAGAGTATTTGTTATACCAAAGCATCGCCTCAAATACACCCGGATTCTCCATAGAAAATCTGTAAAATGCTATGCCATAATTTTTGAGTTTTTCTTTTGGACTGGTTGAATCAATTCCTGCAACTATCTCATCCGAAACCTTCTTCCAGCCATAGATCATAAGCTTATAGTGCAAGTCATCTATTGACTTTACATGATTATAGAGAGATGGTTTTCTGATTCCTAAATATTCAGAAAGTGTTGTAACGCTCAAATATGATAAACCCTTTTCATTTGCTAATATAGCAGCTTTTTCTATTATTTCTTCCCTAGATAATCCTGTTCTTGGCATATTTATTTCCATCCCATATAAACTAACATTGTTAGCTTTATTATACTAACGCTGTTAGTTTTGTCAATGCTAATTTCTGTTGGCAGTTCTGCCCATATCCTATTTCTTCACAATATAGGCATTGCATTTTACATTAATCAACTGCCACTATTGACAAAATTGTTCAGGTAGCAGAAATCAGGCCATATGAAGTTAAACTTTGGAATATCAGCAGCAATCAGATAAGTAATTATCACTGCCTATCTTTCGAATGAAAGAATAGTAGCAGTCCGCCAGACAGGCGGACCGCACATAAAATCATTAAATCGCAATTGGAGCAGCTATCGCATATACAGCATTAGCCTTCTGACGTCGTCCCTTTGGTCCTAGTCAAAAGGCTCACGACTTCCACTGACCTGGTAAATGGGAACATGTCTACCGGTATGGCCTTGTCAACCTTATATCCGTGAGCGGTGATAAGCTTAAGGTCATTAGCCAGAGAGTCCGGACTACAGGATATATATACTACCCTGCTTGGAGATAGCCTGAACATTGCCTGCAAAAATACCGGGGTTGACCCTGAGCGAGGCGGATCCATAAAGACAACATCCACCTTTTCGCCAGCGTCAGCCATCTGAAGCATGAACTTACTTGCATCGTTCTGATAGAAAGTAATATTCTTAACTTCATTCATCTTGGCATTAATGATCGCATCCTTAACAGCGTCCTGATTTAGCTCAACGCCTATAACCTCACCTGCATGCCTGCTGGCAATTATTCCAATAGTTCCAACTCCGCAGTAGCAGTCCAAAACTTTTTCTTTTCCTGTAAGATGCGCAAGCTCAATAGCCTTGTTATACAAAAGCTCTGTCTGCACAGGATTTACCTGGTAGAAGGACTTTGGAGAAATCTTGAATTTCATTCCGCACATGGTATCTGTAATATAGCCAGGACCGTAGATTGCCTTCTCCTTGTCACCAAGGATCATGGACGTCTGCTTATCATTTACATTTATAACAATTGTAGTAATCTCAGGATGCTTATCTCTGAGAGCTTTAACAAAATTATTCTTGGATGGAAGAATTGGTGAAGTCAAAACCAATACCACCATGATCTCACCACTATTATGACCCACGCGGATAAGGACATGTCTTATAAGTCCATATCCATTGTCCTCGTCAAAAGTCTTTATCTTAAAGGATTTGAGCATACCTCGGATTGTGGCAATGATAGCATCTGCCTTCTTGTCCTCCAAAAGACACTCTTCAACCGGCACCACTTCATGTGTGCCTTCCTTGTAAATACCTGAAAGTGGATTTCCCTTTTTATCATGGGTAAAAACAGCATGAACCTTGCATCTGTAGTTTTCAGGCTTCTCCATGCCAATAAATGATTCCACTGTACAATAATCGCTCAAAAGCTCCTGAACTCTGTCATGCTTGATCTTCAGCTGCTTGTTGTATTCCACATCTATCATCTGGCAGGCGCCGCACTTGTATGATACAGGACATCTGCTCTTTTTCTTCTCAGGCTTTGGTTCACTATCTTTTTGGGCAAAAAAGTCTGTTTTAGCAGCCTTCTTTACTTGCTCTGAAGCTCGCTTTGCCACTTTATCACTCTTTACAACCTTTTTATTAGCTGGCTTAGCGCTCTTTTCTTTTTGTGAAAAAGACTTTTTGCCAGCGCCAGACTTTTTCTCTTCCTGCTTTTCTTCATTCTTCTTAAAGTATTTAACAAAATCCTGATTTTTCTTTGCCATAAAATCTCCTAAAAAAGGCCCTTAAGTCAGATGGCTTAAGGGCAGATAATTACTCGTTATTTGAGGATGTAATATTAGTCTCAATCTTCTTTCCTGTAGGACGTTTGCCATAATCCTTGAGTCGGATTCCTTCAATTCCTTCAACCAACTCTGTTGCACGATCCACATCAGCAAGATTGATCTTAATAGTGCAAATCAATTGCTCTCTTTTACCGGCAAATAACTTCTGTAACCAGTTCTGATCCTGCCACTGAATATAATATGAAATTCTATTTGATAAAAATCTATCTTCCAGTATCTTCTTGCTCTCTTTAGAGTAAACCTTACAAAAAGGCACTTCGTTATCAAAAACCTGATCATCCTGCAAAATTGATGACATAATACTTCCCTCCCTGTACAATCAATAAGGCTAGCATAAATTATACACGTTTCAAAAAAATCTGACAATGGATAAATAACTTTAGTGCTTCAACGCGTTTATTTGCAAAAATGTATTGCTTTAAAGTGCAAAAGTGTGCTAATATAGTTCAAGGCACTTCTGATGTGCTTATTTTATCACTTTTAATAGGAGTTATGTATTATGAAAGAAATTGCGAAGTTACTTGGTTACCGCGAAGATATCAAGGTTGTTGACGCCACACTGCGCGATGGCGGACTTGTAAACGACTTTAGATTTACAGATGAATTCGTAAGACAGCTTTATTTAACAAATATTAAAGCTGGCGTTGATTATATGGAACTAGGATATAAGGCTGATAAGGAAATGTTCTCAGTTGATGATTACGGTCCTTGGAAGTTCTGTGATGATGAATATATCTTTAAGGTAATTGGTGAAAATAAGGATACAGATTTAAAGCTTGCTGTAATGGCTGATGTAGGCAGATGTAATTACAAGCAGGATATTCGTAATCGTGCAGATAGTGCTGTAGACCTTATCAGAGTTGCAACCTATATCAACCAGATTCCTGCTGCCATCGAAATGGTAGAGGATGCCAAGAATAAGGGCTATGAAGTAAGCTGCAACATTATGGCTATTTCAAATGCACAAGAGGGTGACATCAAGGTTGCTCTTGATATGATTGGCCAGTCTTCTGCTGATTGCATCTACATCGTAGACAGCTTTGGTTCTATGTACCCAGAGCAGCTTGCAAGATTGTGCGATCTATATGTCGAAGTTGCAACAAAATATGGCAAAAAAGTTGGTATTCATGCTCACAACAATCAGCAGCTTGCTTTTGCTAACACAATTGAAGCTGTTGGTGATGGTGTTGACTGGCTTGATGCTACATATTCAGGAATGGGCAGAGGCGCTGGTAACTGCTACATGGAGAATCTCCTTGGATTCCTTAGAAATCCAAAGTACAACCTGTTCCCAGCCATCCAGTTCATCGAAAAATATATGAACCCTCTTAAAGAAAGCGGAGTCGTATGGGGATATGATCTGCAGTACCTTATGACTGGTATTTTAAACCAGCATCCAAGAACAGCTATTGCTTTCACAAAGGATGGACGTAAGGACTACACAGATTACTACAAAGAAATCGTTGCTCAGGATTAATTCTTTTTTTCCTTAATGTTATAAGCCGGTTATGATTGCACTCATAACCGGCTTATATTTTACTCTTTTTTATTCTTACATTTCCTTTAATACTTTATCGATTACCGGATCTATCTGCTCTAGAATATTGTTCATATCCTCAAACATGAAGCCCTTTCTGGTAATCTTTACTCTCATTTCATCGATATTATCAGATACCTTAACAAAATAAGAAGTTGAAGCTTCGATGTTATTATTTACATCATCAACTGAATTGTTACACTTGTCGATAACTGCAGTCATCTGATTACTCTGCTCACCTACTTCGTCTGCAACAACCTTTATATTGTCGATAATCTCTTGAGTCTGGGTGATATTATCATGAGACTGATCAATAGCTGCCTTAGTATCATTTAGTGACTCAGCCAGATGCTGGTTGTTTTCGTTAAGTTCTGCCATACTCTCGCCAATGTTGGCTACCAGATTTTTAATCTCCTGTGAAAGTTTATTAACTTCTGTTGCAACAACGGCGAAGCCTTTTCCTGCCTCACCTGCTCTTGCAGCCTCAATGGATGCGTTAAGAGCAAGAAGATTGGTCTGATTGGCAAAACCATTAATCTGATTAACCTTCTCCTGAATATCATCAAAGCTTTGCTGGAACTTATCAAATACAGCCTGCATCGCATCAATGGTATCCTTTACTGACTGTGAACTGTCATCTATCTTATCCATTCCGTCGTGGGAGTCATCGGCTGTTTTTACAAGCTTATTGATAATATCATCAAAGGTATCTGTGATAGTCTTTACGTTATCAAATTCTGAACGAAGTCCCTCTACCGACTGAATGATATTTTCATGCTTTTCCTGAACTGTCTCAAAGGATTTGTAAATCTGATCAATCCCTTCGATAGTATCAGATTCCTGAGCCTGAAGTCTGTCCTTCTGCTCAATAGCATATCTTCCAACTTCTCTTAGCGGCTCAAGACGTGCAGGAAGATTATTATTTTTTACTACAGTCTCTGTTGTAGTTGTATTGTTTGTATTTTTACTAAAAAGTCCCATAAGTGCTCCCTTCCTCTATCATTCAAATACAGCGCAAACCATGGTCTGATTAACGTGCTGTCTCTTGTACTGTTCGCCGCCACCAACTATTCCAACATGTGGTCCAAGTGACTTCATATTTGCCAGGAAAGTACCCATATAAGCCTGATTTTCAAATAACAGATGTCTATAAATGCAATTTACTGAGAATACAAAGGAAATTCTGCTATTTTCGTTTTTGATTTTTTCTCTGGTTCCTGCATTTACTGCATCATAATCCATCAACTTCAAAATACTGATTGTATCATTTTCATTTATGATCTTATAGTTAATAAGTGAACCGCTGCTGCCTATTTCATACATGGATGAAATAAAGACTTCATCACCAACGATTCGTCCAAGTGGGCACTGAAGAACATTATCAACAACCTGGTTTCTTGACAGTCCTAGCTCATTTGCATAAACATCTGCAGCTGGTCTTCCATCAAGGGAAATCAGTTCCTTGTTGGCACGATTAACCTTTGTAGCAACATGCTTTGGTGTGCCAGGCTCTACCTCATAAATATTCTCTGAGTATGTACGAATATATCCACTCTTGTTCTTGATAACAACGTAGCAACAAGCATCCTCATATAGCTCGCCATCGCATACTACATAGGATGCCTTACCGGCAGGCACTCCAAAAACAGTTCCACCCACAAGAGGGATTCTCTTGCTGTGAAGAGCTACATTCATGGTCGTGACAAGTCTTTCCTCATAACCTGTACAAAATTCAAGACATACAGTCTTACCTTCTTCTGCATTAACCTTTTTAATTGCATCCTCAAGTCCGCCAATATCAGCAACCGGACAGGATGAAAGATTTCTCATAATACCAACTTCATAAGCACCATCATCGCCAAAGGCAATCATAATTAGACTGCTGTCACTGGCAGAAGTCTCATAATAAGACGTACCACTGGTACCTATTGATTTTGCGCCAGGATAGTTTTCTTTTACTATTTTGGCGACAGCTCCAACAATGTTATACGGTGCTATGAACATAATAAAGCTCGGGGAGCCTGCGCCTCTAAGAGCTTCAGCCACAGCCGCTCTTGCATCTGTGTTTGTACTTTTACCTACTGTCACATGCATAATTTACATCCTCCAAAAAAAAATAAACATCCTAAGCATTTTAATGTTATCGGAATAACGTATTTTCTGCAATGCAATTTATCCTAAATTTATCTAAAAAAAGAATAAACATCATATAGAATTAATTCGCTGCAGTACTTATAATTAAACTATTGATCTTGAAAGAATTGGGGTATCTATATGTTTACTTTTGAAAAACAAAAACCATACGAAGCAGGGGTTACTTCGAAATCTATTCAGAGCGCTCTTAAAAATCTTGAAAAAAATCAGATTCCCATGCACTCTATTTTGATAATGCGACATGACAAGCTGATTTTTGAAAAATACTATGCTCCATATACGGAAAACACTCTCCACAGAATGTTCTCTATCACAAAAACTTTTACGGCACTTGCCATTTCACTTCTTGAGAGAGATGGCAAAATAAGCTACGAAGACAGCATCACAGATTATTTTCCAGAATATGTCAACGAGAACACTCATCACTGGATAAAAGAGACTACCATAAAAAATATGCTGCAGATGCGAACCTGCCATGCTGCAGCAACCTACAAGGTGGATATGAGAAGCGACTGGGTAGAAAGCTTTTTTGTAGTGCCTCCTACCCATAAACCAGGTACCATCTTCCACTACGATACATCGGCAGCACACGTTTTGGCCGCACTTGTTGAGAAGCTAACTGGTCAAAACCTTCTAGACTATTTAAAGGATAAAGCCTTAAATTACATTGATTTCAGTTCAGATTCCTACGTAGTAGCTGATCCCTTTGGCGTATCAATTGGCGGCTCAGGCCTGATGGCTACCCCTATGGATATTCTTAAGGTATTATACGTTCTTTCAAAGGGTGGTCAGGTAATCTGTAATGATGGAAAAGAGAGATCTCTTTTCCCAAGTGATTTTGTAGCTGAAGCTACTTCCAAGATTTCCGATACAATCGTCACAGGTCCTGTCCTAAGTGAACAGCAGGGCTATGGAATGCAGATCTGGCAGAATGAAATGGGCGGATTTGTATTGTATGGAATGGGCGGGCAGCTTGCTATCAGCCTTCCAAAGCAGGATATGCTCATAATGACAACTGCTGATACGCAGGCGATTGCAGGCGGAAACCAAACCATATACAAGGCTATATACGAACAGATACTTCCTTATCTGGATTTAAAAGAATGCCAGGATGAAGCTAAAGACGCAGAGGATAAAGCCTACAAAGAGCTGCTTTCCTATGCAGATACTCTCTCTCTAGCTCCGCCAAGGGCTGAGATATTCACCTTTAATACTGCTGCAATATCCTATGCGACAATGGATAATAACCTTTCCTACAGCATAGATGACAATCCGCAGGGCTTTACAAAGCTACGCCTTGTTACCAACCATTTAGAGAAAAAAGGTGTCCTTACACTGGTACGTAATAATGGAAATGGCTACAACATCTGCTTTGGAATAGATGAGATGCTGCCTGGCGTATTTCCTGTTTATGAGGAAAGCTGCTACACAGGTGCCACCTGGTTATCTCCAAATGTTTTATATATCAGGTCTCATATAGTAGGGGAATGTGTGGGCTCAGTTCACTTTGAGCTTTATATTGAAAAAGATGATGTGACAGTCTTTATGAGAAAAATAGAAGAAACCTATTTTAACGAATTCTCAGGACATTTATACGGAAATCTGCAATAAAAGATTAAAAAGACGCATGAGATACTTTTAAAAGTAGTCACTCATGCGTCTTATATTTTTTTACCAAATAACCTTTAATTTAGAATTGTGAATCTCAGGTACAGGAGTATGTTTCTTAACAAATGCCTGAAGCAGATCTGGCATCTCCTCTGTACTGTTTCTGATAATTTCAGAATTGCCTATGGCTGTATATCCACCTGTTCCGGTAGCTCTATAGTTGCTTGTTACCAGAGTATATTTTGCATCCATCTGGATAGGGCTGCCATCGAGCTTTTGCATTTTGATCACTCTTTCTCCGACTGGCTTTGTAAGATCAAAAGCATAATCCATTCCAGCGTAAAAATCATAATTGTAATGCTCAACCTTTGGCATAAGGAATTCCTCAGAAACCGCTGGCTTTCCGTCCTTATCAAGAACAAAATAGGATGCCACTCTTTCCAATGAGCTTAAAAGAGTCTCACCAGTAACTTCAAGCACCATTATGGTGTTGGAGAAGGTATATATTCTGCAAATATCTCTTATAGTAATCTTCTTATCAAGTCCTAGCGGATCATTTCCAAGACTGGTGCAGGAAAAATCTGCTCCGCTAAATTCCAGCTGAACCTGATTAAATATAGCAGCAATCCTGCTTCCATATAAAGCCGCATCCATCTTTTCTTCAGGAGCGATAGCTTCTACAAGCTCTCCTATTGGCTCATCAAGCCAGGTCTGAATATTATTCTCCATTTCAAGCATGGTCTCAAAAAGCTGTGCCTCATGCTCAGAGCCTGTGTGCACCAGCTTTGAAGCTACATAAAAGCTGCCTGTTTTGCCACACTCTTCATAGTCTTCTGACTTAAAGTAGTCATTTCCTGACACTTCTTCAGAAACCTCTTTTTGGCAGACATTCATATAAATGTATTTAACTGCATTTGAAGGTGGCTGAACTGCAAAGGTGTTATCCAGCATGAACTTCTCATTTGCAATATGCTGATGTCCTGTCAGAAGAATATCATAGCCAAGCTCTCTTCCAATCATGCATCCAAGGTTTTCCCTTGTTGAAGAAAGCTTTCTTAAGGTCTTAGGATTTTCTTCAAAACCGCCGTGGTATATCAAAATATAAATATCGCAGTTTTCTTTCCTAAGCTCTTCAAGGGCCTCTTTTGCAGCCTCATAAGGATCTGTAACCTTAAGCTCTGTCAGATGCTCCTTTTGCTCCCACACATTTACAAACTCAGTAACTGCGCCGGATAAGCCAACCTTGAGGCCATTATCAAGCACCTTAACCGCTGTCTTTTGTAGCTTTAATTCACCTCTAAGGTCTTCTACGTTGGCACAAAGGCACTGGCCCTCCATGGCGTTTAAATAATCTCTTATTACATCATAGCCAAAGTTAAAGTCATGATTTCCAAGAGTAAAATAGTCCAGCTTCATTGCATTGAATCCGGTAGCTACAGGATGGAAATCATATTCCTTTGAATGAGAAAGATAATACTGTGTAAGAGGTGTACCCTGCAGAGAATCACCTCCGTCAAGCACAAGGGTATTACCATCCTTTTTAATCTCTTTGGCAATATTTAAAAGTCCGCTGTCCTCTGGCTTATTCGTGCCATAGTTTACAGGGAAAATATGTCCATGTGTATCCGAAGTATAATAAATGTTTAATTCTCTCATCTTAATTCCAATCTTATATTGCTCTTATTCGTTCATCAGTTTCAAATCGCCATCTACAAGCATGTAACACTCACCGTATTCAGGAAGAACTCTCTTTCCTGCCTTACTGGACTGCACCTGCTCAGGTCTGAAGCTATGCAGCGGAAGGAGAACCTTTGGCTCTACGGTATCAATCATATGTCTTATATAGTAAGGCCTTGAATGTCCGCCGGTTCCCTTGTATTCGTGATTGATTCCCAGAGTATCAAGAACCATGTGGAACTTCTTGAAGGAAGGATCATAATCTCCAAGTGGAGAGCCGTCTGCATGAACGTACAGGGAAATCTTATCTTTAAGTCTTATATTATCATAGACGTGTCTGTAATCCTGCTGAACAACATATTTTGAAGGCTCTTTTTCTATATCATCCAGAGTGATCTGCTCAAAGTCAAAATCCAGCTGCTTTTCCCTGTAATAATCAATTTCCTGGTGATTTGTAGTGGTCAGTGTGGCGCGACCTGTTTTTCTGACAAGAACCTTTAATCTGTCCTTTGGATAAAAAGCGTGTACATAATCCGCCTCTTCCGGTTCTAAAACCAAAGTTCTACCAGCACCTTCAAGTACTGCCATAAGGTTATGGATACGTTCTACGTTTCTGTTATAGTTGTTCAGAATAATAAGTCCTGACTCATTTTCAGCCTTATCTTTCATATAATCAGAAAGGACCTGCTCTGTGTTGCCCATATTTTCAGGCTCTTCAAGGGCTATCATATCTATATCGTCAAAGCTTGCTGTAACGCCTTCTGTAATAAGTACATCGCAGTTATGAGCTTCTTTTGCAAAGTTTTCTGTAACGTCTCTGTGGAAGCCATGGAATCTGTAGTCGCCTGTATAGCAGACATTTCCATCATCAGTAGTTATCATGAATCCGCAGGCACCTATTACATCGTGGTCGATGGCCATTACTTTTACAGTAATATCACCCACTGTAAAGGTATCTCCATAATCAATGCCGATGCAGTTTTCATGTTCTCTTACTTCCACATCTCTCATTTTGGCAAGGTGTTTGTAGAGGGTGCAGGAATCGCTGCTCATATAAACAGGAACCTGATCATCAAGCATGCCAAGGCCGCCCATGTGGTCTATGTGCATGTGTGATATGACAAAAAAGTTTTCTTTTTCATCCTGGTTATAGGATTTAACTCCAAGTCTGCCGGCAGTTGCATCATCATAGATGCCATCCATCTTTGTTAGTATCCCAAGGTTAACGTAGTTGTAGGCCCAGTCGCCGTCGTTTACTTTGGCTTTATTGTCAATGATATCAGCATTAGCAAAGCCAAAGTCAAACATGCATCTGGTAGTCTCCGTCTCCACAGCCACAAAGGTACCACCAATTTCTTTCAACCCATTAAAAAACCTCAATCTCGTCATACTATCCCTCATCTTTTTTGATTTTATGTTGTCAGTTTACTTCAATAGAGAATCTCTTATTAAAATCTCTTATTTAAAACTATATCCAATATACTTTTATTTTGGGGTAAGGAAATATAGTATAACGCTTTTTTTGATTAGTAACAAGTAAAAAAAGAGCCCTGCAAAATGCAGGGCTCTGAAATAGAAATCACTATTTATCTGTTTAATTATTTAACAGTTACAGCTGTGATGTGTGGGTTAACACCCTCATACCAGTAAAGGAAACCTTCAAGGTCAACTACATCGCCAACGTTTAAAGCTTCAACTGCCTTATAAACATCTGAATCCTTGTCGCAAAGGTAAGACTCTACTGTAAATGTATATGTGTTTCCATCGATTGATACATTGAAGTAAAGGTCATCACCCTGTGAACCTGAACCATCCCAGTTGTAAAGGAATGCAGCTTCGTTTCCATCAGCATCTGTAGAAGCTTCAACTGTCATATCTGTGAAAGATACGAACTGGTTCTGCATATCGATAAGTTCATCCTTACCAAGAAGACTTGTAGCATCTGTAGCTTCAGCTACGAATGTGTCACCATCTTCTACAAACTCAAATGTAGCGTCGATGATTTCAACTTCACCAGCCCACTCTGACTTGTAACCTGTAACTCTGATCTTTGTACCAACTTCAAGCTTTTCGTAATCTTCTTCTGAGCAAGCCATTCCATAAAGGAAGTAAGCACCCTCTTCTGTCTGTGTATAAACAGTAGCTGTGTCTTCCCACCATGACTGCTTAGCCTGTACATAAGTCTCAACACAAACTTCTGTCTCAAGCTCAGCTGCAACATACTCTTCATATGTCATAACTGCTACGTCTGCTGTCTCTTCAGCATCTGTGCTAGCTTCTTCTGTAGCTTCCTCTGCTACTGATTCAGCCTCTGTTGCTGCTTCTGTAACTTCTGCTACTACTGACTCAGCTTCTGTTGCTGTCTCAGTTGTTGTTTCTGTGCTGCCGCAAGCTACAAGACTCAGTGCCATGCCTGCTGCAAGCAGTAATGCAAGGTTCTTCTTCATAATTTTTTCTCCTCTTTTTTAAAGATGTTGATAACTACGCTTCTCGCATGAACACTACCAATATCCATACAATGCCAATTATACACATTTTTTGTTTTGTAAACAATAAAAACTGAAATCTTATAAAATTTTTAGACAAATCTTTCTTGTTTTGTAAAAAGATTGTTCAGGCCTTTCTCTTCCTGGTTTTGGAATATATAAACCAGCATCCCAGAACAACCCATACTGCAACCAGGGTTACAAGGAGTATCACTGACTCTGTTGGAAGTGGACCAAGGTCCTTATATCCTGAACCTCCTGCAGAGCTGGTCTGGTCCAGATGGTACAGAGAATAGACTTCCGTATAGAGGTCATCTATAAAGGCATCATCCACAGTCTTTTTCCTTCGCATTGCCTTGGTAACATTTTCAATCATGGTGCCTGCAGCATTTCGAAGAGATGTGGAGCCATTAAATACCGGAGTAACAAAGGTATTATCAATATTTTCCAAAAGAAGCTTTGAAGCCTTAATCTTTACCTCATAATAGGTTTCATCATCTTCGCCTTCTCTTGATAAATAATCCTGATATTCTTCACTATCAAGGGCTTTCTGGGTAACAGGAATATACCCTTCCGTCTCTGCATATGCTGTCTGAACATCATTAGTCAAAAGAAACTGAGCAAACAGCCAGGATGCAAGAACCTCACCACTATCCTCTTTATTGAAAATACAGATTGAAGGTCCCTGAGAAATCATCTGAGGATTCTCGGTATCATACTGAGGAATTGGCATAACCACTGTTTCAAAGTCAACAAACTTATCCTCACTGATGTCAGACAATGGTGCATTTGATCCCATCCAGGTAGCGCCAGCTGTTGAATCAATGGCAAATATACACTGTCCTGCATTCAGGAAGTTTGCAGGATAGCTGGAAATTGAAAAGGTAGAAAATGCTCCAGTTCCGGCATGCTCTGCAATGGTTTTGAGGATACTTCTGGTATCATCATTAAATATTTCAATGGTTCCATCATCAGTTGAATAGCCAGCTCCAAGCTGTTTCAGCATCTGAATCATCATGTTGTCGGTAGACTTATAGATAAAAGGAATCATTGTCTTTTGGCCATTTACTGAATAGTTTCCATCAGCGTCTTTTGCCAAAGCTGCTTCTGAAACCTCCCATACAAAGTCCCAGGTAAGAACATCAGGGATTTCATAGCCAAGCTTTTCAACATACGTCTTGTTAATATAACAGGCCTCAGTAGAACGCATGTAAGGAATAGCATAGGTAACTCCGCCTATCTTACACTCTTCAAGAAACTTATCTATCATTTCATCCTGAGCCGGTCCATCAAACAAAAGCTCACTTCCGCCAAGACCGTACTTTTCATCGGCCATAAGGTCATCCAAAGGAACCACAATGTCGTCTCCGGTAAGGTATGTGGCGATATGGTCCGGATAAGTAATGCAGACGTTTGGCGTCGTACCGGTAGAAATATTGGTTATAACATCGTTATAGATTTTGCCATAGTCCGTATAAAGTCTGATGGTAATGTTGATGTTTGGATATAGCTTTTCAAAATCCTCTATGGCCTTGTTGTAGATATTTGTCTGAACCTTGTTGGTATCATTTTTGGCCCAGAAGGTTATTTCATAGGTTTTGCTCTCATCAAACTCTTCCGGGATTTCAAAGCTTGCCCTGTCAGTTGAGCCGTGACAGCCTATAAGTATCATTCCAAAGGCCATGCAGGCACTTAAGGTTACAAGCTTTATTTTTTTGCCAAAGTCTTTTAATCTAAAGGAAGTACCAGTAAAAGCTGCATTCTTTCTCATCCCTTTGTGCCTCCTCTTGAAACGCCTGCCATAATCTTTTTGTGGAAAATAAGGAATATGATCATCAGCGGAAGTGATATAACCACAACTGCTGCCATCATGGCAGGGATATTCTCTCTACCAAAACCATTTTCCCTGATTTCCTGAATACCGTTTGATACCAGGAAATAATTGGAATCATCTGTAATAAGTCTTGGCCATACATAGGAATTCCAGCATTCAATAACCTTAAGAATTGTGATTGTCACAATTGTTGGCTGTGATATCGGAAGCATAACCTTGTACAGATATCTGAAATCTGAGGTGCCATCTACCTTGGCTGCCTTGTAAAGCTCTTCTGGGATTTCCTCAAAGTTCTCTTTTAACAGATAGATATAGAAAATTGAAGTAACAGATGGCAATATAAGACCTGCAAAGGTATTACGCAGATCCAGATTTGTAATAGTAACAAAGTTTGTGATGATCACCAGCTCATTAGGTATCATCATCAGTGATAAAAAGAACGCAAACACAATGTTTTTGCCTTTAAAATCTATTCTGGCAAAAGCATAAGCTGCCAAAATAATAACTACCATCATCAGCGCTGTAGTAACCACTGTAAAAATAACAGTATTCAAAAAGTATTTTGCCAGCGGAACCGCTGTAAAGGCATCAAAATAGTTCTGAAGCGTAGGTGTAAGTGTAAAGAACTTTGGTATATATTCTGAGTTGTAGGCACTGTAGCTTTTTACAGAGGTAAGGATCATCCAGTAAAACGGGAACAGTACTATAAGAGCCCAAATGCCCAAAAACAGATAAATCAGAACATTCTTTATTACGGTCTTTGCTTTTTCATTATTTTCAATTTGACTTATTTCTTTAGAATTATTGCTCATTTTCTCTATTAGTCTCCACTTGAAATTCCGACTTTTTTGTTACTGATCATCAAATTGATGCTTGTAATAGTAAATACGATTGCAAACAGAATAAGCGCTGCTGCTGCCGCATAGGAAGGATAGCCTCCGTTGTCACCATAGAGCATGTCATACACATAACCAACTATGGTATTCATTCCTGCTGCATTCAGGTTGGTTCCAAACAAGGCAACCTCATCGCTGTAGGCCTTGAAGGCGCCTATAAAGCCTGTGATTATCAGGTAAAAAATCATTGGTGATATCATCGGAAGTGTAATCTTGTAAAAGATTCTAAAAGAAGATGTACCGTCAACTCTGGCTGCCTTGTAATAATCCGGATTCACGGATGCAATAGCACTTGTGAGAATCAGGATCTTGAAAGGAAGCACTACCCAGACTGTGTAAAAGCACATTACAAACATCTTGGCAGCATAAGGTCCATCTATAAAGTCTATGGACTGACCACCAAAGAAGTTAATGAGCAGATTGACCATACCATCTGTATAGGCAGTCTTTTTAAAAAGAATCATAAATACCAGACCTACTGCCAGAGTATTGGTCACATATGGCAGGAAATAGATGGTCTGGAACAGTTCTTTTAAAGGCTTGATAGAGCTTAAAAGAAGTGAAATAAGCAGTGCAAGTCCAGTAGAAACAGGCACTGTAATAATAACGATAATAAAGGTATTCTTAAGAGCCTGTATGAAAAAAGAATCATGCAGTACATAAGAATAGTTGTACAATCCTATTCCACTATAGGACTGTGATGCAAAATTATAGTTTTCCTCAACAGAATAGATCAAAACATCTATAAGAGGATATATCATGAACACACTTAAAAATAGCAGTGCAGGCAATAAGTATAGCCAGCCCTTCAGGTTATTTTTCATATTTTCCACCCTTTGCAAAACACCTTACAAAATAACGTCTTCAGTCTCTTTATCAAAAATAAAGAGCTTGTCAGGTTTGATACTAAAGCTTACAGTCTGACTGGAGGTATCAACCTTGTTCTCGGCGCTGATAATTGCACGAATTGTTGGATTCTGAGATGCCTTATGTGTTGCTACAACACTGGTATCTCTACCCATTATCTCAACTCCCTGAAGACTTGCAGTAAATGGTCCGTCTGCATCAAGAATAAAGCCCTCCGGACGAATGCCAACGTATACAGGCTTATCTGCTACGCCACTTGCCTTTCCGATGCATTCATTGTCCTGGCCGTCTCCATCTACTCCGATGTAGATCTCTCCGCCCTTTACATAGCCCTCAAAAACATTGATTGGAGGAGTTCCAAGGAACTTGGCTACAAAGAGATTTACAGGGTGATCATATACATCCTGTGGACGTCCAACCTGGTTTATCACACCGCTTTTCATAACTATGATCTCATCAGAAATACTCATGGCTTCTTCCTGATCATGAGTTACGAATACAGTTGTAATACCTGTCTCTCTCTGAATACGTCTGATTTCTTCTCTTGTCTGAAGTCTGAGTCTCGCATCAAGGTTTGAAAGTGGCTCATCCAAAAGAAGTATTCTAGGCCTTTTAACCAGAGCTCTTGCGATTGCAACTCTCTGCTGCTGACCTCCAGACATCTCTCCCGGCTTTCTATCCATAAGCTCTTCAATCTGCACGAGCTTTGCAGCTTCAAGAGCCATCTTATCCATTTCTTCTTTGGAAAGCTTGTCCTTGCCCTTTCTATTTTCCAAAGGGAAGGTAATGTTCTGCTTAACAGTCAGATGAGGATACAGCGCATAGTTCTGGAACACCATTCCTACGCCTCTTTTTTCTGGAGGAAGTCCTGTAACGTCGTCCTCGTCAAAAAAAATCTTGCCCTCAGTAGGCTTTTCAAGACCGCAGATAAGGTTGAGTGCTGTACTCTTACCACAGCCTGAAGGACCAAGCAGACCTACAAGCTTGCCGCTTGGTATTTCAATATTAAAATTATCCACAGCCACAACGTCGCTATGAACCTTCTTATTTCTGTTTGGGAATTTTTTTGTCAGATTTTGTAATGAAACTTTCATTAGTTCTCGCCCTTTCACAAACTTTTTTCCAACGAAGCTATTCTAACACATTTATATTCCATATAAAAGAAGACTGACAGAGCTTATTGCTCCATCAGTCTTTATACTTAAGCTGAACGATATTTCTTTTTGTAGGGCCTGTCATCGTAGCGTCTGGAATCTCTATAATCAGAGTTTCTTTTCTTTTTCTTGTCAGAAGAATTGGAAAGCGGCCTGAAAATGGTCATTCGTCCTGTCCAGCCTACAATTCTTGTAACTATGATTCCTGCAAAAACACCTATGCTATCTATGCATACGTCCTTTTTCTGTGCTGCGCGTCCTGATACAAAGTATTGGTGATACTCATCCAGGCAGGCATAGCCTACGCAAAACGACCCGGCCACAAGCACAAGAGGTATTCCCCTAAGACCATATACATAAAGTGGAAATGCCACTGAAACAGCAAGTAAAAAGTATTCAGTTATATGAGCTGCCTTTCGTATATAAAACTGCCAGTTCTCAGTCAGATATTCGATATGCTCTGCTGTCCATCCCTGATCAAAAGCATCATTAGCTATGTTTATTACCTCTTTTCCCACCATATAGCTCAGCTGACTACTCTCATCTGATGTCTGGGATGAAAACGAAAATATGAGACACATCATAAATATCGCTGGCAAAAATGACATCGGCTTAAGTACGAAACGCAGTGTCTGTTTAATGTATAATAAAAAATATTTCATGCCTAAAGTATAGAGTATAAAAAATTTATATACAAGTACGAATTTTCTTAAGATAAGCAAAAGATTCTGTGTCCAAAAATGGTCCAACCCTTTGATTTATCTGCATTTCTCTCTTTAGGTGCATACGCAAAAACATCAGAGAATTTCTGCAATATCCCCACTTTTAACGATGGTAACCTTCTGGGGATTCTGAACATTTTTTACCTCAGAAGTCAGCATTTCCTGCAGTTTTTCATCTGAGTAACTGTCTGTATTCAGGAAAATTGATTCCAGTCCGCAGGAAAGTGCTATCCGAATGTCGCTGGTAAAGTCATTTCCTACCATAACTGCTGTATCTTTTGCAATGCCATACTCTGCAAGAAGCTCCTGCATAAACTCAGGCTGAGGCTTTTTCTTTTGATGATCTGAGGAAATAAATATTCCATCAAAAAGCTCCCAAAGCTTAAGTTCCTTCATCTCCGGCTCTGTAAAACAGCGCTGGGCATTTGATAAAAGATAGATTTTGGCTCCTCGTTCTCTTAGCCCATTTAATGTAGAGAGTGTATTGGTAAAAAGCTTAAAGACTGACCTGGAGGTTGTTCTAAACAAAACAGCGATATCCCAGATCCATGGATCAGTAGCTTCTATTTCTTTATTTGCTGTAATGGAATTAGCCTTTATGCCCTCGTTATATAATCTTGCAAAAACCTTCTCCAACATGATTTCCGGATATTTATAAGAGGTCTTTTTGCCAAGCTCTTCTTCTTCCTCGTGTACAAATTTAAGGTAGTCCTTTTGAATCTCTGCTGCAGTATATATGACACCTTTTTTGCGATATTCTGAGGCAAGTTCCTCCCAGAGAAGTTCCTGCTGCTCATCAGTATGAATATCGATCAAAGTTCCATATAAGTCAAATATGTATGTACTGTATTTCTTTTCCATAAAACCTCTAAAAATAAATGAATTATTTCGTCAAAACTGCAATTGAACGTGCAGGTAATGTTATTTCGCCATTTTCATAAACCACTGAAGCCTCATCTGTGGTAAGGTCTGCGCCAAGAGTAGTAAACTGCGCTGCATCTCCAGTTATCTGAACAGTCTTTTCCTCATCAGACATATTTATAACTACCACAATGTCGTCTACAGCAATTTCTTCGCCATTTGAATCAGTAACAGCTCCTCCATCTACGCTCTTTAACATAAAGCATACATCTTCGTCAGAGAGCTCTTCAAAAACTGTAACATCGCCTCTTGCAATAGCAGGGAAGGCGTTACGGATTGCAATTGCCTTTTTTACATAATTATAAATTGAGGAAGTATCTGCTGCCTGCTCCTCTACTGATGCATACTTCATGGTGATGGTTTCCATGCCCTCAGGGCCATCGCACATGCCCTCAGCATCTGCATCTGCCACCCAGTACATTGGTGCACGCTTATTTTCATCCTTGCCTGAGCCGGACATACCAATCTCTTCGCCATAGTAGATAAAGGCATTTCCGCTCATCATAAGGTTCAGACCCTGTGCAAACTTGGTCATGGAAAGGGCATCCTCGCCAACATAATAGCCTGCGCTCCTTGCCATGTCATGATTTGTATAAAAAGGTGCTGCTATATAATCTTCGTTGTACTGAGAATAAAGCTCCTGCATGCTTTCAAGGCCGCTTGCAAACTTAAGTGCACTGTACTTGCCATGGGCAGCCTTGGATATGATTCCCTCTACACCTGCATAGTCAAATTCAAACAGTGAATCAATACCGCTTTCATAGTACTGTGAATAGGTTGCCTGATTTGCCCAGGCCTCACCAACTATATAAGCATCACTCTTATATGCCTTGACTGTGTCAACAAACCACTCAAGCTCGCTGATGCTGCTCTCAGTATTGCCATAGTCATAGTAGAGAACTGCATCCATTCTAAAGCCGTCTACACCTCTGTCCAGCCAGAACTGTGCCATTTCAGTCAGCTCTTGTCTGACTGCTTCGTTTTCAAGATTTAAATCCGGCATCTCAGACCAGAATCTTGCTTCATAGTAATAGTCAGTACCTGAGAGAAGGCTGTAACCATCCTGCTGCTCTGTGGAAAAATTGTAGTATTCAACATATGGGCATTCCTCAGCATCAGGTTCTGCGCCCTCTGGCAGATTTTTGAGATACTCTGCAGCAGTCAGAAACCATTCATGCTGTGAAGATGTATGATTGATAACAGTGTCCAGTATCACATTGATTCCGCGCTCATGGCAGGCTGCTACAAGCTCGTCAAAATCTTCCAGGGTTCCATATTCAGGATCGATATCCATGTAATCTGTAACGTCATATTTGTGATATGTGGTAGACGGGCAGATCGGCATAAGCCAGATTTCATTGCAGCCAAGGTCTGTTGTAGTGCTGTCATCACCATCATTTATATAATCCAGTTTCTCTATAAGTCCCTGAATATCACCTATTCCGTCTCCGTCACTATCGTAAAAAGAGTAAACGAAAACTTCATAGCAAGTGCGGTAATTGTCATCTATTATCTGAGCTGTCAGACCAAAGTCTATGTCTGTCGGCTCTGTCACAGTTTCCTCTTCTGTATCAGAAGCTTCTACTGCTGCCGCGCTGCTTTTCTCGGAAGCTGCGATTGTACTATTGTCAGCTGTGCCTGTGCAGGCTGATAGAAGAAGACTTGCTCCAAGAAGTATATTTAATGCTGCAACCTTACATTTATGCATACCCTATGTCTCCATTTCATAAAAAGCTTATTTCTGGTGCCGGAATCGTTTCCGACACGATTAGTATAAAAGATAGTATAGGCTCATGCAAGCATGAAATTACGTAAACTATTTTGGGGCAAAAAAAGAAGCAACAGTCGTCCGTGGATCTGCCGCCCCTCTTTGATGTATGTGTAAGAGCCGGTATTTCCGACTCTTACATATGACACGGATTTCTCCGCATCCATATACCGTATTTATAGACTTGTAAATCTTCCTGCTGAATCGCTAAGCTGGCTTGCAACCTCGTTGTTCTTGGTCATGGCCTCTCCGATACCCTGAATCTCGCCAACGATCTCAGTTGAGTTGGTTGCTGAAAGTCCGATTGCCTGTGAGCTTTCCTGTACGGAATTGGTTATGGAGCCAACAGAATCTGCCATGTCATCCATGATCATTGTGAGGTTATCAGCCTTAGCTGTGAATTTCTCAAGGATATCATCCATGATTCCAGCTGTATTTTCGTACTTATCACCTGTATCAACAAAGGCATCATAGTCACCAAGTACTGTGCTGTTGATAAATTCAATAACCTCCATGGCGTTATCTGAAAGGTCCTTAACGGCCTGAGTAACTTCATTACTGATATTCTGAATATTACCAGCTGTCTGACGGCTGTTCTCAGCAAGTGCGCTGATCTCTTCTGCAACAACTGCAAAGCCCTTACCTGCATCACCAGCTCTTGCTGCCTCGATACTTGCATTGAGGGCAAGGAGGTTAGTCTGTGAAGCAATATCAAGAATTACATTTGTAAGCTCGTTGATCTGTCCAACCTTTTCGCTATCCTTTACTGAAGATTCAAGGATACGGCTAAGCTCTTCAACCTTGGCACCTGTATTTTCCTTCTTCTGCATTGCTTCATTCTTGATTGCATCAGCTTCATGCTTGATATCTGCTGCAGTTTGAACACCGTTTGCAGCTTCATCTCTGATTTCATCAGCTGCTGCCTTTACATCATCAAGCTTGCTGTTAATAACGCCTGCTGTAGTTGATACTGTTTCCATACTAGCTGACAGCTCCTGAAGTGCTGCAGAAGTATTGGTAATATTATCGCTGGCTCTCTGAATCTGGGCTGTCATGGCGTTGGAAGAATCTGTAAGTACAAAGGTTCCATCCTTTACTTCCTTGATGATTCCCTGAAGTGTTTCGATGAAGTCGTTAATACCATTAACAATTGTCTGTAGCTCGGTCTGGGTCTTTACGTTAATACGTTTCGTAAGATCACCATTTCCGGATTTAATATCATCAATAATAGTCTGCAATTCTGCTGATATATTCTTTATAACAGTAGAAACTCTTACTACACTAAGAGCAGCACTAATAGCAATAATGGCGATAAATACCACAAGTCCATAGATAAGCTTTCTTATTGCTGTACCAAGCTTTAATCCAAGATATCCGCTAAGTCCAGTAGTAAGTCCATCAATCGCTTCATCAATTGTATCCAATGCAGCTTCTACAGCTTCCATGTCAGGATTAAAATTAGAATCAAGTGTTCCAGCTGCTGACATAACATTTCCTTCTTTAATATATCCAACAATCACATCAACATCTGATATAAACACTGTAACTGCACTGTTTAGCTGTGATAGCCTTTCTTCACCATCGGTTACTTCAGTTTTTACAAGGCTTTCATTTACTATATAAGAAAGATTTTCGTTCACTTGAGTTTTAAGAGTTTCAATTTCCTGATAAATCTCTTCACGGCTGGCATCGTCCATGTACTCATATGCAGATATAAGGTTATCAGCCCTGGCCTGAAGTCTTACAACATCAGCTTTCATCTCTCCTTCTCTTGCCTGAAGGATTGACTGATTAGTACTGGCTGTAACTGCAGTATTCATCATACTTTTCATACTGCTGATGGTAATATTCATTATTATCAGGAAAGCAAAAAGCATTACCACATTTAGTCCAATATTCTGGAAAATAGTTTTCTGATAAAAGCTTCCCTTTTTCAAACCTTTATTATTACTCATTTTTATCTCCTTTACATTCATACAAGCCACGTGTAACACGCCAGCATAAGTCAACGTGTCTACATATACAATTATGCGGTTTACCGTTACCTCATTCAATAAAAAAAATCGAGTATATAATTATATTTTTGTAAACTAAATCTAAAGCTTTTCTTATCACTAAAAAAGTTGAATCATAATAAACTATATTCCGTTATGTATATATCAGAAAAAAAAGCTGTTGCAATCGGCATAATTACTATGCTATAATCATTTTCGTTGAGCGCATATGATATGCACTTAGGGGAATCATACAATGGCTAGTATCACGGTCTCCAAAACCGTTCATGCGGGTTCGAATCCTGCTTCCCCTGCTACAAAAAAGGAAGTCCAATAGGACTTCCTTTTTTGTTTTCCCTTTAATTAGTAATTGAGCTTTTCATTGCAGGTGTTCAGTTTGCAACTGCCTGCATAGGATTTGTATACTACTTCATAATCATAGTTATTTTAAAAAAGTATATGAAAAAGATCGGGCCTTAAATAGGCTCGACCTTGATTCTTTTTGCAATATCTTCACTTAGCGCATACCTATGCTCTAAGTATCTAATGATAACATTTCCATCTCCAAGATTCTTCAAGACAAACAAAATCTCATCTTCAGATAAGTCTGCTTCAGTCCTAAGTCTGTCAGACGGACTAAGAAGCCATTTTATCCTGCAACTAACACCTTCGCTAATTTGACTCAAACTGGTAATCACACGCATTACCTCGCTTTATAAAAAAACTAAAACGACGGGTTATCTACTAATATAATTATCCCCCTTGAAACCCAAGTTGGTCAAGGCTAACGGCTATCCCCAGATGCGGACGGTGAGTCCGCCATCGAAGCCTTCAAGTGCTGCAGTAAGATCTTTATCCTTAAGGAAGGATAGTGCAGCGCTGTCGGTATCAATGACTGGCTTAAAGTGCTCTCCTTTTTTCTCATTAACAATATGTATGCTGCAGCTCTTACCTTCATTATCAAGGCCTGTAAGAGTATAGTCTGCGTGAAGCCTTATCTCTCCATCCGGCAAATGGGTCTGAACATCAACGCCCTCCCGGGCTATAGCGCCTCTAAATATCTCACAGTCACAATATCCCACAAACCTTACGGCATATCTCTCATTGCCGGCTTCATCATTCTCTATTTTTTCCTGACCGGTAATAAATACCTGGATTGTCAAAAGCTCAGTTTTTCCTTCAAGGAAATTTTCCGCCGCAATAAACAGGCTTTCTGTCTTTTCTGTGTCAAAGCCGTGTCCTGCATTTCTTATAAGCATAATGTAACACTCTTTAGCTAAAAAGAAACTTTGGGAAGCCTTTATGGAATAAGAGAAATTAACAACCTCGTCCATTTCTCCATGAATTATCAACACTCTCCCCTTGTAAAAGACCATTTCCTTAAAAGGATCAAGGTATGAGGCCTGATAAAAGAACTGTTTACCAAGAGTCATACCGTTTGGGCAGTCGATTTTCTCAGGAGCTGTGGAAGGATCAAAGCTGCCCCCGCCAAGGCATCCAAGTCTTGCGTGATCTGGAATGCAGAGAGCCGGATAAACCAGAATAAGATTCTCTATCTGGTCTGATAGTTTGGCTGCAGCAAGGTTAGCAATAAAACCGCCCTGGCTAAAGCCCATAAAAGTTATATGCTCCGCATCAACGTAGGTAAGATTTTTTACGTATTCATAGACCTGCAGCAAATCCTCAGTTTCAGACCTTATGGTCATGTCTATATCTTCGCCGTCACTTCTTTTGCCAAGACCGGGTGCACTGCCTCCGCAGAAATCAAAGGAATAAACCGCGTAGCCAATGGTCGCAAAGTGCTCACATTCCCTTGAAATCCCGTCACAGTTATCCCCAAATCCATGACAAAGGATCATGGCAGGAAGTCTGTCAATTTCCTTGTTCTTATCTTCCGGAAAAAATTCCTTTGAAAAAATTTTGTTTTCATCGCGGTAGCAGTAAAACTCTTCTACCCTGCACTGATTCCCCATTTGCATTACCCCCAAGGTTGCAATTACTTTTTTACATCAAAAACTTATTAAGCCTCTTGCCAACAGCTGTGATCACAGGGCCAAGAGCAAGGGCCATAAGGATTATTCCAATATTTGGTGTTCCGCCAAAAATGCATCCGATTATAATGACCAAAAAGTCATAGGCAATGCGTACAAATTTGAAAGGAACTTTCTTCAGCACTCTGTCATGCAAGATAAGTGGCATGGCGTCATAAGGAGCAACACCCACATCAGCATTCATATACAGAGATGCGCTTACGATAAATCCTGCCAGCGTAAGTACAAAGATAATTGCTCTTGCAGGCATATTTGTAAACCAGGCATCAGGAATGGTATTACTCCAAACCCATCTGAAAAAGTCTGAAATATAGCCAATCAGAACCATGTTTGCGATAGTTCCCGGTCCGATATATTTGTATTCAGTAAAAATAACGATGATGATAAGCGCCAGATTAAGAAGAAGCTGCCAGGTGCCAAACAATATTCCAAGTCTCTCTGAAATAGTCACATTCATGAAAGTACAAGGGTCTGTTCCAAGATCGATTGGAATGAGAAAGGATAGAAAGAAGCCCATTAAAAATACGCCCAGTAACATTATACCTACTCTTTTACCAAGACCAGGCTGCTTTAAATAGTTCTTAAAATAATCTAACATAAAAACTCCTCACAAAACTTTTTTATTACATCGCTGCCATATAGATATCCATAACCTCTTTTGCCCCAAGAGGAATGATTTTGGACAGTTTGACTGTGTCGTCCTTTGTGGCATCAAGTGCCAGTAGTTGTATATCTTTTTTGGATATTTCAAATCCAAGCATAGAAAGGGATGTAGGCATTCCAAGTCCGGCAAAAAAGTCTATGGTACGCAGTATGCCTTCTCTTGAAGCCTGCTCATCATTTAAGCTCTCTACATTCCAGACGTTACGCGCGTACTTGGCAAATCTGTCTGTTGCATAGATGTAGAGGTATTCTGCCCAGCTGCCCCAAACTGCAGACAGAGATGCTCCATGAGTCACATCATACTTGGCACTAAGAGCATGTCCTAGCTTGTGCACAGAAAAATCCTTTGGTCTTCCAAGACCTGTAATATTATTGTGTGACAAGCTGCTACACCACATTATTTCTGCCATCGCATCATAATTGTCAGGCTCTTCCATGAGCTTTTTACCATTTTTGATAACAGTGCGCATAAGTCCTTCGGCTATTTCATCTGTCATCATGCACTCGTAATCAGGGATAAAATATCTCTCAAGAGTATGCATCATAATATCTGTAATTCCTGCGCCAAGCTGATACCTTGGCAGAGTATAGCACCATTCTGGATTCATTATGGCAAATTTACATCTATTAAAATCAGTATTGATGCCGGATTTTTTACCAAGCTTTTCGTTGGTAAGAACTGCAGAATCGCTCATCTCGCTTCCTGCTGCCGGAATTGTCAGAACAGCTCCAACAGGCAGGGAATTTATAAGTGGAAACTTCTGAGTCCATATATCCCATAAATCAAAGTCTGGATTGGCTGTGCCGTGAGCAATAGCCTTGGCTGTATCAATGGAGCTTCCTCCACCAATTCCTATAACCATATCTATGTGCTCTTTTATGGCAAACTCAATGCCTTCTCTTGCATGTTCTACAGTAGGATTTGGCTTTGCTCCGCCAAATTCCACGTAGGAAATCTTAGCGCCGTCAAGGGAAGCCTTTACTTTGTCCAGAAGGCCGCTTTTAACCACGCTGCCGCCGCCATATACAAGCATTACCTTATGGCCGCCATATTTGAAAGCCATTTTTCCTGTGTCATTTTCAGCTTCTTTTCCAAAAAACACTTCAGTTGGAGCATGATACACGAAATTATCCATCTCTATCCCCTTTACATTAATTTGCCAGGTAATCCATTACATCCTGAACAGATTTAACTCCTATAACCTTCATGCCTTCATAATTTTTGTTAAGCTTTGAAGCGGATACTGCCGGTACTATGCAGGTCTTAAAGCCTAGCTTGGCAGCTTCCTGAAGTCTCGTCTCTGTGAGGTTGACCGCTCTCACCTCTCCGCTAAGACCAACTTCTCCAAAAGCAATGACGTCACTTTCCACTGGTCTGTTCCTAAAGCTTGATATAACTGCAATGCATATTCCAAGATCAAGGGCAGGCTCATTTAGCTTAAGTCCGCCAGCCAGATTTACATAGGCATCACAGTCTCCCATCTGAAGTCCCAGCCTTTTCTCAAGAACCGCCATCAGAAGATTTACTCTGTTAAAATCTGTGCCGGTAGCCTGTCTTCTTGGAAATCCAAAATTGCTCCTGCAGACAAGTGCCTGCACCTCTATAAGAATAGGTCTTGTTCCCTCTACAGAGCAGGTAACTACGTTTCCACTGGAATTCTCAGGCCTTCCCTCCAGCATAAACTCTGACGGATTTAAGACTTCCACAAGGCCTTCCTCTCGCATTTCAAATACGCCAATTTCATCAGTAGAGCCAAATCTGTTCTTGATAGCTCTGAGGATTCTGTAGGAAGCATGTCTGTCGCCTTCAAAGTAAAGCACTGTGTCCACCATGTGTTCCAAAACTCTTGGTCCTGCAACTGTTCCCTCTTTGGTTACGTGACCTATGATAAATACTGAAATATTGAGACTCTTTGCAATCTTTAGTAATACTCCTGTAGCCTCTCTGACCTGAGAAACACTACCTGGAGCTGCTGAAACCTCATCGCTGTACATTGTCTGAATGGAGTCGATGACTACTATTTCAGGCTTTACTCTCTCTATTACACCTTCGATAGTATCAAGGTTTGTCTCGCAAAGAAATTTTAAATCGTCTGTAAAGTTCCCCAGTCTGTTAGCTCTTAGCTTTATCTGTCTAAGAGATTCCTCGCCGGATATATACAACATATTTCTGCCGTCAGCAGCGAGGTTTCTGGCTACCTGCAGCATCAGAGTGGATTTACCTATTCCAGGATCTCCACCAACGAGAGTAAGTGAGCCTCTTACAAGACCTCCGCCCAATACTCTGTTGAGCTCGCCAATATGAGTATCATCTCTGTCCTCTTCATCAGAGGTTACCATTGAGAGACTCATTGGCTGAATATCTTTACTATCTGAAAGGCTTTTGGAGCCTGTGCCTTTGCTTCCGGAGGTCTTTTTTACTGTCTCCTCTACAAAGGTATTCCAATTCTTGCAGCCCGGGCATTGTCCCATCCATTTAGAAGATTCATAACCACAATTCTGGCAAAAATATACTGTTTTAATTTTGGTTGCCACTAATACTCCTCCGCCCCATTTTTATAAATAATTCAATCACCTTTCATTTTACACTGATAGCGTATGCTATGCAAAAGAAAGCTACAAAAATATATCACAGGCTTCTTACAACAAAAGGGACCGTGCGTAATGTTTCTTACATTACTCAGGCCCCTTTAGTATTTAGGTTATTTTGTAACTACTATTCACTTTTCAATTTTAACTGGTACAGGTCCTGCTCCGGAAAGCTGTACACTAATGCTAAGCTTACCACCAACATTTGTGCTCATCTTGCCTTCTGATGTACCCTTCACAAATACCTTGTATTCGGTATTCTCTTCAAGACCTATGGTTATCTGTGCGTCACCCTCGCCTTCAACGTTGAACTCGACACCTTTAGATGTTTCCTTGAAGTTTGTTACTACAGTCCCAGGAACTGATTCGTAAACAAAATTCTCGTTTCGCTCCAGCTTGGTGATGTCCTTGAATGTCTTAACCTTTAGCAGTGCACCCTTGTGCTTGAAACCATCCAGCTTAGCTTTTTCTGGCAGCTCATAGTTACCAAAGCTAATAGTTCCGTCCTGCTCTGCTCGCAGCAACTGTTCTACGACAGCCATTTTGTACCTCCTGAATGCTGGTACATTGCACACATAACAATGTACTGGGCATGTCCCGTATAATATTTAGTTCATGTTACCTCATATGCAGAGTTCATTTAAGCTTTTACACAAAGCGAAATGAAGCACGCATATTTTGTACTATCATTATAAGCTATATATTGTGAATATAAAATGAAAAAAGTATAATTTTTTCTCGCGTTTTTTGTCTCACTTTGTCTTGCTTTTGTCTCTTTTGCCTCTCGCTTTGTCTCATGATTTATCTTGTGTTTTTACCGCCTGGGGAAGCTTTTTGTCACTCCAGCGGTATTTAAGCGGCATGTAAAAGGCATGCATATAGAATTTTACCGCCTAGGTTTATTTTAACTTTTTGTGGCGGTAATTTTTTCTTGAAAGTGCTTCAATTTTTTTAACTTTCCTACCGCTCGAGACAGAATCTGTCATCCCAAGCCGTAATTTATCTTTTCTTTTACCGCTCCTAGACACTTTTCTCTACGTAAGCCGTAATGATTTTGCTAATTATTACCGCTTGAGGAGCTCAAAAAGAATCCGAGCGGTAGTTCCAAATTTGGACTACCGCTCGGAGAACATTTTTTCTTATTAAGCCGTAGGTTTTGTGCGCAATATAGGTAAACGTTGTACGTTTCGCTGGCAACCTGCCATTTGGAGGCTTTTATACGCCTCCTATCAAGGACAGCCTAGCCTTAAACAGGCTTTACTTCTTACGACCCTTACCAGACTTGGAAGAAGTGCCCTTAGCAGCAGAAGAAGTCTTACTTCCAGAAGCTGCCTTACCGCTCTTAGCTGGAGCCTTCTTCTTAGCAGGCGCTGCTTTCTTAGCAGTCTTAACCGTCTTGCCGGTCTTACCAGCCTTTGCTGTCTTCTCTTCCTTTAAAGTCCTTACTGCCTTGCCGGTAAATACAATCTTCTCGTCCTTAAGGCCGATTGTAACTTCCTGGCCGCGCTTTATGTTGCCCTTAAGGAGTTCCTCAGCCATAGCATCCTCGATAACAGACTGGATGGCTCTCTTAAGAGGTCTTGCACCCATCTTGGCATCAGCATACTTTTTAACAAGGAACTGCTTTACAGCAGGAGTGATTTTAAGGTCTATCTCAAGCTGAGTCTTGCAGCGCTTTGTAAGATTTGCAGAAAGGAGAGTTACAATTTCCATCATCTCTTTCTCTGTAAGAGGATGGAATACCATAATCTCATCGATACGGTTTATGAACTCAGGCTTAAAGAGTCTCTTAACTTCTTCCATAACGCCGGACTTCATATCCTCATAATCCTTCTTGGCATCTGCACCAGCACCAAAGCCAAGCCTCTTTGGCTCGATAATATGCTGGGCACCCGCATTGGATGTCATGATAAGGATAGTATTCTTAAAGCTTACTTTTCTACCCTTGGCATCTGTGATATGACCATCATCCAATACCTGCAGAAGTACGTTAAAGATATCAGGATGAGCTTTTTCTACTTCATCGAAAAGGATTACAGAATAAGGATGTCTTCTAACCTTCTCACTAAGCTGACCGCCTTCATCATAACCAACATATCCTGGCGGTGAGCCAATCATCTTGGATACGGAGTGACCTTCCATGTACTCTGACATATCAACTCTGATAAGTGCATCCTCTGAACCAAACATTGCTTCAGCAAGCGCTTTGGAAAGCTCTGTCTTACCAACACCAGTAGGTCCAAGGAACAGGAAGGAGCCTATAGGTCTGTTAGGATCCTGAAGTCCTACTCTGCCTCGTCTAATAGCTTTGGATACCGCTGTAACAGCATCTTCCTGACCAATAACTCTCTTATGGAGTACTGATTCAAGCTTTAAGAGCTTGTCTGATTCCTTCTCAGCAATCTTCTTAACCGGAATCTTGGTCCATTCTGCTACAACTTCAGCAATATCATTATCTGTAACAATAATGGAAGCGCTCTTTTCCTTGCGGTTTGCAGCAGCTTTCATTCTGTTATATTTCTTGATAAGAGCAGTCTGCTGCTTGTTGTAATCGCTGGCAGCTGCAAAGTCTTCTCTTCTAAGAGCTTCCTCAACCTGATCATCTAAGGCTCTGATCTGGTCTTCCATTTCCTTACTCTTGGAAGGTCCACTCATCTCACGAAGTCTGACTGCTGATGAAGCTTCATCGATAAGGTCAATTGCCTTATCTGGAAGATTTCTGTCGTTGATATATCTTGCAGACAGCTCAACTGCAGCGTTAATAGCCTCTGGAGTGATTGTTACATGGTGGTGCTCTTCATATTTATGAACGATACCATTTAAGATATCCTTGGTCTCATCTGTAGTAGGCTCTTCAACTGTTACAGGCTGGAAACGACGCTCAAGAGCTGCATCCTTTTCAACATACTTTCTGTATTCTGTAATAGTTGTAGCACCGATCATCTGAATCTCACCTCTTGCAAGAGATGGTTTTAGAATATTTGAAGCATCAATAGCACCCTCAGCGCCGCCTGCACCGATAAGTGTATGCATCTCATCTACAAACAGAATGATGTTGCCATCCTCAGCAACTTCAGCGATAACCTTCTTGATACGCTCTTCGAATTCGCCTCTGTATTTGGAACCGGCAATCATTCCTGAAAGATCAAGAGTCAGAAGTCTCTTATCCTTTACAGTAAATGGAACATCGCCTGCAGCTATACGCTGTGCAAGGCCTTCCACAACTGCTGTCTTACCAACACCAGGTTCACCAATAAGACATGGATTGTTCTTGGTGCGTCTGCTAAGAATCTGGATAACACGTTTGATCTCGACATTTCTGCCGATTACAGGATCAAGCTTTCTGTCAGCTGCAAGAGCTGTCAGATCACGGCTGTACTGAGCCAGCATGCTGTTCTTTTTCTTGCCGCCATTTTTTCTGCCAAGGTCTTCTTTTACCAGATTAGGGTCTTCGCCCATTGCTGCAAGAGTCTCAGCATATATCTTCTGAAGTGGAGCGCCCATTGTAGAAAGCAGTCGCACTGCAACATTTTCGCCTTCTCTGATGATTGAGAGAAGAATGTGCTCAGTACCTGTCTTGTCTGCATGGAATCTGTCTGCCATCTTGTCAGCTTCCTCAAGAACCTTTTCAGCTCTAGGTGAAAAGCCGTCTTTATCAAGGGTAGACACGCCACTATCAGGCACGATAAGATCCTTTATCATATCCAGGAGCCTGTTCTCGTCAATACCATTATCCCTGAGGATACGTGACGCTACGCAATTGTCCTCTTTTATGAGACCCATAAGAATATGCTCGGTCCCAACATAATTAAGCTTAAGCTGTCTGGCTGTTCTCTTGGCCAGTTTTAAGGCATCTGCTGCCTTATCGGTATATTGTGAGCTCATAAAGTATTCCTTTCATAATTATCAAATAGTGTATCAACAAGATTGTGCATGTCTTCTCTTCCAAGGCCCTTACACACAGCTCTGGCACATACATAAGCCATTTCGCCCTTGGCCTCTTCCAAAGCCTGCAGCTTGTCGATATCTACGGCAATTATCGCACCTCTGCGCCTGTCAATCTTCACAAAGCCATCTTGCTGCAATATGCTATACGCCTTATTTACAGTATGCATATTGATACCGATTGTCTCAGCAAGCTGTCGTACACTAGGCAGCTGGTCGCCTTCATGAAACTGATCGGTTGCAATGCCAAGTATGATCTGATTACACAGCTGTACGTAAATCGCCTGGTCACTGTTAAAATCAATTTTTATTAACATATCCACCTCCACAACATTCTCCTAAATAACACAATGCTACCTAAGAATATGTTCGTCTGTGATACATTAAGTATAACAAATCGCACAGATATGTCAATCAATCAGAATTTTCTGAAAAAAGTGAAAATTCAATCCTTTGACAGCATTTTCCTTACGTCGCTTACACTCATATCCTTCTTTTTGGCAACTGCTGCAAGATCTTCGTACTCATACTTGGAACGGGTCACGCCATAGCCTGATACAGTCTTTTTCCTGATCCTGCCAACAACAGTATCTGTCTCCTCTATGGTCCTGTCCAGAATATATCTATTGCACAGTGTTTCCCTGATACCAATTGTGCTGGTGTATTTAAAAATAGCCTTTACAAGCTTATCTCTGTACTCGAGAGTACCTATAACTCTAAGCAGGTGCGCCGGACGTCCTTTTTTCATGATAATCGGAATTATGAACACGTCCCTTGCTCCGCTTTCCATTATTGCATTTGTGGCAAAGCCAAGCTCCTCGCCAGTCATATCATCTATGTTGCAGGAAAGCTCTATTATCTGCTCGTCTGCCTTATCAAAAGAGGCTGTGGCAGGCTTATCTGTTTCTGCAAAAGAAGCCTTTTCCTCAGGATTTTTTCCCAGAATAACCCTTACACAGTTGGCTCTTTCAAAGTCTTTTTTGCCCATGCCATAGCCAATGCTATCGGTTACAAGAAGCGGAAGCTGTGTAAAATCATCCGCAAAATACTTCAAAAGCGCTGCTCCTGTCGGAGTGCACAGCTCACCTTTGATGACAGAGGAATACATTGGAATACCCTGCAGAATATATGC
Organism: Butyrivibrio sp.; assembly: GCA_045646185.1. Classification (GTDB taxonomy): domain Bacteria; phylum Bacillota; class Clostridia; order Lachnospirales; family Lachnospiraceae; genus Butyrivibrio. Next base: position 80,468 of record JAZRKG010000177.1, read on the forward strand.
AGTTGCAGGTGCCGGAACTGGCAGGATGCCATGAGCACATCTTACCTGACCGCTTCCTACATGGACAGGGCTGGCAATAATCTTATCTGCATCAATTTTTTCCAAAAGGAAGCAAACCGCAGCGATATCTGCAATTGCATCCATGGTTCCCACTTCGTGAAAATGGATATTGGTAACCGGAACGCCATGGACACTGCTCTCTGCCTCTGCAATTATGCGGTAAACATTTTCGATGTCCGTTTTTACCTGAGAAGAGACATTCAGGCCATTAACAATCCTCATGATGTCCGCCATTGATGAATGGTGGTGCTCATGATGATTGTGTTCATGGTGATGCTCCTCTTCATGATGGTGGTGATGTTCCTCGCCATGGTCCTCTTCATGATGGTGATCAAACATTTTCTCAGCTTCTTCAACACCATTCACAAAAACATTCATGTGAAGTCCGGTAATGCCGCACTTACTACTAGCCGACGCCTTAAATACAACTCCCGGAATCCCCATATCATTGAGTTCTTGAACATTTTTCTCCAATGACTCATCTTTGCAAACATCCAATAGAGCAGCTGTAAGCATATCTCCTGCTGCTCCCATGCCACAATCTATGTATAATGTCTTCATTCGTTATCCTCTTATATGATTTATCATGCTTGCCTGATATGCAGCGCCAAAACCGTTATCAATATTCACTACTGATACTCCGCTGGCGCAGGAATTTAACATGGATAAAAGAGCTGACAGGCCGCCAAAACTTGCTCCATAGCCAACCGAAGTAGGAACAGCTATTACAGGGCAGTCTGCAAGACCGCCCAGAACACTTGCCAATGCTCCTTCCATTCCTGCTATAGCGATGATTACTTTGGCACTCATAAGATCATCCATATGAGAAAGAGTGCGGTGAAGTCCTGCTACTCCAACGTCATAAAGCCTTTGCACCTCGTTGCCCAGAAACTCGGCAGTAAGAGCAGCCTCTTCGGCAACAGGAATATCACTGGTACCGCCGGTTGCTACAACTATTTTGCCAATTCCATCAGGCTTTTTGATGTCACCAACCATACCAATGGATGCATCCTCATGATAGTCCAACTGGATTGCAGACTTTTCATCCTCTCCAAAGCCCACGCTGCCGCACAAGCCTCTTTTTACCAGATTAGCCTTCTCAAAATCAAGTCTGGTTATAAGTATATTTTTCTGATCATTTTCATACATGGCTCTGATAATCCCGATTATCTGCTCAGGAGTCTTACCTGCTCCATATATTACTTCTGAAGCGCCTTTTCTTAGCTGCCTGTGAAGGTCCACCTTGGCATAGCCAATATCGTCAAAGGGCTCTTTCTTTAGAGAAAGCATCACCTCGTCAACTGACACCTCACCCTTGCTAAGCTTTTCCAGCATACCTCTTACATCGTTTTCCATATTTACTCCGTCCAGGCCTTGACTATAGTCTCATTCATGCTGCCCATGCGATATCCCTGAAGGTCCAGTGTTACATAGCTAAAGCCATATTCTTTAAAGGAAGTTACAATCCTTTGCCTTACATCATCCCGTACAAGAAGATTTATATCCTGTGGAGCCACCTCGATTCTTGCAATATTTCCATGAATTCTAACTCTGTACTGTTTAAGTCCAAGAGCTGCCAGCTCGCCTTCTGCCTGTTCCACCATGTGAAGTTTTTCGGCAGTAATTCGCTCTCCATATACAAATCTGGATGCAAGACAGGCAAAAGACTGCTTTTCCCAGGTTGGAAGTCCCAGCTGTCTGGAATACTCTCTAATTTCAGCCTTGGTGAGCAAAGCCTTCCTAAGAGGGCTAAGGACACCAAGCTCACTGATAGCCTGAAGTCCAGGTCTGTAATCTCCAAGATCATCCATATTGGAGCCTTCTGCCACATATTCTATTCCGTTTTCCCTTGCAAGCTCAAGCATCCTGCTAAAAAGAGTATGTTTACAAATATAACAGCGATTTTTAGGATTCTCTGCATAGCCTTCTGCCTCAAGTTCCCTTGATTCAAACTCAATCTGCTTTATTCCTTCCTTCCTGCAAAAATCCTCTGCCTCCTGCCTCTCCCTCGAAGGGAAAGATTCTGATTTTCCTGTGATCGCTATACATTTATCACCTAGTTCATCGTGAGCTACCTTTAGCAAAAATGTGGAATCTACTCCTGCAGAAAAAGCAACTGCAAGGCTACCAAGACCTCGTATATATTCTTTTAAATCATCAAGCTTACTCATATAAATGTCCTTACTAATTATTCAAAATTTGCAGCGCATTCACGTAATCTGTCGATAATGTCAATGTGCTGTGGGCAGGCTGCTTCGCACTGTCCGCAGGCTATGCACTCAGAGGCCTTACCTCTGTTTGTGGTAACCCTGTTATAATCACCTTGTCCTTGCTTTTCCAGATTAAATACAAGCTGTTTATTTCTTGCTGCAAAAATAGCCGGAATGTTGATCTGCATAGGACAGCCCTCTGTACAATAATGACAGGCTGTACATGGGATAGACTCAATATTCTTTAAAGCTTCCTGAGCCTTGTGAATTGTCTCAAGCTCGTCCTGTGTTAATTTCTTAAAGTCTGCCATGTAAGAGAGGTTATCAGCCATCTGCTGCACGCTGGACATTCCCGAAAGTACTGTAAGGATACCATCAAGGGAGGCTACAAATCTGATGGCCCATGAAGCCACTGACATTTCAGGATTTGCCGCCCTAAATACATCCTGCACAGACTGATGCGGATTAGCCAGTGCTCCGCCCTTTACAGGCTCCATTACAACGATAGATTTGCCATGCTTTCTGGCAACTTCGTAGCAGGCTCTGGACTGAACTGATGGGTTGTCCCAATCTGCATAGTTGATCTGAAGCTGCACAAACTCTGCATCAGGATGAGCAGTCAGAAGCTCATCCAAAAATTCTGGTGTGTCATGAAATGAAAAGCCCCAGTGCTTAATAAGGCCTTTTTCCTTCATCTCTTTTACAAAATCCCATATGCCAAAATCGTCATATTTTGAGATATTTCCTTTTCCCAGAGCATGTAACAGGTAGTAGTCAAAATAGCCTGCACCTGTTCTCTCAAGACTTATCTCTAACTGCTTTCTGGCATCCTCTGCGGTTCTGCAGCCTACAAAACCAGCATTTAATTTGGTTGCCAGTGTATAGCTCTCTCTTGGATATCTGTCTACCAATGCCTTCTTGGCAGCCTCCTCTGAGCCATCATATACGAATGCCGTGTCAAAATAAGTAAGACCAGCTTCCATAAACATATCAACCATTTTACTGGTCTGTTCAATATCTATTTCATTTTCATTGCCCTTAACTCTTGGAAGTCTCATAAGACCAAAGCCAAGCTTAGGGGTACTTTCGCCAAAATATTTTTCTGCCATAATAATCTCCTACAATTAGTATTGTCATTGTCTTTTAGTATAATGTTAACATTTTTGCCATAAACATGGTAGAATCAAATCATAAATGTTTCTATCATGTTTACGAATAAAATTGTATATCAATACATTTATGTTTGGAGGAGTCTATGCAAATATATGTATCTGGAAATGTCGTCCGTAGTGGAGACGGCAGTCGAATTCATCCATTCAAAACTATTTCTGAAGCTGCGCTTATAGCCATGCCTGGCGACCGCATACTAGTAGGTCCTGGTGTTTATCGTGAAGCTGTTGATCCTGCTCACGGCGGAACCCATGATGCCCGTATTGAGTACATCAGCTCAGCTCCAGGCGGAGCTATCATCACAGGTGCTGAAGAGATTTCAGAGTGGGAAAGCTTTGACGAAAATGTTTATCGTGTAAAAATTCCAAACAGCTATTTTGGAAATTTTAATCCATACAATGAGCTTATTTCAGGGGACTGGTTTTCAAGAGAAATGAAGGCTCATCTTGGCGAAGTCTTTTTAAACGGAAAGGCAATGTACGAAGTGCCTACCCTTGAGGAATGCAGACATCCTGTTAAAAACAATTCCTCCTGGGACCCTGAGTACACTCTTCACACCTGGTATGTACAGCAGGAGGACAATCAGACGGTTATCTACGCCAATTTCCAGGAAGCAAATCCAAATGAGGCAAATGTAGAAATAACAGTCAGGCCAAACTGCTTTTACCCAAGTAAAACTGGCATAGACTATATAACTGTTTCAGGCTTTCAGATAAGACAGGCTGCTACCAGATGGGCACCGCCAACAGCTTATCAGGAGGGTATGGTAGGTCCTCACTGGGCAAAGGGCTGGATAATTGAAGAATGTGAAATCTATGATTCCAAATGTAGCGGAATCTCTCTTGGAAAATATTATCAGCCAGGCAACAACAATAAATGGACAACCTACTGGCAAAAGGACGGCACACAGACTGAACGTGATGCAGTATGTCAGGCAGTTAACGATGGCTGGAGCAGGGAGACAATCGGTTCACATATAATCAGACGCTGCGATATTCACGACTGCGGTCAGACCGGAATCGTGGGCCACATGGGCGCTGTTTTTTCCACAATTGAGGACAATCACATCCACCATATCAACAACAGGCAGAACCTTGCAGGTGCTGAAATTGGCGGTATAAAGCTCCACGCAGCTATTGACGTAACCATAAAGAGAAACCATATCGACCACTGTACAAGAGGACTCTGGCTTGACTGGCAGGCTCAGGGAACGCGAGTAACCCAAAACCTGTTCCATGATAACGTTCCTCCAAAGGATACAATTATAAACAGTGGTCTTGCTCTTGGCGAAGATATATTTGTTGAGGTTTCCCACGGTCCTACACTTATAGATCACAACCTGCTTTTGTCAGATATTGCCTGCAGGCTCAGCACTCAGGGAATAGCGCTGGTGCATAACCTTATCATGGGTTCCTTTACCTATGTAGGAAGCGGTACAGATAATGGCGGACGCAAGTTTGCAAGTGACAGATATACTCCTTATCACGTGCCACACAGCACCAAAATCGCTGGATTTATGACTATCCTTCATGGCGATGCAAGATTTTATAACAACATTTTTATCCAGAAAAATGTCCGCAGAGATTTGATGGAATATATCATTTCCAAAAATGCTGATACTCTGTCCAGAAATAATATGATCTGCGGAACCAAGCCTTACGACAACTACCCTACTGCAGAACTCTATTTTGCAGGGCTTGGTCCAAATACCAAAAAGAATAGTGGCAGCAATGACGCTTACTATGATCATCTACCTGTTTATACCGGAGGAAACGCTTTCTTTAACGGAGCAGTTCCATGTAACACTGAGCAGTGCAGCTATGTTGATGATAAGCACAAGATTGTGGTTGAGCTTCTTGAAAAAGATGGCCGCTATACCCTAAAGACCAACCTGTATGAGTACCTGCCAAGAAACCTTACCATACCTGTTTCTTCAAGCGTACTCGGCATGGCCTTTGAGCCTGAGCAGTTCTTTGAAAATCCTGATGGAACTCCTATTGAATTCCACGAGGACTATTTTGGCAGAAACCGCGGAATGCATCCTCTTTGCGGACCTTTTGAGGAAGGAATCTCAGACAGAGTAACCGTTGCCTTCCCTCCATATGACGGCAAGGCTATAGCAGAAGCTGAGCGCAAGCGCATTGAGACAGCTAAAGTTACTGCTGATAAAGTAATCATTCTGGGGGATAATGAAAGTACTGAAAATAAAAACGCCTCCTCAGATAATGAGGATACAGTCGTTCCTGATGCATCTACAGAAACCAGCGAAAACATTACCTCAAATTTCACAGAAGAAACTGAGGCAGAGCTTAAGGATATTGACGATGGCACATACTTGCACAAAATTCAGGCAGACCTTACCATCACAAACTGCCAGAACGTGACCTTCCCGTTTGAAGGGTCACTGTTTATAGTGTCAGATATGTTTGTGCGTGGAAATATGGCCTGGCTCTTGGACATGAAAAATCACAGACTTGTGGAAATTGACTGTGAATACGGCATATATCGTTCCATCAAAAATTATGAGATTTCCTCCATGCAGTCAACCGATGCCTCAGCTGATCCAAATATGGTCGGACTCTCACAGACAGTCGGAACTTTGTTGTGCATCCTTTCAAAGAGTATGGAGCATGATCCTGATGACGCCTGCGAAACGATTCGTGATAAGGTCAATAATAAGATTGAACCTTTGGGAATTACCATGCGCCTGACACCAAAATATCTGAAATTCATACAAAACAAAAAGTTCATTTCCCTGGAGGATGTAATCTACAGAATAGGCACAGGGCCAATGGATATTGTCACAGAGGTTGTTACAGACTAATCCTTTTAAAAAGAATATGTGCAAAAGAAAAAGCACCGGAGGCTTTGAGCTCTTCGGTGCTTTATTGTGAACATAATTCATATATCAAGGCTTATTAATGATGTTGTTTATAAGCTGAATATCAAACTTAGGGAAATCACCATCACTGCATCTAAGGTCCTGAAGCATCTCAATCATCTTCTGGCCAGCAAATCTTGCCTCGCTCATCTTTTCAGAATGATAGAGAATATCAAGCTTATTGGCAATATCAAGCATGGTCTTTTCAAAAGCAACTATCTTTTCAGATGGCACAAAATCATCCTCAAATACTTCAATTGCTCCTGCAAAATCAGCAAGAAGTCCGCCTGCAGTAACCTTAAGGCTTACAAGATACTCATCCTTCTGAAGCAATGGCTCTATTCTGTCCTGAACCTGGAAGCACATAGAAGCACCAGCATATCTTTTGAGCATCTTTCCAAAGTCATTTAAGCTAAACTCTTCTCCATCAATAGACAGTTTTACCTTATCCTGACTATCCAGTCTGATATCGACATTTCCTCTAGGATTAAGTGAGTACTCAACACCCTTTTTAGTAAGTGTATCGTCAAACAATCCCATGCTAGGCGCTCTATCGACTGTCTTGTAAGAAATACCTGCTATAATCTTGTACTGGAAGCGCTTAATGACCTCAGATGTGTTGTCATTAATGTCTGACATGAACTCAAAAATGTAACCGCCACCAATCTCACTTGCAGTCCAAAATACGCCATCTTCCATGACGCGATGAGACAATGCAAATTGTCTGACAGTTCCATCTGGTTCATATACGTAGATAGTTTCCGGATGCTGAAAATCATCTCTTCGTCCGTGCATCTTCAGCATCAATTTGTTGTTACAATCGAGGCAAACATAACCGTGACCGGTAATGTGAGTAATAGCCTCCTGTCTTGAACAGCATTCACATAACATAAGCAGTTCCCCCTCTAAAATACCACATATGTTTGTTGATGTTTCCATTTAATACATCAATTATAACAGATATATCGGCTTTGAACAGTATAAATATTAGTGTTTTTTTACATTTTTTGGTTTTTTTTATATTTATCAAATTGTATATTCCTATGCGGAAATATATGTATGTTTTTTCGTAGACTACTATATATAGTGCTATCCCAAAGCACAATAATTATAAGCATTTTGAGGCTGTTATTTTAAATGCGCTAAATTTTCAAATTGATTAATCAATATACCGTTTTTGCAAAAACATTTAAGTTTTCTGTAAAAAATCATCAATAATCAAAAAAAATGTTTAAAAAAGTTACCTTTTATTTCAACAAAGTTTTCTCTGATTAGGTTCTTTATATAAAGTAAAGTGCCGCCAGAAAAAACTGGCGGCACTTTTAATTACTTTTCAAGAACTGATGAATCAAGTTTTCCTGTAGCAATTTCTTTATCAATCCATAAGCGGAGTGAATCAACTGATAAGGAGATCTGCTCAAGCTTCTGTCTGATCTTGATGAAGTCCTCTATTTCAGTATCATCAATGTTGCTATCTGCTGTAATATCAATAAGTCTGTTCTTTTCCTGCTCCATTGTGTTAAGGCCTGATAAAATCTCAAGAGTAATCTGAGTAATATCCTTGGACTTAAGTTCTGGAACATACTCCTGTCCTATTGGACATTCGTGTGAGCAATAATAATTGCAAAGTGCAGGATCCTTATAGCATTTAGCCATTGCCATAATATCCTCTGGATGAGCTGAAGTACGCTCATTTTCGATCTTTTCGATACGATCTGCGGAAACAAAAATCATCTCTTCAGCAGCCTTATCACGTGTAAGCCCACAATTCTCACGGCTAAGCTGATAAATGTTCTTGTTCTCTTTTACTGACTTTTTTCCCATTTCTTCCTACCTCATTTCTCATCTCCGTCTAAATCCAAAAATTCAAACTCAAAATCGTCTTCATCACTAGCAAAGTTACGAGCCTTACGAGAAGGTGTTTTGGAAGAAGGCTTTTCTGTAGTATCAGATGTTGTTTTGGCTGATGAAGCTGATCTGTAATCAGGTGTAGTCTCTCTTCTTGAAGAGCTTACTTCTCTGTCATCACTACGTCTCTTGTCATCAGTAGCATTCTCTCTGGAAGAGCTTCTGTAATCTCTCTCATCCTCACGTCTTGCAGGTCTTCTGCTCATACGGTCTCTGGAATCCTCTGAATCTCTGCCTCTTCCGGCAGACTCTCTTCTGTATGAATCTCTTGATGATGATTCTCTTGAAGGTCTTGAAGCACTTCTGTCTGACTTTCTTGGTTCATCATCATCTTCACGAGTCTCACGAGTTTTATATCTGTCATCTTTGTTCTTTGGAGATACTACTCTATCTTCATAATCACGCTTTGATGACTTTCTGTCATCAAATTCTTCTTCATCCTCATCATATTCTTCATCTTCATAATAAACAAGGTCACGAAGTTTATAGATAAGGACAAATACTATAGCTACAAGGGCTGCAATGATAAGTGCAAGAATAAATACAACTACCTTGCTAACACCCTCTGAGGAAGAAGAAGTCTCTCCATTCTGAACCTGCTGATATGCTGCTTCAAGATCAGCTACAGGTGTGTAAGTATCACTTGCTTTGTCATAAAGGTACCATACTGCATTTCCCTCAGCATCTGTTGAATACTCTAATGAATAATCATCATTTACAACTGTTTCCTCTACTACTTCAGCTGGTGCTTCCTCAGAAGAAGCTTCTGAGCCGTCAACAACGTCAGTCTCTGAAACAGAAGCATTCTCCGTTGCTGTATCTGTATTTTCTGTAGTTGTAGTCTCTGTAGTTGTAGTCTCAGCTACTGTACCAATTGTAAGAAGATCATTTCTGATGAAACCAACCTTGTTGCTGCTTCCAAAAGTAATCTGATACCATTTCTTGCTATCAGTTCCTGTTGCTTCACCAGTAATTGTAACAACGTCACCCTTAACCACCTTACCAACAGTATCATAAGCTGTACCTGCACCGGCCCTTACATTGGCACTGTCTGCTATAATTGTTGCAGCCTGCTCAGCAAGTGAAGTAACTGTTGTTGCAGGAAGTGATGTAGTAGTTGTTGTAGAACTTGATGTGTCTGTTGTTGTAGATGTGGATGTGCTTGTTGTACTTGTAGATGTCGATGTAGATGAGCTTGATGAACCACTCTTTGTAACAAGGTCACTTCTTACATAACCAAAAGTAGACTTGTTAACATAGATTTTGTACCATACATATCCACTTGAATCTGTAGCTTCGTCAACGATATCCACAGTATCGCCTGTATCCAGACTACTTATCTGTGTAGAACTTGAGCTTGCCTCAGATCTAACCTTTACATTACTACTTGTAACTGTACCTGTAGTCTGTGTATAAGCAAAACCAGAAGCAGGCACAAACATTGTCAAAACGCCTGTCAGAACTGCTGTTGCCAGTATTCTTGACAATAATCCCTTTTTACTTTTCCTCATATACTACCTCCTAACTTTGGGCTTATAAACGCTCCCATCCCCTCAAAATCACTTTGCATCATCAATAGCCTTACCTATATCGTGACGCATGTACTTGTTTTCAAAGGAAATCCATTCGGTTGCCTTATAAGCATTGGCCCTGGCACTTACCAGATCTGCCCCCTTAGCAGTAATTCCAAGTACCCTTCCACCATTTGTAACTATTTTTTCGTTGTCAAATTTTGTTCCAGCGTGGAAACAATAGAACCCGTCTTTATTTTTAAAATTATCGAAGCCGATAATCTCTTTGCCTTTTTCGTATGCTACAGGGTAGCCTTCTGATGCAAGGACAACGCAAACTGCTGCGTTATCCTCAAACTCAACCTCCTGCTGAGAAAGCTTGCCATCAATGCAAGCCTCGCATATATCTATAATGTCTGTTTTAAGTCTTGGAAGAATTACCTGAGCTTCAGGATCTCCAAATCTTGCATTATATTCAAGAACCTTAGGTCCATCCGGTGTAAGCATAAGTCCAAAGTAGATAATTCCCTTGAACTCTCTGCCCTCAGCCTTCATGGCCTCAACAGTCTTGCCATAGATGTGCTCCTTGCAGTACTCATCAACCTCTTTTGTATAAAAAGGACTTGGTGAAAAAGTACCCATACCGCCAGTATTAAGACCTGTGTCGCCGTCTTCTGCTCTTTTGTGATCCTGAGCTGAAGTCATAAGCTTGTAGGTGCTGCCATCTACAAAGGACAAAACAGAAACCTCACGACCTGTCATAAATTCTTCGATAACCAGGTGATTACCAGCATCTCCAAACTTGTGGTCCTCCATGATTTCTTTTACGCCAGCCTTTGCTTCCTCAAGATTCTGGCATATAAGAACGCCCTTACCAAGGGCAAGTCCGTCAGCCTTTAAAACGATAGGCATCTTGGCTGTTTCAAGATATTTAAGTGCATCCTCTGCGCTATCAAAGGTCTCATAGCTTGCAGTTGGAATGCCATATTTTTTCATAAGATCCTTGGAGAAAGCTTTACTTCCTTCAAGAATTGCAGCGTTCTTTCTAGGGCCAAAGGCACGAAGACCAGCTTTTTCAAGCTCATCAACAAGACCGCCTACAAGTGGATCATCCATTCCCACGATTGTAAGATCAATAGCATTGTCCTGGGCAAATGCTACTATTTTATCAAATTCCATTGGAGTAATAGGAACGCACTCAGCAAGCTCCGCAATTCCCGCATTACCTGGTGCACAATAGATTTTGGAAACACGACCGCTTCTGCTAACAGCCTCAGCAATAGCATGCTCACGACCGCCTCCACCAACAATAAGTACCTTCATTTATTCTGGCTCTCCCTTTCAAATTCAAATAAGCAAAACTTTTATTTACAGCATATCATCATAATCAGTAATAATTACATGGCCATCCTCGACCTTAACCTTATTATTGGCAATAAGATCAATAGTCTTTGGCAAAATAACCCACTCAGCCTGCTCCATAATTCTCTTCTGAAGAGTCTCAGGAGTATCGTCCTGTCTGATCATAACAGGCTTTTGCATAATAATAGGTCCTGTATCTGTTCCCTCGTCTACAAAATGAACTGTAGCACCAGATACTCTTACGCCTCTCTCCAGAACCTTTTCGTGAACATGAAGGCCATAATAGCCCTTGCCGCAAAAGGCTGGAATAAGAGATGGATGTATATTGATAATTCTGTTTGGAAATGCCTTAACAACTATCTCAGGTATTACCACAAGGCATCCGGCAAGAACTACAAGATCTGGAGCCGCGTCCACCAGAGCATTTAAGAACTCTGTGTTGAACTCAGCTCTTGAGCTATAATCCTTTGGACAGCATACAGCTGTCTTGATGCCTGCTTTTTTTGCTCTTTCAAGAGCATAGGCATTTTTATTATTTGAAAAAACAAGTACAATCTCAGTATTTGTAATGGTTCCTGAAGCTATGCCATCAATAATAGCCTGCAGGTTTGTGCCGCCACCGGACACGCAAACTGCAATCTTTAGCATACCTCTGCTCCCTTTTCTCCAACCTCTACACTACCAACTACATAAGGAGTCTCGCCTGAAGCCTTGATTGCCTCCATAGTCTTGTCTACATCAGCAGGGTCAACTGCAAGCACCATTCCAAGACCCATATTAAAGGTGTTGTACATCATGTGCTCATCAAGATTTCCTTTTTTCTGCATAAGCTTGAAAATAGGTGGAATCTCATAGCTGTCCTTTTTGATAACAGCCTTTACTCCATCAGGAAGCATTCTAGGAATATTCTCATAGAAGCCGCCACCAGTAATATGGCTGCAGCCCTTTACCTTAACTCCTGCATTCTTGATAGACTTCATCATCTTTACATATATTCTTGTAGGAGCAAGAAGAGCCTCACCGAGTGTAGTACCAAGTTCATCTACATATGTTTCAAGGCTTTCCTTGTCCATATCAAATACTTTTCTTACAAGTGAGAAACCATTGCTGTGCACGCCGCTTGATGCAACACCGATAAGAGTGTCACCAGCCTTAATAGCGCTTCCATCAATCATATCCTTACGATCAACAACACCTACTGTGAAACCAGCAACGTCATATTCATCAACTGGCATAAGGTCTGGATGCTCAGCTGTTTCACCACCGATAAGTGCACAGTCAGACTGCTTACAGCCCTCAGCTACACCCTTAACAATTGCTGCAATCTTTTCAGGAATGTTCTTGCCACAGGCAATATAATCAAGGAAAAACAGTGGTTCACCACCAGCGCAGGCAACGTCATTTACACACATTGCAACTGCATCAATACCAATTGTGTCATGCTTATCAAGAACAAAAGCCAGCTTTATCTTAGTTCCAACACCGTCTGTACCAGATAAAAGAACAGGATCCTCCATGTCCTTGACCTTCTTAAGAGAAAAAGCTCCGGAGAAACCGCCAAGACCACCAATAACCTCTGGTCTCATGGTCTCACCAACATACTTCTTTATCAGTTCAACAGATTTATAACCTGCTTCAATATCAACACCTGCGTTTTTGTAATTAAGTTCCATACCTATCTTTACTCCTTAATGCCTTTTTACTATTTATTATTTTGCGTAATTCTTATAGCCAACTTCCTGAAGGTGAGCATCCTTTTCCTTAACGCTCTCTTTCAAGGACTTTGTATATTCCTTTAATCTTGCAAGAAGTTCTGAATCTGATGTTGCCAGAATCTTGGCTGCAAGAATACCGGCATTGGCTCCACCATTTATAGCAACGGTAGCAACAGGTATGCCTGTAGGCATCTGAACGATACTATATAAAGAATCTCGGCCACCAAGTGATGTTGTATGCATTGGAATACCTATTACTGGCATTGGAAAAATCGCTGCACACATACCTGGCAGATGTGCTGCCATACCTGCGCCTGCGATTATGACCTTCATGCCTGCCGCCTCAGCGCCCTTTGCATATTCAAAAAACACATCGGGTTCACGATGTGCAGAG
>JAZRKG010000178.1:0-7924 GCA_045646185.1 Butyrivibrio sp.
TGACATCACCTATATAAAGCTTTCCATCTTTTCCAAGAGCAACATCAACTGGCTCAAGCATTGCCTGACGTGAAAATTCATCAACTCCAGTCTGGCGATGGTAAAAGACATACCACTGTCCCTCTATTTCCATTATTGAACCATGGTTATTGCCCCACTTATAGGTCATGGTTCCAAGACCTTCACTGTCACAGAGTATTTCTCCACCGTTAAAGCTTATATCTCCGCCATCATGGAATGGTCCAAATGGGCTGTCACTGATTCTGTATGAAAGAAAGCCGTTACATGGTTCAAATACTCCCAGTTCAGGAACCGGTATCTCATAACGTTTTGAATAAATGTATACATATTTTCCAAGAACTTTTCTCGGACTTGATGCTTCAAAAAAGCCATCGATAAGCGATATATGGCCGTCATCTTCAGCATTCCATGGACATGTTGAATGTCCAAGAGGATTTTCTACCAGTGTGCCTTCTTTTATGGTAGCCATATCATCTTCAAGCTCAGCTATATAACATGGTGCAGCGCAGCCGCCCCAATATGCATAAACCTTGCCGTCATCATCCACCAAAACTCCCGGATCAAATCCAAGCTTTGTTTCTACCGGATTTTCAAATGGTCCCCAAGGGGCCTTTGCAGAAGCAACAACTACAAGTCCTCCGCACTTTTCAGCTGCGTATAGATAGAAAGTATCACCTTTTTTTACTACATCAGGGGCATAGAGTATTGAGTCATAATGAGTCTCATAGGATACCCCGTGACACTTCCAATTAGTCAGATCATCTATTGGTGCTGACCAGACTACATAGTTTCTTCCACAGTATTTGTCTTTTTCGATGTCGTGTGAGCCATACACATACACACTTTTTTCACCGCCAAACTCAAAAACTCTTGGTTCTCCGTCTGGTACATGCTCCCAAAGCGGCATGTATGGGTTAGCTCCTTTAATGAATTCTTTTTTCATGCCTTTAACTCCCTGCTACATTTTTGTTTTTGCTATTAATCTTCTCCTACCAGATGTACGGTTTGAGGAACATGTCCTACTGCAGGAAGAAATCTTTCAAAAATATCTTCTGTCCTGATTTTCAGGCTGGAAGTGCATACACATGGATGACATCCAAAATACTCACTACTTTTTAAATCCTCATCTACAAGCAGCTGTACTTCATGATTTTTGTCATTCATAAGCCCCATTACACTTACTGCACCAGGCTCTATATCTAGATATTTCAGCATATCCTCTGCTTCAGCAAAAGATAGTCTTGCAGAATTTATCTGACTGGATAATTCTTTTGTTTTGAATTTCTTATCCCCAGGCATTAGCAATAGATAAAACTTAGTTTTCTGTCTGTTGCACAGAAAAAGATTTTTGCACATCAAGGTTCCAATAACCTGGTCAATCGCTTCGCATGCCTCCATCGTAGTGGCAGCCTCATGATCAACTCTCTGATAATCTATACCCAGATCATCAAGAAAGTCATAAACCCTGATTTCTCTAGGCAATCGTCCGTCATTTCCCCCGGGTCTTCCATCAAATAATTCCATTTTCTGCCTCCTCCAATATTATGTCCCCAAATCATAATACCACGTCAGGCCACATAACACTAACCTAAAAACGTTGTGCAAACCCATCCTATAAGAGCAGAAAAGGCCGGGAAAATAATAATCAGTTTTACCAACTGACTTACTATATTAAAACCATATTTTCTACCCTCAAAAGCGCTTTCAATTTCCGGAAAATAGAATTGGAAAAACTTGTACTTTATGAGAAAGAAATAATCAAAAAAGATCATATCGTAAAGCTTATAAATGGTACAAATCACAACAAATCTTATAAAATAATCCCAAAAGGAAAATCCACTTCTAAGACCATCCCATACACCAATCACAAACACACCAAGTATTATCAAAAAGCTGATTATCATAATCGTCCAGCCTATAGCTCTTGAGCCATAAAACAGCTCTTTTTCTCTTGGTATAATTACTTCCTGCGCTTCTTTAGGCGCTGAAGAAAACATTTTTTTGTCCTGTATAAAAGCTACCGCTGCAATCATCATCATTGTTACAGCTCCGCAAACAACGATTCCCAAAAATATAGTCAAAACCATTTCCATTTTAATTTACCCTCCACTTTTTGTGTTTATAATCTACATAATACTACTTTATGTTAGCTATCGCTAACATTTTTGCAAAATATCTCATCCACTATTTCTCCCTGAGGCGGATGTGAATAGTGGGACAAATATCCTATCATTCTAGTGGCCACTTTGAACCCACATCCAGGTTATTTGCGTACAGCCACTCATCCTCAGCATATACATATTTTTCCTGACCCTCATCATTAATAAGAGTCACTGAAACCTTTGGCTTCTCTCCCGGTGCAAGCTCTTCACAGCCATAATCACCATCAAAAATATGTTTAATTGTCCACATAATACCAAGTCTCCATAGAAATCTTCTCTTATACTATTATGATTATAGACTTAATATCTATTATATCTTAGAGATTCTTTATAAAAAACCTATTCATAGTGGCATGTACTACGCCGGCAGGTTTTTCTATCTCTGTAAAACCGCACTTCTCATATAGGTGAATTGCTGCGGCAAGATTGTCATGAGTTTCAAGATATATTTTCTTATAATCAAGTTCTCTTGCTTTCACCTCTATAAGAGCCATAAGCTTATAGCTTAATCCATGTCCTTTAACTTCATCTGCAAGATACAGCTTTTGCAGCTCACAACAGTCTTCAAAAAATGCGAATTCGGCAAGCCCTATTCCTCCAACCAGCTTGCCGAAATCATCTGTCACTATGTAATAGTATCTTTTCTTTTTATCGCCCAAATAAAAATCGCTCAAACGGTTCAGATTATCATCGAAATACACTGTTCCAGGAATATCTAGATTATTCTTTTTCAAATTATACCTGACCAATTCGGCAAGGGCTAAATCATATTCTTTAGTTAGTTCAATTATTTTCATTCAATTCCCAGCCTTTGCACACATCACACCAGCCTTCTGCTCCCGAAACCTTCTCAAGCTCTTCCGGTGTCAGCTTTACTGATGTAAATTCATTTCCCCCTGCAGGATGAACATATTTAAATCTCTTCATTGATATATCCAACCATATTGGAATGTTCTCATTAACAGCAAATGGGCATACTCCACCAGGTTGGAAGCCTATTGTTTTCTCGACCTCTTCTCTTGGAATCATATGTGGTTTTGTATGAAACTTAGCTTTAAATTTTGAGCTGTTTACTCTTCCATCTCCTGCCATTACCACAACTACAGGCTTCTCGTCTACAACAAAAGAAAGTGTCTTGGCAATTTCTGGCTCCGTACATCCTATCTGCTTAGCCGCATGCTCAACAGTATCAATTGTAAGGGCATGCTCTGTCAGCCTGTCTCCAAGATTATTTTTAATAAGAAAAGCTTTCACTTTTTCATTTATCATAATTGCTCCTTTTCTCCAAAATATTAAAACAGAACATCAGACATTTTTTAATATCTGATGCTCTGCCTGTTTCCCCTCATAAGCAACCGCTTATCATCTACATTCACTATAAATTCTTTTTTTAAAAAATGGTATTACAGATAATCTATATTGTGCTATAGCTTTTACCTATATCAAATATTTACTGTTTTATCTTCTAAATTCAACCAGTTCTTTTTCAAAAGCATCCATCTGCAAATGTATTTCTTTTATTGATCAAATCACCTCCATTTGTTAAATAAAAAAGAGCATAGGCACTCATTATTAGAATGCCTGATGCTCAATCTGTTTAAAATTAGTATTCACATGACTGTGGTGTTCTTGGATAAGGGATTACGTCACGGATATTTTCTACTCCGGTAAGGTACATAATAAGACGCTCAAAGCCCATACCAAATCCACTATGGATGCAGCCACCGTATCTTCTGGTATCAAGATACCAATCAATGCTGTCCTTATCTACGCCCATCTCATCCATTCTCTCAATAAGCTTGTCGAGATTCTCTTCTCTCTGGCTTCCGCCCATAAGCTCACCTGCCTGAGGAACCAAAAGGTCAACTGCAGCAACAGTCTTGTTGTCTGGATTTACTTTCATGTAATATGCCTTAATGTCCTTTGGCCAGTCTGTTACAAATACAGGGCCCTTAAAATATTCTACAATATATTTCTCATGCTCTTTTGCAATATCTTCATTGTAATCAGGAGCAAATTCCCACTTCACATCAGCTTTCTTTAAAATATCAATTACATCGTGATGTGAGATTCTTGTAAACTCAGAATTGATAATGTTGTTAAGCTTGTCCTTCAATCCCTTGGATACAAACTTATCGCAAAAATCTATTTCTTCAGGACATTTATCACAAACATATTTTACAACGTATTTAAGCATTTCCTCTTCGATATCCATAAGACCGTTGATATCGCAAAAGGCCATTTCAGGCTCAATCATCCAGAACTCGTTTGCATGAGTCTGTGTGTTTGAATTCTCAGTTCTGAAAGTAGGACCAAATGTATAAATATCTCCAAACGCCATAGCGAAGGTCTCACCCTGAAGCTGTCCAGAACCGGTAATAAATGCCTGCTTACCAAACAGATCCTCGCTATAATCTACTTTACCGTCTTCAGTAAGTGGAAGCTCATTCATATTAAGAGTTGTGATCTTGAACATCTGGTCAGAGCCTTCACAGTCTGCACATGTAATAAGTGGAGTATGTACATATACATATCCTCTTTCCTGGAAATAGCTATGAACAGCCATAGCAGCCACGCTTCTTACTCTAAATACAGCACTGAAAAGGTTTGTACGTGGACGAAGGTGTGCTACTGTTCTTAAGAACTCTCTTGTATGTCTCTTTGGCTGAATTGGATAGTTCTCTGGACAATCGCCTAAAAGCTCTACAGCTGTTGCCTTTACCTCAAAAGCCTGTTTATTCTCAGGAGTTAAAACAAGTTTTCCAACAACCTTTACACTTGCTCCAACACCGATCTTTGAGATGTCTCCAAAATTTGCAAGTTCCTTTTCATAAACCACCTGTAAATTATCAAAGAACGAACCATCATTTATATTCAGAAATCCAAACTGTGACTGTGCTCTATTGGTTCTAACCCAACCACATATGCACACTTCTTTATCTGCATATTCGGATGTTTTTACAAACAGCTCTTTGATTTTTGTTCTCATCTCATTGTTCTCCTATATAAATACTGTAATGATTGAATGATTTTACAATAATTCTTGAAATTCCGCAAGAAATCATTCTTATATATTATGCAGCTTTAAATAATATTATTCAAGGAAAACTGTAACTAATATTCTGCTGCCATCAAGCTTTTCAAACTCATTTTATCTCACCTTTATCAACGAGTCTGAAAAACGCATCTACCACTTCTGGATTGAATTGAGTTCCAGAGGCTTCTCGAATTCTTGCTACCGCTGTATCAAAATCCAGCCGCTTACGATATTGCCTGTCAGAGTACATTGCATCAAAACTGTCTGCAACTGCAATAATACGCGCTACCGGTGGAATGTTATCGTCTGAAAGGCCATTGGGATATCCATTTCCATCATGCCTTTCATGATGTGCCAGTGCACCTACTGCCAGTTCAGGTACAACACTTATATCTTTAAGTACCTCGTATCCCTTCAAAGTATGTGATTTGATTACGTCATATTCCTCATCTGTAAGCTTACCCGGTTTATTTAGTACAGCCTTGGGAATTCCAACCTTACCTACATCATGTAGCAGGCCAATACGATAATACTTTTCTACAGTTTCATCGTCATACCCCATTTCTTTGGCAATCATAGCTGTATATTTTGCCACTCTCTCTGAATGTCCGTTGGTATACTTATCCTTCATATCTATAACTTTAGCAAAAGCTTCTGATATCTCGGATGCAAATACAATACTCTCCTTTTGTTTCTGCTTCAAGGAATCGATATGATCCCTATATAGATATATACCCATAAGTGCTGTAAACACTTGCACTCCGATGCGTGTAAAGGTTAAGCTTCCATAGCTTTTAAAAAAATGATAACGGATCATATCTATTACAGTACCCAAAAGACAGGCACATAGTCCCCAAACTACACTTCTAAGCAGTGTCTTTTTGATTTTTCCCTGACGTATAGCCCTAAAAACAATAACTATAGCAATCAGAAAGCCAATCATTATTATGAATTGCGAAACATAAACAAGATAGTAATAGTCTGATACTCCGCTTATTGTCAGTCCCACCTGAATGAAAAAATCTAAAAGGCATACCACAAACATGCCAGTCAGTAGCTTAAAATGTGATTCTCCCGTCGTACTGGAAAAAAATGAAAGCGCCGGGAATGGTATAAACACAAGACACATATATTCTGTAACCCTGATAAGTTCAGGACGCCTTGTCAGTATCTGAAGAAGAAGCGTATCATTAAAGCCAACAAAGCCAATTATTACACAGGTTATACCAAAAGATATAAAATCAATGCCGGTTGACTTCATAACAATTTTGCCTGTAATTCCAGCTATAACAAAAAGGATTCCGATAAGTATAATTGCTGCACCCTGTCCAAATGAAAAAAGATATCTTTTAAAAACATTTGTCATGTAACGCCCTTCAGCATCAATAGTAATTTCTCCTATACCTGCGGGCGTATTTGTAAATACAGGCTCGATGTACAGGTTTAAAGACGTGCTTCCCTCCGGAATTGCAATGGTATGATATTGCATGCCATAGGAAACGCCCAAATAACTTGGTAACTCAGGATTGTACTCGTAAATCAGCTCATCTGATGCATATACTTTAAAAGTTGTATCGATCGTTTTAAAGCAAATCGCTTTGCCATCAGTGTTTAATTCACTAATGTCCAATGTAACAGAATGTATGCCCGGTGCCAGATCATAAAGATCGACTGTCTGTCCATCTTCGTCAATCCAACCTTCATTAATTTCCCCAAGCATGGCTAATTCTGTATTTTTTTCATAGTTGCCTGAAACAACTGAAAAAAGCACAAAAAACGATAGAATAAATATGCACACGGCCTGCTCTATGCTTGAATAAACGGCTTCATTTCTTCTTTTCATGGTTGTTTTTCCACCAAATAAAAAAAGAGATATCCGAAGCGTGCGCAAAACACACTTCTCAATCCCCTTTAATGCTCCCACGTGACAAATACTAACTATTTAATCCAAGTGAATTTTTTATATCGCATACTATATTTATAATATTAACACTTTTTTCTCGGAAAAACATATATTTCCGCAATACTATATCACCTTAGCAACCTTTTCTTCCATTTTTGTGGTCATCTTCTCGTTCACGCTAAAGCTGTGATTCTCACCGCCTAGCGCATCTTTTTCTCAGTATATTTTCTCAATTTTCCCATCAATCCCATACATGCTCGTCAACTACCACGCACCTAAAGGTACGTGGCTTGCGACTCCCCTGTAGTTCGTTGCAATAACTCCTACATTTTGTCAGTGAGACTTCCGTGGGGTCGCATCATGGGACGGTTGACACCGCCCCTTACGACAAAGTTTACTCTGCCGTAACTGTATCAGGTACTTGACTATCTTCAAGATAGTTGATTCCCATGCGGTACAGGTTCATAGCTCCAATGCGGTCATCGTTAGATTTATAGCCACAGTTCTTACAAGTAAACAGATGTATCTTCTTGTTGCGGTTAGACTTTTCAATGTGTCCACAAACAGGACAGCATTGACTTGTATAACGAGGGTCAACCTTAATAACGGTAGACTGATTCTGTTTAGCTTTGTAGATAAGTTTTTGTTCAAGGTCATAGAAAGACCATGATACTGAAACATAGCGGTCTTTGGTTCTGACACGTTCTGTAGCATTACGAACGCCTGACAAATCTTCAAGAACAAAGAGCGTATGCTTCGGGTTGGATTCAACGAGTGCCTTTGACACACAATGGTTAACAT
>JAZRKG010000179.1:0-9475 GCA_045646185.1 Butyrivibrio sp.
GCTCCTGGTCCAATATGGCAGGCAACACTAAGTGATAGAGGATCTAAGTGCATATCATAGCCTGGGAAAGCTTCCTCAACTTCTTTTTTCCATTCAGCTGCACTATCCTTATCAAAGGTATATGCTCCTGAGAGCCATACGTCACCAGCGTCAAAGCCGCCGTAACGCTCTTCGAAATCTTTTTTCATTGCATTGATCATGATGGATTTGCCCTGTCCGGAAGTTCTGGCCTTGGCAAATGCATCAAGCTTTTCACCCTGAATCTGCAGAACAGGCTTAAGGCGAAGCAGTGTTCCAAGCGCTGCAGCTGCAGGAGTTATACGACCACCCTTTTTAAGGTAGTAGAGTGTATCCAGCATGATATAAATGCTTGATTCAAATTTAACTTCTACAAGCTTGTCCTTAATCTCTTCTCCAGACATGCCTTTTTGAGCCATTTCCATGGCATCCAGCACTGATTGTCTCTGTGTGACAGAGATTCTCTGATTGTCTACTACAAAAACCTTACCACTATAGAACTGCATGGCCAACATATATGCACTCTGACAAGAGCCTGAAAGTCCGCTACTCATAGGAATATAAACGATTTCATCAAATTCCTTGAGAATATTATCCCAGGTCTTCATAAGTGAGTCAGGAGTTGGCTGACTGGTTGAAACGTTGGCGTTTTCAGCAAGAAGCTTGTAAAACTCATCCTGTGTGAGATTGATATCTTCAAAGTACTCTTTATCATTAATCATAAAAGGCATAGGAACAACATAGATACCCATTTCCTTAGCCTGAGACTGTGTAATACCACTATTACTATCTGTAACAATTGCTACTTTAGACATTTCTCCTCCAATTGCACTTTCCATTTTATATTAATAGTTAAAAAAACTTATACGCATATAATGATACTTTTATAATGTGCTAAAGTCAAATGAAATAACACCATTCGGATAAAGGAAACGTCTAAAACTCTGATATTTAGGGCTTTTTAATTCAGGATCCTCTAAAAGTATGTCATCTGCATATATCGCAGCCTTTTTCAAAAGCTCACTGTCAGTATATATATCGCCTATGGCAAAGTTCAAATCACCGCTCTGTCTTACTCCAAAGAAGTCTCCAGGTCCTCTTTGTTTTAAATCCTCTTCAGCAATCTTAAAGCCGTCATTATAATGATTTAAAATATCCAGTCTCTGTCTGGCCTCTTCTTTTCCAGAACCATTGATAAATATACAGTAGGACTGGTTACAGCCTCTTCCCACTCTTCCTCTAAGCTGATGGAGCTGTGCAAGGCCAAATCTTTCAGCGTTTTCTATCATCATGACTGTTGAATTAGGAACATTTATTCCAACTTCAATTACTGTGGTTGAAACAAGGACATCAATATTGCCCTTGAAAAATTCTTCCATCAGTTCATCCTTTACAGCTGGCTTCATTTTGCCGTGAAGCATATCAACTCTGACAGAAGGCGGAAGGGCTGCTCTTAAAACATCAGTATAATCAGTAACATTTTCAACATTATCCATTTCGCCCTCTTCAATCATAGGGCAGATAACATAAGCCTGCCGTCCCATTGCTACCTGATCTGCAATAAATTTATAGGCAGTTGGTCTGTACTCAGGTCCTACAACACAGTTTTTAATAGGCAGTCTCCCACCTGGCATCTCATTAAGTATGGAAATATGTAAATCTCCATAAAGGATAATGGCAAGGGTTCTTGGAATAGGCGTTGCACTCATGGCAAGAACGTGGCACTCACTTCCTTTTCCTGCAAGCGCACTTCTCTGCCTTACGCCAAATCTGTGCTGCTCATCAGTAATGACCAGAGCAAGGTTTTTATAGGTTACTTTATCCTGCATAAGGGCATTGGTTCCTACGATAAGATTAACTTCACCCTCTGAAATTCTTCTCTGAGCTTCTTTTTTCTGAGCTGCAGTTAATGAACCTATTAGAAGCACAGGCTTTAGATTTAAATGATATTTTTTAATCATCTCTGTAAAGGACTCAAAATGCTGCCTTGCAAGAACTTCCGTAGGTGCCATTATAGCACCCTGATAGCCATTGGCCGCAGCCAATAAAAGGGCCATAAATGCAAGAATGGTTTTACCTGAACCCACATCACCCTGAATAAGCCTGTTCATAACATAAGGCCCGCTTAAATCTCTTTTTATATCCTCCCATACAGCCATCTGGGCATTGGTCAAATTATAAGGGAGCTGCTCCAAAAGTCTTGAAGTATCTGCAACATCAACCATTTTATTCGCATTTACCAGCTCGTCAGATGAAAGCTTTAGCTGCCTAACCTTTACAATAAAAGAAAGAAACTCATCAAAGGCAAGTCTGTTATGAGCCTCAATAAGCTTTTCCCTGGAAGCAGGAAAATGAATATTTCTAATAGCCTCAGTATACGACATAAGCCCCATTTCAGAGATTATATTCTCAGGAACCGGATCTTCCATACCTGCGGTCAGAAAAATAGCCTGTTTAACTGTTTTCATAACAATGTTATTAGTGAGTCCCTTTACCAGCGGATATCTTGGCTGAAGGCTTCCGCTTAAAGTAACATATTCATCATCTTTAAAGATTTTGGCCTGTTCCATCACAAGGCTGTTGCCTTTTTTCTGAAGAAGTCCTCTAAAGATATAGTATTTACCAGCCTTAAGCGAGCTTCTAAGGTAAGGCATGTTAAAATAGGTAAATCTGACCTGTCCTGTTACATCAGCCGCTGAAAAATTCAAAATAGACAGATTTCGAACACGTCTGTTGGTAATACTGCCAATAATTGCACAGCGAATACTACAAACGTCTCCTACTCTGGCTTCAGAAACCTTTGTTACAGCAGAATATTCATCATAATCTCTTGGATAATAACGAATCAGATCCCCAACGTTTTGAATCTTGCACTTATTAAAAAGAGTTGCCGTCTTATCGCCAACTCCTTTAAGTGAAACCACAGACTCTTGTAATGCCTGTTCATTCATAAAAAGCTTCCCCCAGCTTTAAGTAATATCAAATCAGTCCTGACATAAATCCCCAAGCTGCTCTCGGATATCCAGGATTTCTTTTAAAATCCCGGAATAATCCCTATCTTCCCTGGCTCTTAAATATTCTGTCAGCTCAGATATTTTATCATAAAGAGGCGTTATGGACAAATTCATAAGAACACCCTTTAGCGCGTGCACCAGATCAAAGGCCTCGTCATAATTTTTGTTATTTACAGCATCAACAAGCTTGTTGTAATTATCATCAACAGGCACAGTCTTAATAAGTCTGAAATACAAATCTTCCTTGCCGGCGCATCTGGCAAGACCTGTATCAGCGTCTACCCCAAATTCTTTTAAAGAATCCAACGTTAGCATCGAAATCCTCCTTTATAAACTCTTCAAATTCATCAGGTGCAACAGGCTTAGAGAAAAGATATCCCTGAACGATCTGACAGCCCATTTTTCTTAGCTGTTCAAGCTGTTCTTCATTTTCTACTCCTTCAGCTACAACCGGAACATCTAGAAGCTTAGCTATTTCCATTACTATTTCAACCATTCTTAGGTTCTTAGAATCTTCAAGCATATGTCTGACAAACTGCATATCCAGCTTAAGAATATCTATTGGCATGGACGAAAGCATATTAAGTGCTGAGTATCCAGTACCAAAGTCATCCATTTCAATAATAAAGCCTTTATCTCGTAGCTTACCGACAACTTCAATGAGCTGATTCGGATTGTCAGCATAAGCAGACTCAGTAATCTCAATGTGAAGATTCTTAACATCAAGATTGTTGTTCTTTACAATAGTCAAAAGCTTATCCACAATTTCCGGATCATAGATATCAATTCGTGAAACATTTATTGAAATGGCAATATCTGTTTTATAGGCCTTTCTCCATTTCTTGAGCTGTTCTCCCGCCTCATTCCACATAAAGTTGTCTACCAGCTGAATAAGGCCATTTTCTTCAAACAAAGTAATGAATGCGCCTGGTGATACAAGACCAAACTCTGGGTGCTCCCATCTGACAAGAGCTTCTGTGCCCTTAAGTACAGGCTTGTCTCCTGTTATATCATATTTAGGCTGATAGAAAGCTTTGAACTGCCTTGTTTCTAGACCATCATGGATGTCATGAATAAGTCTCTCACTAAAGAAGACATTGTCTTTTAACTCGTCGTCAAATAAAGCATAGGTTTGCTGAAACTTGCCTCTAATAGTATTGCAGGCAAGCTTTGCTCTGTCAAAAAGCACCTCAAGCTCCACATCATCACCAGACTTTTGACAAATGCCTGCTCTTAAATGAATATGATTAGTTTTATATTTGTCTGATATCTCCGTATTTAAAACGTTTTCCAGCTCTTTGTAATTTTCGATATGATTAAAATACATATAGAAAGTATCAGCATCACCCCTGCCAGCTATGCCTTCATATTTATGCGAATAATCTTTAAGGACACCTCCAACAGTAGCAAGAACCTCATCACCAAACTTCCTGCCATATATTGCATTTATCAGATGGAAATGATCAATATCAACCACAACTGCATCCATCTGCCTTCCAGGCTGTAATTTGTCCATAATATGAGTATATTCGTGGAAAAAAGTTCTTGTATAAAGGGACGTAAGCTCATCTCTCTCAGCAGCTTTGATAATAAGCCTATCTTCAGAAAACTCGATAAGTCTTGTAACCCTTGCTTTTATAACCTCAGGCATATCATATGGCTTTGTTATAAAGTCAGAAGCGCCAAGCTTTAAGCTCTCAATTTCTGCACTATTATCAGATGTAAGTACAATGATAGGAATCTTTTTCCAGTTTGGATTGTTTTTCATAGCTTTTATTACTTCAAAGCCATTTAATTTAGGCATATTTAAATCCAGAAGAACAATAGAAAGCTTTGTATCCTGTTCTTTAATGATTTTTAAAGCCTGTTCTCCGTCTTCTGCATATAAAATGCTATAATCATCTTCCAAAATCCCGCCGAGAATCTCTCTGTTAACAAATTCATCATCAACAATCAGAACGGTTCTCTTCATCTTTTCACTGTAATTAAATCTCGAATCCATTTATGCCTTCTTTCGAAAAACAATTTGTAGTTACCAGGAATAAAATTATCGATATTTAATACTATTATAAACCCCATAACGGCTATTGGATATTAAAAAAGCGTAAAAAGAAAAAGCCGGAAAAATCCGGCTTTAAAATGCAAATAATTATTCAGCTGAAACAATGTAGTAATAAATTGGCTGTCCGCCATACTGAAGTTCAATATCACAGGAAGAGAATTCGCCTGCAACCTTTTCTCTGAGAGCTTCTGCTTCTTCTTCAGTAATATCACTACCGTAGTAGATACTAATAAGCTCAAGCTCTTCAGACATAAGCTTCTTGATCATCTCAAAGGTAACTTCGTTCTTTTCCTGACCTACACCAAGAATACCGCTGTCGCCGATTCCCATGTAGTCACCCTGTTTGATCTGAACGTTATCTATAACTGTATCTCTAACTGCATAAGTAACTTCTCCGCTACGAACACTGCTTATAGCGTCTATCATAGCCTGTTCATTATCAGCTACAGATACATCAGGAATATAATTGATAACAGCTGTAACGCCCTGTGGAACAGTCTTTGTAGGAATAACCACTACCTTTTTGCCATCAACCAGGTCTTTTGCCTGATTAGCTGCAAGAATGATGTTCTTGTTATTAGGAAGTACAAATACTGTATCAGCATTAACCTTATCAATTGCATCCAGGATATCTGCTGTACTTGGATTCATAGTCTGACCACCGGAAATAACGTAGTCAACACCAAGTCCCTTAAAGATTTCAGCAAGGCCATCACCAGCACAAACAGTTACGAAACCTACATCCTTTTTAGGCATTTCTTCCTCAGCTTCTACAAGAGGAATATCATCGCCTGCGTGATATGTAGGTGTCTGCTCTGCAGCACCGTTGATTTCAACCTTTATCTCAGCATAGGAGCCGTTCTGCGTCTCATGGAAGAGCTTTTCTCTATGCTCCATACGCATATTATCGATCTTCATATTAGAAAGCTGACCATACATAAGCGCTCTCTGAATAGCAAGACCAGGGTCATTTGAATGTACATGAACCTTGCAGATCTCATCATCTGCAACCATTACGATACTATCACCAATTGATTCCAAAAATGCCTTGAAATCAATTTCCTGTTTAACATTAAGAGGCTTGTTTAAGAGAACAATAAACTCAGTACAATAACCAAACTTAATATCAGCTTCTTCCTGCTGTTTTGAAGTAGACTTTTTGGAAACTGGTGTAGCTGACTCTTCAGAAATTGTAAGGTCTATCTCCTTGCCAAGGTAGCCATCGTAAGCACCCTTAAGAACCTGGACAAGACCCTGTCCACCTGAATCAACAACGCCTGCCTGTTTAAGAACAGGAAGCATATCAGGAGTCTTAGCTAAAACTTCATCAGCATATTTGATTACTTCATCAAAGAACTTATCTAAATCAGTCTCACCTGCATCAGCAAGCTCTCTTGCCTTGTTGCTGGCACCCTTAGCAACTGTAAGGATAGTTCCTTCCTTTGGCTTCATAACAGCCTTATATGCTGTTTCAACAGCCTTTTCAAAACCATCAGCAATCTTTACAGTATCAAGTTCATCATGCTCTCTTACAGATTTGGTAAATCCTCTAAGAAGCTGTGATAATATAACACCTGAATTACCTCTGGCACCACGAAGGGAACCTGAAGATATGCTCTTACAAATAGTCATCATGTCTGCATCAGCTGCAAGTCCGTTTACTTCATTAGCAGCAGACATAATGGTCATAGTCATGTTTGTACCTGTATCGCCGTCAGGGACTGGGAATACGTTTAATTCGTTGATCCATTCCTTTTTAGCCTCAAGATTTTTAGCACCAGCTAAAAACATCTTTTTTAGCATCTCGGCATTAATTGAGTTATTGCTCAAAACATAATCCTCCTCAGATTATCTAGATTAGTCGATAACACGAACGCCCTCAACAAAGATATTAATCTTACTGATTTCAAGTCCTGTGAAATCCTCGACTTTGTATTTTACACTATCAATTAGATTGTCTGCAACAGCAGAAATGCTAACACCATAAGAAACTATAACATGGAAGTCAAGAGTCAGCTTCTGTGTCTGATCCAGTGAAACATTTATACCCCTGGTCATACTGTCAAGCTTTAATAGGCTAACAAGACCGTCCTTAACATTAACATTTGCCATTCCGACAATACCAAAGCATTCCATTGCAATTGCGCCTGCATACTGTGCAATAACTTCCTTATCGATGGAGATGTTGCCCATATGTGTGTTCATTGAAGAAGCTTTCATATTGTATCCTCCTTGTGTGCTTATTACATTATTTAAGTCTTTTTAATAATTATACAACAGTAAACTTGTAATCGCACATTTATTTATTATAGTAGAAGCCCGTTAAAAAATAAACCTTTTCTTTAAAATAGGATTAATAAAATTTTTTCTTGCAATTGTTATTTCTTTCTGATACAATACAAAATGTTGCGGACGATAAGTAGCAATGTTTTTATTGTTTTTTGTAAAAAATGGCTTATAAGGAGGTGTCAAAATGGCTAAATGTGAAATTTGTGGCAAAGGCGTTCATTTCGGTAACAACGTAAGCCATTCTCATAGAAGATCTAACAGAGTCTGGAATGCAAATATTCAGCATGTTACAGTAAAAGTGAATGGTTCAAATAAGAAGATGAATGTTTGCACAAGCTGCCTGAGATCAGGTAAAGTTGAAAGAGCATAATCTTATTTATGAATTTTAGCCTCGGTTTTTACCGAGGCTTTTTTCATATTATTTTTTCTAATCTTCCATTTCAATGAAAAAAGCCAGGCTTCTACCAAAAAGCCTGGCTTCATGTATAAAAAATAATACCCTCCCTATTCTCAAGCCTTCAGTTGCATATCGAACCTTGAGCTCAGAACAGAATAACCTTCATTAATCATCTGTATCATCCTAGTGTCCCCACACATGTTATCTGGGTGATAAATCTTAAGAAGGTCTTTATATCGCTTTTTTAGTGCCAATGAGCTGTTGATACCACTAAAAAACAACTCCGCACCAGAATAGCCATAAGAATCGAAAGCAGAAATCTGACTCTTCTTCTCTTTCTCGAAAGCTCTCTTATCAGCCTCGAGCTGGTCAAATCCACCCTTTAGAATATCCATTTTTTTCTCAAAAAATGCATTATTCGTTTTGATACGTTCTAAATCTGTTTCAATGCGATGCTTCTCATCTGCGATGAATTTTTCATCAGCAGCCACCTTCTTCTCACGCTCTTCAAGTGAACAGGAAGCATTTTCTATTCTGCAGCTTTCTCTAAAAAGCCACATTCTAAGTTCGTACAGATCTTCCTTCGTACCGTGTTTTATTATTTCATCCCTTTTTTCTTTTTCCATAAAAACCCACCATCATAACATAAGAAAAAAACTACTTAACCCTCGTCAGGAAATGCAATATCGATTGCTTCGTCATCGTCCATCACAGTTTCCTTTTTGGACATAAACTTGTCCATAACATCCGGTACCATATCAAGGACCTTTGTAACCGCATCCTGGTTCTTGATATTAACAAGCTTCGTTGTACCGTTTTTTATAATAAGAACAGCACTTGGTGACATCTTTGCTCCAAAACCACCTGCTCCGCCATTCTTTTTATCTGCATCATTGTTTCCTGCTGCAACTCCCAGAGAAACATCTACCAAAGGAACTATTATTGTATCACCGACTGTTACAGGATCCCCTACAACTGTCTTTGTAGATAAAATAGAATTCATACCACCCATCAGCTTATCTACAATAGTGTTTATTCCATTTTCAGACATGTCATTCCCCCATATAAACTAGTTATTTATAATCTTCTTGAATCTCTTGATAATCTTCCTGATATCCTTGTTAAAATAACAGATCAGGAGCGATAACACTATTCGGAATATCGTAATTCTTCCTTTAACGTGAATATTCCCCGCTATGACTGTCCTATCAAAATCCGGTGTAAGCTTAATCCCCTTTATTCCGAGGCCTTGCAATACACCAAGTCCAGCCATAATTTCTGCAGTTAAAGCAGGATCACCAGTTCCATAATGTATATCGGCATTTATTTTCTTAGGCAAAATAGTCTTTAAAATAATGCGCAAATGCTTTTTTGCCTTTTCAAACGCCCTATGAAAAATCTCACTTTCAAGGGTGTTTTTTATCATATTTATCTTAACATAAACCCTAGATATTGTACACTTCAATTTATTGAATACATTCTGTTGTATTTCAATAAAACTCAGAATTTTTTCTATAATATGACTTAAAAATTCAAAAAAGCCAGGTATATTTCCAGACTCTTCTTCAAAATCATCATCAAATGTCTGAACGTTATCTTCATTTTCGCAATTATCAGTTTTATCAGAATCTTCTTCCAAAGGATTTTCAGAAGCCGGGTCAGTATCAGCTTTTTCCTCAGAAGCAGAGGTTTCCA
>JAZRKG010000180.1:0-18636 GCA_045646185.1 Butyrivibrio sp.
AAGATAACACAGAAGGTCTTTTATCTCACGTCTTGAATAGAAATTG
The DNA here is from genome assembly GCA_045646185.1 of Butyrivibrio sp. Taxonomy (GTDB): domain Bacteria; phylum Bacillota; class Clostridia; order Lachnospirales; family Lachnospiraceae; genus Butyrivibrio. The sequence goes on from JAZRKG010000180.1 coordinate 47, forward strand.
GTACCACCTACCAGGTCGTATGGAATTCCATTTAAGACAAATTTTTCTTCTATAAGTCTGGACTGGGCATTAGTTCTGTACAAAACTGCAGTTTCACTATAATCAAGCTTCCCTGCTCTCTTTAAAGCACCTATCTCGTCTGCGATAAAGCTGGCTTCTTCCATAGCCGTATCAAACTTACGGAAATGCACCTTTTCGCCTGTGCCTTCATCAGTCCACAAGGATTTATCCTTTCTGCCAGAGTTATTACTGATTACTCCGTTAGCCGCATCCAGAATATTCTGGGTAGATCTGTAATTCTGCTCCAGCTTAATAACCATGGCATTTGGATATACTTTTTCAAAGTCCAGAATATTTCTGATATTGGCGCCTCTGAATCTGTAAATGGACTGGTCATCATCACCAACCACGCATAGATTCTCGTATTTCTGAGCAAGGAGTCTTATAAGCTCAAATTGAGCGTTATTGGTATCCTGATACTCATCCACCATGATATATCTGAATCTGTCCTGATACTGTTCAAGAACATCTGGATTCTTTCTAAACAGTTCAACAGTATTCATCAAAAGGTCATCAAAATCCATGGCATTACTCTTTTTAAGAGCTGCCTGATATTCCATATATGCTTTTGAAATACGCATTTTTCTTGGATCATTCTGAGTATTCAATGAGTATTCCTGAGGACTTACAAGGTTGTCCTTGCACTTTGAAATACTCTGCATGATGGCTCTCATTTTGAGCTGAGTAGTCTCTAGCTGGTATCTCTTGCAGATATCCTTCATTACACTCTTAGAGTCATCTGTATCGTAGATGGAAAAATTGGTATCATATCCAAGACGGTCTGCGTATCTTCTCAGTATTCTGACGCAGCTGCTATGAAAGGTTGCCACCCATATACTTTCTGAACCAAATCCAACGATTTTGTCAACCCTGTCACGCATCTCTCCCGCAGCTTTATTTGTGAATGTAATTGCCATGATATTCCATGGATTTACACCGCACTGGTCAATAAGATATGCTACTCTGTGGGTCAAAACTCTTGTTTTACCTGAACCGGCACCTGCCAGAATAAGAACAGGTCCCTCTGTTTGAAGCACAGCCTTTTTCTGCTGAGCATTTAATGTATCATATATAGACATAAAAACTGATTATTCCTTATTACTCTTTTTATCTTTTTTCTTATCTTTGTGCTTTTTATCATTCTTTGCCATCTCTTCCTCTGACTTACCGCTCATAGCAGCATTATCAAGCATTTTTTCAATAATGAGCTTCTTTAGGAAAACATCGTAGCTAAGCAAAGAAATAAATGCGAACATCTGAAGCTTGTCCTTTTCATCTTCCGGGGCAGATTCAAAGGTTGACTGAGACTTCTCATAATTTTTGATTATATCATCTCTAAAGCTATTTAAATGCTCGTCTTCCATTTCATAGATTTCTTTATATATATCAGCCAATGTCCAGTTCTCATCCTCGCTGATATGGAACTTTTCCTTTATAGGCTCAAGAAGAGTCTGGATATCATTGATTGACAAAATACTCTTGTAATAATAAATAAACAAAAGCAGGATCACATGATCTCTGGAGTACTTCTTCCTGATAGGTGGTGGAAGAAGATCATTTTTGGCATAGTTATTGATCATGGTCTTGGTAAGAATCTTATCTTCGCCCGGATGACGAGTGGTCTTTAAAAGCCTGCCATCCATAAAAGTTGTAAGCTGATCCATATACAGATCTATATTTGGAAGTTCTTCTATCTTGATATTATCTATTCTTCCCAGACTGGCCAGTATGCTATTTAATAAATCGTCATTATCAAGAGTCATAATTCTTCTCCGTTTTAAGCTGGTTTATTTGTCATTTCTAGTCTTAAGAGCTGTTTTCCTCATCTCTCTTGCATTATCAAGCACTGCTTCCGTAACATTGTCTGTACCCAAAAGCCTTGACAGCTCGCCTATACTCTCTTCCTCTGTGAGCTTGTGGATTGTAGTTACAGTCCTGTTATTTGAAACAGATTTCTGAATCACAAAATGTGTATCATTCATTGCTGCTATCTGCGGCAGATGTGTAATACATATAATCTGATGCTCTCTGGCAAGTACTCCAAGCTTTTCAGATACTTTCCAAGCTGTTTTTCCACTAATACCAGCATCAATCTCATCAAATACGAGAGTCGCAATATCATCCTTTTGAGCAAGAACTGTTTTTAATCCCAGCATTATACGGGACAACTCACCACCACTTGCTATCTGGTCAAGGGGCTTCATACTCTCACCAGGGTTGGTTGATATCATAAATTCAACATCATCATAGCCGTTAGAAGAAAGCTTTTCCTCGTCAGGTATTACCTTTATCTCAAACTGAACATCTATAAAATTCAAATCTATAAGAGCATCCTTTAGCTTTTGAGAAAGAAGCTTTGCACTCTTTTTTCTTGTGGCAGAAGCCTTTGCAGACAGCGCCAAAAGTTCAGTTCTTGACTTTTCAATCTCTAAGGAAAGCTGATTCCTATGAGTCTCAAGATCAGTCAGAACATCAAGCTCTTCCTGTTTTTCCTGTGCATAGACAAGAATTTTATCAATGCTTTCACCATATTTATCCTTTAGATGATTTACAAGGTTAAGGCGTTCCTCAGTATTTTTGAAATACTCTTCATCAAATTCAAGATCACTTATATATCCTGATAGAGAATGATTAAAATCACTTAAAAGATTGTCTATCTCCGTAAGCTGATCAGATAAATCGGCTATAGAATCATCAAAGGCTCTAATCTGATTAAGCTCTCTGACTGCTCTTCCAAGACTATCTGAAACATTTTCTTCGTCAGAATCAGCTCCGGTAATGCCTGCACAAATTCCAAGAGCCTCAGATATCTTTCTGCCATTAACCATTCTTCTGTAGTCTTTTTCAAGCTGCTCATCTTCTCCCGGTTTTAAAGCGGCATCATTTATCTCATTAAGCTCAAATTCAGCAAGCTCCTGTTTTCTAATCCTTGTTTTATCATCAAGGTCAGTATTTTCAAATTCTTTGGTAAGCTCTGTATACTTATGATATTCCTTGCGGAGTTGGTCCTTGATTTTGGACAGCTCTTCTCCTGCATAGTCATCAAGTATCTCTTTATGCTTTTGCTTGTGAAGTAATTCCTGATGGTCATTTTGACCGTGAATGTTGATAAGAATATTGGATAAATCCTTAAGCTGCTTTACTGACGCAGATTCTCCGCAAACCTTGCACACACTTCTTCCCTGCATGATTTTGCGCTGTATTACTACAGTTCCATCTTCTTCAACAGGAAGCTCCATAGCCTCTATAGCTTTTCTCTGGGCATCATTATCAACGCCAAAAGTAAGCTCAATAAGGGCATATTCTGCTCCGGTTCTGATCATATCCTTATCAGCCTTGGCTCCAAGGGCAAGATTCACAGAACCGATGATTATAGATTTACCTGCACCAGTTTCCCCGCTAAGTATATTTAATCCATTTGTAAATTCAATTTCCTGCTCATCAATAAGGGCAAGATTCTTCACATGTAGACTGTAAAGCATTTACTCTCCCAACATCTCCCTAATTCTATCCATCACAACAATTGTATCTTCGGTAGTTCTTATAGCCGCCATAATAGTATCATCCCCGGCGATGCATCCAAGAACCTCTTTAAACTTAAGCGCATCAATAGCTGCAGCTACTGCCATTGCCATACCTGACACAGTCTTCATAACCAGGATATTCTGTGCATTATCCATAGAAATAAATCCGGCTTTTAAAACGTTGATATACTTTTCCTTTAATACATCAACATCCTGAGCAGATACTACATATTTCTGAGCTCCATCTGCTGTAGAAACCTTGGTCAGCTTAAGCTGTCTGATATCTCTTGATACTGTAGCCTGAGTCACATCATAGCCCTCATCCCTAAGCATTTCAGCAAGCTTTTCCTGAGTATCTATCTCGTAGTTTTCAATTAATTCAAATATTTTCTCGTGTCTGTTTTTCTTCATTATCTACACCTGTTATTTTTGTTTTACGCCAGTTTATTGTGCAATGCCTGTAAAAAGCTTATCTTATTTAGCTTTAATATCTTGGTTGTTTTAGAGGATCTGTTTATCTCAATCCTGTCGCCCGTTTTCAGAGTATGGTTATTGCTTCCGTCAAAAGTAGCTATGGCAGATATTTCGCTTCCACCTCTTCCACTACCTATTTCCACAACAACTGAATCACTCTTTGACAAAATAATGCTGCGGGCATTTATTGTATGAGGGCAGATAGGAGTCATGATTATCATACGTGCTGAAGGCTCTACAATCGGTCCTCCTGCTGACATGCTGTATCCGGTTGAACCAGTTGGTGTGGCAAAAATGATACCATCAGCATGATAGCTGTTCAAAAACATGCCGTTAACATAAATATTTAAGTTTATTACCTGAATTGAAGCTCCTCTGGCAATTATTATGTCATTAAGGGCATAGTCTCCCTCTTCTCCATTGATCTTACCATAAAGCATCATTCTCTCTTCAATTTCATAGGTGCCTTCAAATATCTGCTTAAATGCAGCATCCACACCTGTCTTCTCTATTTCAGCAAGATATCCAAGAGTTCCAAGATTTACTCCAAGGATTGGAATATCTTTATCTACTACGTTTCTGGCAGCCTGAAGCATTGTGCCATCTCCGCCAAGCACTATACAGCAGTCAACTCCGTCAGGAACAACTGTCTTGTAGGCTCTGTTATCAAGGCCTGTATCATGCTTTGCTTCATCAGTGTATTCTGCAAGATCACACTTTTTACCATTGTCTTCCAGAATCTTTTTTATATATTTTGTCTCTTCAAGATCTGTGTCTTTACTACGATTAGTTATTATAAAAAAATGTTCCATCTTAACCTCAAAAGTTGCCATGAGCTGCTTTTACAGTCTCTGAAATAATTTCATTCATTGGAGAAGTCCAGGATAACCCCTTTTTCTCCTCACTAGTCTGTGCAAGGAGTTGCAGGCCATCGCTTTCGGTAATATCCATAACCTCGGCATTTCTCTCAGGATTTTTTCTGATATGGATCAGATATTCAATATTTCCCTCTGGTCCCTTTATAGGAGAAAAATCCAAATGCAGCACTTCAAAGCCAATGATGTCTACATAATCAACGATTCTGTGTACAACCTCTTCATGGACTTTTGGCTCTCTTACTACGCCTTTTTTACCCACTTTGTCTCTTCCAGCTTCGAACTGAGGCTTTATAAGACATACCATCTGTGCCCCATCTTTTAAAAGCTTTCTGGCAGGAATCAGTATCTTGGTAAGTGATATAAAGGATACGTCACAGGATGCAAAATCCAGATCATCCTGAATATCATCTCTGACCATATATCTGAAATTGGTTTTTTCCATGCAGACTACTCTGTCATCACTTCTAAGCTTCCAGTCAAGCTGGCCGTGACCAACGTCAACGGAATATACCTTGCTTGCTCCATTTTGAAGCATGCAGTCTGTAAAGCCTCCGGTAGAAGCTCCTATATCCATGCATACTGCATCCTGGAGTGAAAAACCAAAGTTCTTAACTGCCTTATCAAGCTTAAGTCCGCCTCTGCTGACAAAAGGGAGTTCATTACCCTTTACCTCAAGGCTAGTAATCTTAGTCTCATCAAAAGATGTTCCCGGTTTATCTTCACGCTGACCATTAACAAATACGTCTCCGGCCATGATTATTGTTTTTGCTTTTTCTCTGGAGGATGCAAGTCCCCTGTTAACAAGGATTACATCCAGTCTTTCTTTTGCCATTTATCACCTCGCCAGATATTCCACTATTCTATCTGCTACTGACTGTGCATCGATACCCAGCATCTCTCTAAGCTTATCAACACTTCCATGAGTTACAAATTCATCCGGAATGGCAATGCTGAGAATGTCGCTGTCAAGACGGTTATCCACAAGATATGCTCTTACGGCCTCTCCGAATCCACCAGATGCCACGTTTTCCTCCATTGTAACAATGAGTCTGTGGTTTACCGATGCTTCTTTGATATATGCTTCATCAATAGGCTTAACAAATCTGGCATTTGTTAAGGAACATCTATAGCCTTTTTCCTTTAATAATTCGCGAACCTTTTCCGCAATTGGAATCATTGAACCTACTGCCAAAAGGAGAATATCCTTCTCTTCATAAATAGGCTCAGCCTTTCCAAGTACAATAGGCGCCCTATGCTCTTTTAATTCTGAATATGCGTGCCCTCTTGGATATCTGATTGCAATAGGTCCGTCAAATGCTACTGCAAACTTCATCATATCTGAAAGCTCCCATTTATTCTTTGGAGCCATAATAGTCATATTAGGCATGCTTGACAGATACGACAGATCAAATATACCCTGATGGGTCTCCCCATCACTTCCAACAAGGCCAGCTCTGTCTATCGCAAAGATAACATGAAGATTCTGAAGGCATACATCCTCCATAATCTGATCATAGGCTCTTTGCAGGAATGATGAATACACAGCAAAAATAGGGGTATATCCGCCTGCAGCTATACCCGCTGCCATAGTAACTGCATATTCTTCTGCAATTCCAGCATCTATAAATCTATCCGGATAAATATTTTTAAAGCGCTTAAGTCCTGTACCATCAGCCATAGCCGCTGTGATTGCAACAACCTTTTCATCACGCTCTCCAAGCTTACACATAACTGTACTAAATATATCCTGATAATTGGCTGTGGTTCTTGGGTTTCTAGGGATACCATTTTCTACAAGGAATGGTTCCGTACCATGGAACCTTGCAGGGTGCCTTTCTGCTGGCTCATAGCCCTTGCCCTTCTTGGTCATAACATGGACTATAACAGCCTTTGGAACCTTTCTTGCCTCTCTTATTACTCTCTCAACAGCCTTGGTATCATGACCATCTACAGGTCCAAGATAAGTAATTCCAAGGTTTTCAAAAACCATACCCGGAACGAATAGCTGTTTTACAGAGTTCTTGGCACGTCTGATACCATCAATAACCTTAGGCTTATCTGTCAGCTGACTATATACATCAGCCTTTAAATCAAGATATTTCTGAGTAGTACGAACACTGTTAAGGTACTTGGACATTCCTCCAACGCTTTCAGAAATAGACATATCATTATCATTTAAAACTATAATAAAATTAGTATCCAGCTTGGCTGCATTGTTAAGAGCCTCATATGCCAGACCTCCAGACAAAGAACCATCACCTATTACAGCTACTACAGCATGCTTTTCTCCAGCAAGATCTCTTGCCTTGACCATACCTATTCCGGCAGCAATTGAAGTAGAGCTGTGTCCTGTATCAAAACAGTCACAATCACTTTCGCTTCTTTTTGGGAAGCCACTCATACCTCCAAACTGGCGCAAATGATCAAAGCCTTCCCTTCTGCCAGTAAGAAGCTTGTGTGTATAGGACTGATGTCCCACATCCCATATTATCTTGTCCTTTGGCAGATTGAGTGCCAGATGAAGTCCCATTGTAAGCTCAACACAGCCAAGATTAGAAGCCAGGTGTCCACCTGTAATGCTGATCTTGTCTATCAGAAAATCTCTGATTTCCTGAGCCAGCTGTTCATATTTATCCTCTGGGATTTTCTTTATATCATTTGCCTTTTCTATTTGTTGTAACAGCATCTGTGTAACCTCTCATGGCAAATGTCAAAAATGCCATGTCTTTGTGTCTTATTTATTTCTGGAAATGAGATAGTTTATAAGCTCTGTCAAAAACCCGTTTTCTTTTCCAAGTCCTTTAACAATCTCTACTGCCTCATTTGATAATCTCTCTACCTCTTTTGCAGACTCATCTATACCATGAAGTGTTACATAAGTAACCTTTTCATTTTTCTCATCAGAGCCTACGGGCTTACCTATTACTGCCTGATCACCCACTATATCAAGTATATCATCCTGAATCTGAAAAGCGATACCAACATTTGAACCAACCCTTTCAATTTTGGAAAGGGTATTGCTGTCAGCACCTGCAAGCACTGCTCCAATGAGCATCGAACTCTCAATAAGCGCTGCTGTCTTGTTCTCGTGGATGAATAATATCTCATCCTCTGAAAGAGTACTCTTACCCTCATCCTCGATATCAGCACACTGACCGCCTACCATACCATAAATGCCAGCCTTAGAAGCAAGGATACCCAGTGCATATATAAATCTGTCCCTAACATCCCCGTCAAGTTCTGAAAGTTCTCTGGTAAAAGGATAAGCTTTAAGTGCTGTCTCAAAGGCGTAGTTTAGAAGTCCATCTCCGGCAAGAGTAGCCATACCGGCTCCGTATACTACATGAGTTGTTTTACGACCTCTTCTGTATTCATCATTATCCATTGCAGGAAGATCATCATGAACCAATGAATAGGTATGAATCATCTCCATGGCAGCCATAAATGGTGCCACCGCTTTATCATTCCTTCCGCCCAAAAGAGTATAAAACTCATGCATAAGCATTGGCCTTAATCTCTTTCCACCAGCCATTACGCTGTAATTCATAGCTTCGATTACAGTTTTCTGATAGCCTTCTTCCTTTGGAAGAAAGCTTTTAATTATCTCTTCACATTCTGATACTTTAGTCTCTAATAAAGCTTCAAATTCGCCCATTTTATTCACTCTCAATTATTATTCAAAATCAGACAGCGCGCCGTCTCCTGATATTTTCTGAACCTTCTTTTCCACCTTGTCTATGGCGTCATTGCAATATTTAAGAAGTTCCATTCCCTCTTTGTAGTATTTAAAAGAATCCTCAAGAGAAATATCCTCTTTTTCGAGCTCTTTTATCCTGCTATCTATCTGAGAAAAAGCTGCCTCAATAGACATATTTTCATCGTTCTTTTTTCCAGCTGCTGGCATTATATATCCTCCATACACAAACAGATGTTCTATTATTTTATCCTTATCTTTTCTTTGTGTCAATAACCCTGGTAACAGCCACGCCATCTGACATTTGGACATTCAAAGTCTCTCCAGGCTCTATTTGCTTAATGCTTTTGATATTTTTTCCTTGCTCGTTTTCGACATAGGAAAATCCTGAATTTAATTTATCCAGTGGAGAAAGGCCTTTCAACCTTTCTATATCAATTTCAAGTTTGTGTCTGACTGTGCGCAGCTTCAGGTTCATTATGTTCTGAAGCTGATCCTCTAGACTTGCTGTCCGCATTCGCCTCTCACGAACTCTGCTCTCAGGACTAAGGGCATTTAATTGCCTTAGCATACCAGAAAGCTTTTCTCTGTCCATTCTGATATTTCTGGTCATATGGTGAGTCAAAGCAGCTTCATAATCTGCAATATCCTGCATAAGCCTGTCAAACTCAAATACCGCAAGCTCCGCAGCTGCCGATGGCGTAGGTGCACGCATATCCGCAACATAATCTGCAATTGTAGTATCTGTCTCATGTCCTACTGCTGAAATGATTGGAATTGGGCAGTTAAAAATAGCTTCCGCTACTGATTCTTCATTAAAGGCCCATAAATCTTCGATAGATCCGCCGCCTCGTCCGACGATGATAACATCTACCGCTTTTTCCGATAGCACTTCGATTCCTTTGACGATACTGGCCGCGGCCTGATCCCCCTGTACGATGGCAGGGTAGAGAATTATTTGAATATAAGGATTTCTGCGGGTACTGACATTTATAATGTCTCGTACTGCAGCGCCTGTTGGTGCTGTGACAACACCTAAGGTATGTATATACTTTGGAACCTGCTGCTTGTACTCTGGTGCGAACATTCCTGATTCAGAGAGTCTCTTTTTCAGTTCTTCGAACTTTTCATACAGCCTGCCGGCTCCATCTAATTCTATACTACGAGCGTACAACTGATATTTGCCATCACGCTCATAAACATCTATTGTTCCTGTAACTGCAATCTGCTGGCCATCCTCAAGTGCAAACTTAAGTCCCTGCCTGTCTCCTCGAAACATTACGCAGGCGATGGCACCTGCTGCATCCTTCAGAGTAAAATAAATATGTCCTGAAGAATGATATTTGCAGTTACTGACTTCTCCCTTTACGGTTATTGCCCGTAAGAGAAAGTCCTGTGTAAACATATTTTTAATATACGCATTTACCTGAGCTACAGTGTATACGTTACGCAAACTTAGCTAACACTCCATTCACAAATGCCTGAGACTGATCCTGGCCATATTTTTTGGCAAGCTCAACAGCTTCATTGATAGCAACACCTGTCGGAACTGTCTCATCATACTTTATTTCATAGATTGCAAGTCTGATAATAGCAAGATCAACCTTGGCAATACGTGTTGTATCCCAACCTGTAGTCTCCTTATTGATCATTTCATCTATTTCAGAAAGCTTTTCAGCAATCTTTTCATATTTTCCTGTAATATAATCTGCATCAGCTTCAGACATCTCTTTATCATCGTTTTCGATAAAAAGCTGCTCCTGCTCTGACATTTCTTCCATAGAGTTAAACTCTACGCGAAACAACAGTTTAAATATCTGTTCTCTTAATTCACTTCTTTTCATTATTATTTCTTTCCTGTAATCCTGTGATTTTTTAGCCCCCAATTGGCTTTATCATTCACCCTGATTCATTGAAATACCAGCTACATGAATATTTACATCTGTAACCTTAAGGCCTGTCATATTCTCAACAGAAGTACGTACACGACTCTGAACCTGACTACATGTAGATGGAATATTATATCCATAGCCCATTACTAAAGATAAATCTACTCTTACTTCACCTGCTGCAACAGTTACCTTTGCACCCTTAGCAAGATTCTTACGACCAACACGTTCAAGGTTCTCTGTAGTATAGTTGCCTGCAATTGCAGATATTCCTTCAATTTCAAGTGCTGCCAATGCTGCAATTCTTGCAACAACATCATCTGCAATCTTAACAGCTCCTACATTTATTGTATTCTTAGCTTCTTTATCGTTTCCCATATTTTGCTCCTTCCGCAGCTATCTGCATTATAACCAGAAAATCATCGTATTCTGGTTCTTAAACATGGTGTAGGAGACCGTATGATCTTCACCACTAATATAGTCAAAAACACCTCTATCAGTAATCAGCAAATCGTATATCTGCTGATAAACATTAGAGGAACTACACTTGATTGTAACATTGTTACTGCCATCAGACAAGCGTCTATCAAACAACGCCTTTAAGGCATCAGTATCACAGCTATCAAAATATTCCTGCTCTTTGACGTAATAATTAGCTACCATGCTGGTACACTCTGGCATCTCAATATCATTAGAAATTCTATGTGTTTTAGTTAATTCCTCTGTTGTAACGTTAAGATAAAAATAGTTTATGGTAGGAATTCTCTGATTCTCATCTAAATCTACTGAAGATGTCTGATATGAAGCATCTCCCCAGGTTGTATCCACATAATAGTATTCGCCGTCTATTTTTACCAAATTCCATGCATGCCCGCCGCGATTACCATCAGAATCTGTAACGGTTCCGGTAACCAGTGTACATTCAACACCCATTTTCTGAAGCAGGTACTGAGTTGCCTTGGCATAACCCTGACATACTGATTTATTGTACATAAATACTGAGCAAATATTCTGATTATCCGCAGAGCCTGCAACATAATCAGTACTGTTTATAATATACTCATATACATATTTTACTTTTGTATATTCATCAGCGCCTTCTGGAAGTCCTGCCAGTGCAGCTGTGACGTACAAATCTATTTTGCTCTGCCTGAGGGCAATTTCATCCTCATCATAAGTATAGGTTCCGGTGAAAGTAAGCTTTTGTACTTCATCACCAAGGGTATATTCTGCATAAGTATAACCGGTAACATAGAATATCTCCGGATGGTCCATCATTACATAATTAAAAACAACGGACATCTCATCCTTGTCCTTGGTGGACACAACAACTTCGCTATCAAGATTAGTAAGAATCGTGTATATCTCAGCGTATAATACCTTACCTTCATCATCAAGATGTTCGTAGGCATACAGGCCATCAAAGCTAGTTGCAAGATTGGACAACTCATTTTCTGTAAGATCCAGATTCTTACTGTTATCTTCATCAATTTCTTGCGTGGCCGCTGTAGCCGCCTCTGCAGAAGAACCCAAAATTGAACTGTCATCAAACTGATAACTGTCAATTACTTCTATACTGATGCCGGATGCGCTATCATCTGTTCCTGCCGTAATTGCCTCGGAGTAACTCTGACTATCTTTATATTCATCAGGATCAAGTATTCCAAGATCCTGCAGATAATCTTCCACCGCATCAGGCATGGAACAAGCTGATAAAACAGTCGCGGATACAGTTAAAAGAGCTATGAATCGTAAACCTTTAAAGACATTTCTAATAGCCAATTCTCATCCCCCATATAGGCTATCAGCGGGTAGTAAAGCCACCTGCTCCAGCAATATTGCTATTAGTTCTTTCTGAATTCAGAAAGAACTAGTCCTTTGTTTCTATCCAGTGTCATTCCAACACTCCACTCGTTAATAAACAAAAGAAGTGGTCTGTCGTTCATATCCTTGATTTTCTTCATATCTGAAGTTCCAACCAGTGTAGACATATCAATATCGGTATTCTCAACCCATCTGATATGTTCGTAAGGAAGGTTTTCAAGTATTATATCAACATTATATTCGCTTTTTAGTCTAAACTTCAACACATCAAACTGAAGTACACCTACAACACCTACTATTATTTCTTCCAGACCCATATTAAATTCCTGGAAAATCTGAATAGCACCTTCCTGGGCAATCTGTGTAATACCTTTAACAAACTGCTTTCTCTTCATGGTGTCTACCTGTCTTACTCTTGCAAAATGCTCTGGAGCAAAGGTAGGTATACCTTCATATACAACAGTGTCCTTAGGACAACAAACTGTATCACCAATTGCAAAAATACCCGGGTCAAATACACCCATGATATCTCCTGCATAAGCCTCGGATAATATCTTACGTTCATCAGCCATAAGCTGCTGTGGCTGAGACAGTCTCATAACCTTACCACTCTGAACATGCTTTACTTCCATGTTGGCATCATATCGTCCAGAACAGATACGCATAAATGCAACTCTGTCTCTGTGTGCCTTGTTCATATTGGCCTGAATCTTGAATACAAAGGCTGTAAAATCATGATCCTGAGGGTCAATAACGTTTCCGTCATTTGAAGTACGTCCTGTAGGTGGTGTAGCCATCTTAAGGAAGTTTGAAAGGAATATTTCAACACCAAAGTTCTGAAGAGCAGAACCAAAAAATACAGGTGTAAGCTCTCCGGCACGAACTGCTTCAAGATCATACTCAGCACCGGCACCGTCTAAAAGCTCGATTTCGCTCTGAAGCTTTTCAAAAGCATCCTGTCCTATCTGAGCATCAATCTGCTCCTTGTCTGTAAGATCAATAAAGTTCTCAGTTCCCTCTTTTGTACCCTTCTGAGTATCTGCAAAAGTAACAATATGTCCTTCTCTTCTGTCATAGATGCCCTTAAAGTTCTTACCTGACCCAAGAGGCCAGTTCATAGGGCATGTAGCAATACCAAGATTGTTTTCAATATCATCAAGAAGATCAAAGGTATCCATTGCATCCCTATCCATCTTATTTATAAATGTAAAAATAGGAATATGACGCATTGTACATACTTTGAAAAGCTTTCTTGTCTGTGCCTCAACACCCTTTGAAGCATCAATTACCATGACAGCTGAGTCAGCAGCCATAAGAGTTCTATATGTATCCTCTGAGAAATCCTGGTGACCGGGTGTATCCAGAATATTTATGCAGCAGTTATCATAATTAAACTGAAGAACAGAAGATGTAACAGAAATACCTCTCTGTTTCTCAATTTCCATCCAGTCAGAAACCGCATGCTTGGCAGTTGCCTTACCCTTAACACTACCAGCCATATTAATAGCTCCGCCGTAAAGAAGGAACTTCTCTGTAAGAGTAGTTTTACCTGCATCCGGGTGGGATATTATCGCAAATGTACGTCTCTTGTTAATTTCTTCATTAATCTTATTGCTCATTACTTCCTCTTTCTATATTAAAAACACCATAATAAACAAAGCTTATTTATTTTTTTGCATACCGCAAAATATTCTATCACAGAAATCGTAAGTTGGCATTAACCAATTTAAAAAACAAAGAAATGCTGCCCCAGAGCCTGACAAAAAAGCTCCAACGCAGCATGCGATTATTATTCTATAATTTTTTCCATGAGTGTTTTCTGAATTCCAAAGCCCATTTTGTCGTAGAAGGCTCTTGCGCTATCATTTCCCTCCCATACGTGAAGAGTGACGTTATGACAGCCAATTTCTTTGGCATAGCTTAGGACATAGTCGTAAAGAGCTTTGCCTACATGAAGACCGCGTCTGGATTCATTAACGCACAAATCGTCTATATATAGGGTTTTCATGTCCTTCATGTTTGTTACGCCCTTCCTCTCCTGTATCTCACAAAAGCAATAACCCAAAAACTCTCCGTCTTTTTCTGCTACAAATACAGGTCTTGTATCATCCTTAAAAAGCTCTAAAAGCTCCCGGTCCGTATACTTTCTTGTTCCAGGAATAAAAATATCAGGTCTTATGGACGCATGTATTTCAAGCACCTGACTAAGGAGTAAATCCACCATTTCAAGATCTTCTGCAACTGCTCTTCTAATATTCATGTTTTCTCCCATTCTCTAGTTCATCATACCTGCATCTATCATTGAATTATAAAACTGCATCAATGGTACAAAGCTTTGTCCAAAATTCTTGGTTGGCGCAGAACCCACCAGTACAGCATCCTCTGCTATACGCTTACCTCCTCCATTTGATGGCATATCCTTAATATTATTCCAAAAGGTTTTGACACCGCACTGTAGATATTTCTTATCTCCGGTAAGCTCATAGCCTATTGCCATAGCTTCAAGCAAAAGTGCATTGCCACCGTTTCTCGCAAGACTTGGAAGCTCTTTATAATAAAACAGTCCATAAGGATTCATGGAGTTTTCTGTTAAATCATCCACCGCTGACATAATCAGGTTCTTTAACGTTTCATCAGGAAATTCCCTGTAATAGCGCATAAGTGACCCTATAGCTACAGAAATCATAAATCCCACGCGGATTACAGTATTATCAGTATATGGAGCAAGCCATGCGCCGTATTTTTCATTCCATTCTTCAAACTGTCCTACTATCGTTCTGCATTTTACAAGCCACCTACTATCATGCGTCTCGATATATAGCGCTGTCAAGCTTCTAAGTGCCCAGCCAGTCTCTCTGGCACTGGCTTCACCTGTCTTCTGATACATAGGCGTATCAAGAAGTCTCAAGACATTTTGGCCTATTCCAATTGCAGTTTCAAAGGCTCTCTCATCACCTGTAAAATGCCATAAATCCAAAAGACCTTCCACCCACTCATGGCTGCAGACCATTACACCGCCTTCATCGCCGCCGGCATTGTGTCCCTTGGTATGTTCCCACTGCCCGCCTTCATGTAGCTCATCACTACTATAGTGGCACACATCCACATCCATCCAGTGCCTTGCTGCTACCACAGCATAGTCATGAAACCTGCGGACTCCGCTTCTGGCATACATCATAAACATTGCATGAGGATAATCATACTCATTATTGGTCCATACAAGGCCTCCTCCGCCGCGTCCCTGAGCAGTATAATTAGAATCAGGAAAATCTCCCCAATTCATCATTCCGTAGGCTCTGCCATGGTTATCAGCTCTGCCTATCATAGCAAGTTCAACGTCTCCGTCAGCCTTATCAGCCCTTGTTATAACATTTGGAAATACCTTTGCTTTGTCAAATTCCTCCGGCAAAACATAAGGTAAAACAGGCATCTGATATACCAGACTCCTGTCATCTATTTTCTCAATGCTTTCACTGCCATCATGAAAGTGCAAAAGAATCCTTTGTTCTCTTGCCATTCCCTGTGAAAAACGCACCTTTTCATCGCCTTCCGGAATAAGGAAAACACATACGCCATCAGCACTTGCCTTTACAGCCTTTGGAAAATTCTGGTGAGCCTGAAAAACTGTTGCACATACTCCTCCCTTAGAATCAGTACTATCTGCAAAAAAGGTTCCATATAAAACCTCTGCAAAATGCTCATTAGCTTCGCCCACAAGCATCTGCCCATTTATCTGATTGGAAACCATCTCTCCTTTCCCGGATATGGTAAATCTGGTCTTATAATTAGAGATTCCGGAAATACTACGAACAGCTCCCTTGCCACGGCTTTTAATATCCTGTTCAATTTTAGATAGCATCCCGGTTCCGGTGGTATTAAAAAATAAAGAATCCTCGTCAGCTTCAGTTTTATTCATATCCCCGCAGCCTGTGGAATCTGTTTTTCCAGCACCAGCCAGAGGAAGCTCCATGTTTACAGTGCTTCCCAAATCAGTTTTTACAAACATTTTCCAGCTATCAGGAATTAGTGCAATATCAGAATCATTAAAGAGTCTGAAGGAAACATCCACAAAGCTCTTGCCCCTTATAGCGGTCAGCCTTACGTCACACCTGCAATTGTCGTTATAATGCCCTTTTCCTTCAATAACAACGCACACTGGTCCATTTTCAACTATTTCCCATTTGTCTATATGTAAATCGCAGTCCTTACCTTTATTTGTCAAAACAGGCCCCACAAACTGCCCGGATTCATAGACTTTTTCTTTTATACAGACTTTTCCAAATAAAGACTTGGAATTATCCCTTACTTCGAAGTAAAGGCTTCCAGTATCTACCTTGATCATACCAGGCTCTTCTGTTACCTTAAGTGTTTCATTTGGAGCTGCAAATAGCTCATTACCATCACCACTTTGAGCCGCGTCTGCAAGCTCCAGCCTCAGGCTCTTTTTCCCATTTCCTGGTATATCTGCCAAAAATCTCACAAACAGAAATCTTATACTTCCATCTTCCCAGGTAGAAGTCACCTTTATCTGTGAAAAAAGCCTTTGAGATGAAGTAAGATCATCTACAAGAACAAGGCCCTGAAGCTGATCTGTAGTAAGCTCTCCCTTTGCAAAAGGTATAGCCACACTGCACATCTCTGAGGGCAAATCATTTTTATAAAGCTTATCAATAAATATCTTCTTTACTTCCATTTTAGCGTCCGCCCTTATATTTATTAAGCTGCAGCCACACCTGCTGCCTTCTCAAGCTCTTTAATATTTTTCCAGCTACTGGATCTGTAGAAAAAGAGTGATGCAATCATTCCAAACACAAAGCTGATCGACACTCCGCCTGTTACATAATGACCATCTATAAAAATCGAAATCAAATATGCGCTTGGTATTCTGACTGTCCAAAGCATAAGTAAATTCACTACTGTAGAGTACTTTACTGCACCAATTCCGTTTGCCAGGTTCAGGATTGTGTTGAGCACACAAAAACACCACTGGAACGGAACCTGAATGTGAACGCACAATAGAGCATATTTAATGGCCTCAGGATCATCAGTAAAGAACCTTATAAGAGGAGTTGCAAATAAATACATAAAAACTCCCAGAGTAATTGTAATAAGTGCTGAGTACATTGGTACCAGCTTTCCTCCCCTTCGAAGCCTTGCATATTCTTTGGCTCCATAATTCTGCCCTGCAAAGGTTGACATGGCCTGTGAAAAAGAAGATATAGCAACACTGCTTACGCCCATGATCTTACCTGCAACAGAAGCACCTGCCATAAAGCTTGAGCCCTGAGTATTTATCAGCGACTGCATAAGTATATGTCCAACTGTATATATTGAATTGTTAAAACCAAGTGGAAGTCCTATTCTCAGTATATCTGCAAGAGATTTCTTATCAACCTTCCTTGGCAAAAAAGTGAATCCGATTTGCGGATACTTTTTTATTATATATAACACGCTGGCAAGCCAGGAAAGATACATGGAAATAATTGTTGCTATGGCAGCTCCTGCAACATCCATATGAAAACCTGCTACAAAGCTTATATCTAAAATTATATTGGTAATACTTGAGATTACAAGAAACAAAAGAGTCGAACTGCTGTCTCCAAGGCCTCTTAAAATTCCGGCATTCATGTTATAGCCCATGGTTCCCAAAAGACCAAGAAAGACAATCCTGATATATATAACAGCCAAATCCCAGGTATCCTCAGGAACATTCATGAATCTCAAAATAAGTGGTGTAAGTACAATTCCAAGTATTGATAAAGGAATTGCCGCCATATAAGTAAATGAAATTGAGGTTTTTACTATTTTTCCAAGAGCCACATCATCCCTGCTTCCAGTATACATCGATACCAAAATTGAAACGCCTCCGCCAATGCCCATAAACACACACATAAACACTTCAATAGGCTGTGAGCTTGTACCGATTGCCGCTATTGATGTTGCTCCGCAAAAATTGCCTATGATCAGCGTATCCATAATCGTATACAGCTGTTGCAAAACATTACTGGCTATTATTGGCAGTGCAAATATAATAACCAGCTTCATTATTGAACCGCTTGTCATATCTATTTTTGTTTTATTATTTCTTTTTACAGCATGTTCTGCCATTGCTTTATAAATCCTCTTTTTGCATATATTTAATTACTATACTATTCCCCGTCTATATATATTTCTAGCAAATAAGGCTATTTTATGGCATAAACTTATCAAATCGGATAAAATAATGTAAAACAGTAAGTCGGATCGT
>JAZRKG010000181.1:0-22515 GCA_045646185.1 Butyrivibrio sp.
TGTTGTAGTTGTTGTGCTTCCGCATGCAGCAAGAGATGCACACATTACTGTAACTGCTGCTACAGAAACCAATTTTTTAACTTCATTTTTTTTCATAAGTTTTCTCCTTAGTGTGTTTGTGTTTTTGTTTATGAACCCATTATGTATCCATAACTTAAAATCAAACTAAAAAAATAGAGAAATAATTATGAAGTTTTCTACAAGGCTTATTTTACCTATGCTAAAATAGTCAAAGAGAATCTTTGGAGAATTAATATATGGCGTTATATGCAATAGGCGATCTGCATCTTGCCTTTCAGTGTGATAAAAGCATGGATATTTACGGCGGAGTGTGGGTCAAACATGAAAAGAAAATAGAGAAATACTGGAATAAAGTTGTTCAGCCTGAGGATACCGTTGTGGTAGTGGGTGATCACACCTGGGGAAGAAAGCTTAAGGATTGCAGGCAGGATCTTGAGTTTATATGTGACCTTCCCGGAAAAAAGGTTATGATAAGAGGAAATCATGACATGTTCTGGGATCCCAAAAAGACAGAGAGACTTAACGAAGAGTACAGGGACAGACTTTTCTTTTTGCAAAATAATTATTATCCATATGGAGACTATGCCATCGTGGGGACTAAAGGTTATGTATATGAAGGAAAGGATACCAGAGAGCATTGCGAGATGCTTATAGAAAGAGAGTGCAAAAGGCTTAGAGCATCCTTTGATGCTGCAGAGGCAGATGGATATAACAAATTTATTATGTTTCTTCACTATCCGCCAACAGAAATAGGAAAAAAGGAAAGCCGATTTACCATGATAGCCAAAGCATACGGCGTGGAACAGATTGTTTATGCTCATTGCCATGGTGAAGAGCGTTTCCATGACAGTCTACTTGGAAAAGTAGGCGGAATAAGGTATAGCCTTGTTTCTGGGGACTATCTTGTATTTAAACCCAAGCTTATTTTGGAATGACGGATTATCATTTGGTTTTAGACTAAGAATACTAACTATTTCGTCAGTTTTCTGTATTTTTTTCTTTAGATTTATATGATACAATAGATTTTGTTAGATTAGGGGAGAAGTATGCAATGCGGGCAAATGAAGGGGAACAGACTGATAAAACAAGACATACTGGCAGAGTAAAAAGACTTCGTAAAATAATCATTGCACTTTTGTTTTGTGCAGTTGCAGTTCCTGTTTGCGTTAGTATCATACTTGCCGTAAATTATGACAGAGTTCGTAGTAATCTCGAAAACGCAGAGGCTGATCTTGAGTGGTATCGTAATCACTTTCAGGAGAGGGTTTTGACGGTGGATGAGGAAACGACATTTGTTCTGGATACATCTGAGAATGCAGATGAAGAGGAAGCCCTCCAGGATGGGCCTGGACCAGAGCAAACAGTTGTAGAGGATGATATTAGAAGAGTATATCTGACCTTTGATGACGGACCAAGTATCTATACCAATGAGATACTTGATATACTTGACGAATATAATGTAAAGGCTACTTTTTTTGTTATAGGCAAAGATGACGGTGAATACCGTGAAGTCTATGAACGAATAGTTCAGGACGGACACACAATTGGAATGCATTCCTACAGCCATAAATATGGCGAGATATATAGTTCTTTAGATAGTTTTCAGGTAGATCTTCATAAATTGCAGACATTCATATATGAAACTACTGGTGTTTGGACTACTCTTTACAGATTTCCGGGAGGCAGTTCAAATACTGTAAGTGATGTGGATATGGCAATTCTTATTGATTATCTGGGTAAATCAGGAATTACATATTTTGACTGGAATGTATCCTGCGGAGATGCAGATACCGGAAAGACCACAGAAGAAATCGTTACTAATGTAATGGAGGGAGTGGTCAAGTATTCCAATTCAGTTGTGCTTATGCATGACGCACAGGATAAACATACTACTGTAGAGGCTCTTCCTGAGATTTTAGAGCAGCTGCAGCAGATGGAAGCAACCGTGATAGTTCCGATAACTGAAGATACGTTACCGGTTCAACATATCAAAAACAAATGAGAAAGTGGAATGGAGGAAGAAGAGATGGGATTTTTTTCAGAGCTTAAAAGCGATCTCTCTCAGGCGGTAAACACTTTAATGCCAGAGGAGGGTTCAGAAGAAGCTAAGGCTCTTGAGGCTGGAGAACAGGCAAATAAATCTGAAGCTCCTGAGAAAAAAGATGTTGATTTAGGGGATATGCTTGATCATCTTGATGACATCAAGTTGGATGAAAATGTTGTTAATGCAGCTCCAGAAGTGGAAGAAGAGCAGGAAAAAGAAGAGACAGCAAGTGCTGTCGTAGAACCTGAAGTTATTCAGCCGGAAGTGACTGAGACTCAGGAGGAGGTTTCAGAAGAAATATCTGAAGCAATTGATGGTTTTGAAACTGAAGTAGAAGAAACTGAAGAGGAATCTGATGTTAAGGAGACTCTAAGTGCAATTGAGGCTATAGGTAAAGCACATATCGAAGACACTATTGCACAGGAGAATATAGAAGTAGAATCAAGAAATGACGGGGGATATGATACTATGGATTTTGAGCAGATGACAGCAACAGACGAAACAGCAGTTATTACAGAGGGAATGGTTATTACCGGTGACATGAAGACAACAGGTTCACTTGACCTTATCGGTAAGGTTACAGGAAATGTTGAAGCTCTTGGTAAGCTGAATGTCACAGGTGAAATAGATGGTGATTCAAAGGCAGCAGAGATTTATGCTGAGAACGCAAGAATCACAGGTGAAGTTCGTAGTAATGGATCAGTTAAGATTGGACAGAGCACAGTTATTGTTGGCAATATCTATGCTACAAGCGCTGTTATTGCAGGTGCTGTAAAGGGTGATATCGATGTACACGGACCGGTTATTCTAGATACAACAGCTATCGTTATGGGTAACATCAAGTCTCAGTCTGTACAGATCAACAATGGTGCGGTTATCGAAGGTATGTGCTCACAGTCATATGCAGAGGTTAACCCAGCTGAGTTCTTTGAAGGACTTAAGAGCAGCAGAAATAAATAAGCTGCTTTAAGCAATATAAAAGTTATTGGAGAAATATAATGAGAATAGTATTAAAATTGAGCGGCGAAGCTCTTGCAGGTAGTAAGAAAACCGGATTTGACGAGGAAACTGTCAGAAGTGTTGCACTGCAGGTAAAACAGCTTGTTGATGCAGGAACTGAGGTTGGGATCGTAATCGGTGGAGGTAACTTCTGGAGAGGAAGAACCAGCGAAAACATTGACAGAGTAAAGGCTGACCAGATTGGTATGCTGGCTACAGTCATGAACTGTATTTATGTATCTGAGATCTTTCGCAGTGAAGGAATGATGACTAATATACTTACACCTTTTGAGTGTGGTTCATTTACCAAACTATTTTCTAAAGATAGAGCTAACAAATATTTCTCAAGAGGTATGGTAGTTTTCTTTGCAGGTGGTACAGGACATCCTTATTTCTCAACTGACACAGGTGTTGTACTTAGAGCTGTAGAGGTTGAAGCTGATGTACTTCTTCTTGCAAAGGCAGTAGACGGCGTTTATGACAGTGACCCTGCCAAAAATCCTGACGCTAAGCGTTATGATACTCTTACAATTGATGAGGTTGTGGCAAATAATCTTCAGGTAGTTGACATGACAGCCTCAATTCTCGCAAGAGATAACCATATGCCAATGCGTGTCTTTGCTCTTCAGGAAGAGAACAGCATCGTTAAGGCTGCCAGTGGTAACTTTAATGGTACTACAGTAACTTGTGATTGATTTTGAATAAAGGATAAATATAGCAACAGAAAGGGAATACCATGAACGAAAAAATCAAAGCTTACAGCGACAAAATGGATAAAGCTTATAACTTTTTGATTGAGGACTTACAGTCAATCAGAGCAGGACGTGCCAATCCGCACGTACTTGATAAGATCAAGGTGGACTACTATGGAACACCTACTCCTATTCAGCAGGTTGGTAACGTATCAGTTCCAGAAGCAAGGATGATTCAGATTGCACCTTGGGATAAAAATCTTATTAAGGATATCGAGAAAGCAATCATGACTTCAGACCTTGGAATTACTCCAAGCAATGATGGTGCTGTTATCAGACTTATTTTCCCAGAGCTTACTGAGGAACGCAGAAAACAGCTTGCTAAGGATATTAAGAAAAAAGGCGAAGATGCAAAGGTTGCTGTAAGAAATATCAGACGTGATGGCAACGATGCATTTAAGAAGCTTAAGGGAACAGAGGTTTCAGAGGATGAGATATCTGATCTTGAGGATGAGCTTCAGAAGCTTACAGACAAGTTCATCAAGGACATTGATGGTGTAGTTGATGAAAAGAACAAGGAAATCATGAAAATCTGATACAAATAAGACAATTTGGGGCTGGAGGTACATACTTTCAGCCTCTAATTAATAGGTGGTTTAAATGGAAGAAGATAAGAAAATTCCTCAGCATGTAGCAATAATACTTGATGGAAATGGAAGATGGGCCAAGGCTAAAGGCATGCCACGTAATTATGGACATATGCAGGGTGCCAAGGCGATGGAAGATATACTTGAAGTGGCAAGAGATATGGGTATCAAATACCTTACAGTTTATGCCTTTTCAACTGAGAACTGGAACAGACCTGAGACAGAAGTTTCTGCTCTTATGACAATTCTTAGACAGTACTTAAAGACCAGTATCAAAAAGTCTATGAAAAATAATGTAAGATGTCGTGTTATAGGAGAAAGAAGCAGATTATCAGATGATATAAAAAGCGCTATCGAAGAATTGGAGGAGACAACTAAAAACAATACAGGCCTTCAGTTTACAATAGCTATCAATTATGGAAGCAGGGATGAGATTACCAGAGCTGTAAGAAGGCTTGCAGCTAAATGCGCAGATGGAAGCCTTAAGCCTGAAGAAATTACTGAGCAGATGATCAGCGACAATCTTGATACCTGGGATCTTCCGGATCCGGACCTTATGATAAGAACCTGTGGAGAACAGAGAATTTCCAATTATCTGTTGTGGCAGTGCGCATATACTGAGTTCTATTATGCACAGGTTGCATGGCCTGATTTTGATAAGGAGCAGCTGCAGATGGCACTGGATTCTTATGGCAAACGCGATAGAAAATACGGCGGCTTATTAGATAAGTAAAAATATACTTTTAAACAGGGAGAAATTTGCGTGAAAACGAGGGTAATAAGCGGGATTGTTATAGGTGTATTACTTTTTGTATTTTTATTTTTGGGAGGATTACCACTGGCAGGAGCACTGCTTGTAGTTTCTCTTATAGCTTATAACGAACTTATTAAGGCATGCGGAGTACATACTGAAAGGCAAAAGATAAATTCTATAGAGCTTATGGGATATATCGGAGTTGTGCTGCATTATGTGCTTATGGTTTCTTTAAAGGACTCAAAGTACTTCATTGTATCAGTTATGTTTACTTTTCTTGTTGTAATGGGAGTATATGTATTTACATTTCCTAAATATAATGCAAAGCAGGCCATAGCTGCAGTATTCTGTTTTGTCTATGCACCGGTTATGCTTTCATTTATTTATATGTTACGTATTATGGATGGATACGGGACCTTTATTTGCTGGGTGCCTTTTGTTGCCTGGATTTGCGATACCTTTGCATATCTTGCAGGAAGAGCATTTGGCAAACACAAGCTGGCACCGGTTTTATCACCTAAAAAGACTATAGAAGGCTCTATTGGCGGTATGCTTGCAAGTGTTATCACCGGAGCTATATTTGGATACATTTTATCCACATTTATGATGCATAATAACAATATTATCTGGAGCTTTATGCTGATCACTTTTGTAGCATCAATTGTTGCTCAGATAGGTGATCTGGCGGCATCTGGTATTAAAAGAGATCACGGCATCAAGGATTATGGAAATGTGATTCCGGGACATGGTGGAATCATGGACAGATTTGACAGCGTAATTTTTGTAGCGCCTATGATATACGCTCTGGCAGCGACATTATTGTGATTTTTGGAGGCGATTTTTAATGGGTAGAAAGTTAATACTTCTTGGTTCTACAGGTTCTATCGGAACCCAGACTCTTGATGTTGTGAGAGCCAACAGAGAAGAATTGGAAGTAATCGGACTTGCAGCAAATAGTAATGTAGATCTTGTTGAAAAACAGGCAAGAGAATTTAAACCAAAGTACATTACCATGTATGATCCAAAGGCTGCAAAGGATTTGAAAATAAAGCTTGCTGACATGCCAATTGAGATATATGAAGGCATGGACGGACTTATCAGTATGGTTCAGGTACCTGAGGCAGATACTGTTCTTACAGCTGTTGTTGGAATGATTGGTATCAGACCTACAATTGCAGCTATTCAGAGCCACAAGGATATAGCGCTTGCCAATAAGGAAACACTTGTAACAGCCGGACATATTATCATGGCTCTGGCAAAAGAAAATAACGTACAGATGCTCCCTGTTGATTCAGAGCACAGTGCT
Source organism: Butyrivibrio sp. (assembly GCA_045646185.1). Taxonomy (GTDB): domain Bacteria; phylum Bacillota; class Clostridia; order Lachnospirales; family Lachnospiraceae; genus Butyrivibrio. The sequence goes on from JAZRKG010000181.1 coordinate 6,464, forward strand.
ATTTTCCAGTCTTTAAACGGAGAACCAAAGAAAAAGCTTGAGAAGATTCTTCTTACAGCTTCAGGTGGTCCATTTAGAGGAAAAAAGAGAGAAGAGCTTGAGAGCATGACAGCCAGCGATGCCTTAAAGCATCCTAACTGGAGTATGGGACCAAAGGTTACAATTGATTCAGCTTCTCTTGTAAATAAAGGTCTTGAAGTGATGGAAGCCAAGTGGCTCTTTGATGTAGACCTTGATCAGATACAGGTTGTAGTCCAGCCACAGAGTATCATTCACTCAATGGTTCAGTATGTAGATGGTTCTGTTATGGCACAGCTTGGAGTGCCTGATATGAAGCTTCCTATTCAGTATGCACTGTTTTATCCGGACAGAGTTTTCATGGATGAAAAGAGACTTGATTTCTATGAGCTTGGAAGCATCACTTTTGAAAAGCCTGACACAGATACCTTTGTCGGATTAAAGCTTGCTTATGATGCTGCAAGAGAAGGCGGCTCCATGCCTACTGTATTTAATGCAGCAAATGAAATGGCTGTAAAGATGTTTTTACAGGAAAAGATAAGATTCCTTGAGATTTACGATATGATCAGTGAAGCTATGGCTCATCATAAGATGGTTTTGAACCCATCAGTGGATGAAATCCTGCAGGCTGAATCAGAGACTTATGATTACTTAAGTTCCAAGAAGTGGTAATTGTTTATTATACAAAACTAATATGCCTCTATTAAGTATTCACAGGAGGAACCTTTAATTAATGATTGTTAGTATTATTATCTTTTTTATTATTTTTGGTGTGCTTGTAATATCTCACGAGGGTGGCCATTTTCTTATTGCCAAGGCTAATGGCATAAGAGTAAATGAGTTTACGATTGGAATGGGACCGGCTCTCTTTAAGACCAAAAAGGGTGATACTGAATATAGCATAAGACTTTTGCCAATTGGTGGTGCCTGCATATTTGACGGTATGGATGGCCTTGAAATGGAAGAAGAGGCAGAGGGAAAAGAGTACGACGAACATGCCTTCAGGAATGCTAATGTATGGTCCAGAATAGCAACAGTTTTTGCAGGACCATTCTTTAACTTCCTTTTGGCGTATGTATTGTCGGTTATTGTTACTGCTTTTTCTACATGGACATTCCCTGTAATCTCAGGCATGGCAGAAAACTCTGCGGCTGAGGCAGCAGGCCTTATGGAAGGCGATACTATCATCAGTATTAATGGTGAAAAGATTTATATGGCTCAGGAAGTAACTCTTATATCCCAGTTAAATGAAGGCGAGGATCTGGAGATAGTTTATGAGCGTGATGGAAAAACCTATACGACAGTTCTTTCTCCTTCCTATAGTGAAGAAGATGGTCGTTATTATATGGGAATATATGTAGGTGAATATGGCAATATTACCGGAATAGATATACTGCCGTATGCGCTTCACAATGAGATCTTTTATTTTAAAATGACCTGGAAGAGCCTTGCAATGCTGGTTCAGGGCAAGTTTGGCGTGGATGATCTATCAGGCCCTGTTGGTATTGTTAAGGCTGTTGATGATACTTATGAAGCAGCAAAGCCTTACGGACTTCCTTCAGTGGTATTGACAATGCTTGACCTTGCGCTGTTTTTATCAGTTAACCTGGGAGTTATGAACCTGCTTCCAATTCCAGCTCTTGATGGCGGAAGATTATTATTCCTGTTTATAGAGGTGGTTAGAGGCAAACCAATTCCACCAGACAAGGAAGGCTATGTAAACCTGGCAGGAATCATAGCACTTATGGTTTTGATGGTAGTTGTATTGTTTAATGATATCGGGAGATTTATAGGATAATGGCTATTAGAGATAATACTAAGGTTATACATATTGGCAATAAAGTAATTGGTGGTGGCAATCCAATAATGATTCAGTCCATGACCAATACAAGAACAGAAAATGTTGAAGATACAGTAGCTCAGATACTCAGACTTGAGGCTGCAGGCTGCGATATTATCAGATGCACAGTGCCTACCCTGGAAGCAGCTCAGGCGGTAAAAGAGATTAAGAAGCAGATTCATATTCCGCTGGTTGCAGATATTCATTTTGATTACAAAATGGCTATCGCAGCTATGGAAAACGGAGCAGACAAGATTCGTATCAATCCTGGAAACATTGGTGGAAAGGACAAGATTGCGGCTGTAGTTGACTGTGCCAAAGAGAGAAATATTCCTATAAGAGTTGGTGTAAATAGCGGCTCTCTTGAGAGAAATCTTGTGGAAAAATATGGTGGCGTAACTGCCGAGGGCCTTGTAGAAAGCGCTCTTGATAAGGTACACATCATTGAAGATCTTGGATATGACAACCTTGTAATAAGCATCAAGTCATCAAATGTTATGCTCTGCGTAAAAGCTCACGAGGTTCTGGCAGCTCAGACACATTACCCACTGCATGTAGGTATTACAGAAGCAGGAACTGTTTATGGCGGAAATATCAAGTCTTCAATAGGACTTGGAATGATTCTTGGACAGGGCATTGGAGATACCATAAGAGTATCCCTGTCAGGTGATCCTGTAGAAGAAATCAAGACAGCCAAGACAATTCTTAGAACTCTTGAGCTTAGAAAGGGTGGAATAGAAGTAGTATCCTGCCCAACCTGTGGACGTACCAAGATTGACCTTATTGGCCTTGCAAGTAAGGTTGAGACTATGGTCGAAGAGTATGAGCATTTAAATATTAAGGTTGCAGTTATGGGTTGTGCTGTTAACGGCCCGGGCGAAGCCAAAGAAGCAGATCTTGGCATAGCCGGAGGAGTAGGCGAAGGCTTGCTTATAAAACATGGCGAGGTAGTTCGTAAGGTACCAGAGGATCAGTTTATTGAGGCTCTGAGAAGCGAACTGGATCACTGGGAAGATTGATTTAGTTAAGAGGGAAGTATGGCTAAGGCTTTTTTTGATGTTTTTCCATCTCTGAAGCTGGAGGGGGATTTAAAAGAAATAATACAGGAGACACGTGTTGAAAAAGTCTCCACAACTAAAAAACAGGATTTTATTCGAGTTTATTTATCAAGTAATGTTCTTATAGATAAATCTTATATTACAAAAACTGAGCGTGAGATTAAGAGACAGTTTTTCAGAAATGATGATCTGACAGTTAAGATATATGAGAGATTTAATCTTTCAGCTCAGTACAATCCAAAGACACTTATGGAAGTCTATCAGGATAGTATTTTTGGTGAGATCAAAGAATACGATCCCATAGAGTTCGTCATATTAAACAATTCTGATTTTGAGTATCCATCTGAAAAAGAAATGGTAGTTGTCATGGAAGACACTGCCACTGCCAGCCAGAAGTCTGATGATATTCTGCGTGTTCTTGACAAGATCATTAACGAGAGATGTGGTCTTGCTGTAAATATATCACCTAAATTTAAGGCGGTAGATAAAAAGAAGGACACTCCGGATTATAGTGCTGAATCAGCCAGGATTGCTGCAAGAATCGAGGCTGCAGAAGCTAAATCTGATGAGAGGCGTAAAAAGGCACAAGAGGCAAAGGCAAAAGAAGGAAAAACAGCTGCAGAGAAGTCTGGAGCTGCCACTTCTAATGCCCAGAATCAGGGCAGTTCTGCAAATGCTGCAGGTGGTGATAAGCAGGCAGCTGCAGGTGGAGGAAAGACCTTCGACAGAAGTAAGTGGAAGGGAAAGTCTGGCTTTGGAGGAGGCTTCAAAAAGTCAGATAACCCGGATGTTATATACGGTCGTGATTTTGATGATGAGACAATCAAAATATCTGAGATCATTGGCGAAATGGGTGAAGTTACTATTCATGGTCAGGTAATTGCCTATGACAAGCGCGACATTCGTAATGAAAAGACTATTCTTATTTTTGATATAACAGATTTTACAGACACAATCACAGTTAAAATGTTTACTCATACTGAAGATGTCCCAGAGCTGGAAAAAGGAATCAAAAAAGGAGCCTTTTTGAAGCTTAAGGGTATTACTATGATAGATAAGTTTGACCATGAGCTTACTATCGGTTCAGTTGCCGGTGTTAAAAAGATACCTGATTTTACAGCAAAGAGAGTAGATAATGCACCTATAAAAAGAGTTGAGCTTCACTGCCATACCAAAATGAGTGATATGGACGGTGTAAGTGAAGTAAAGGATATTGTTAAACAGGCTTATAAATGGGGAATGCCAGGTATTGCCATTACTGATCATGGCGTAGTTCAGGCTCTTACAGAGGCTAACCACGTTTGGGATGACCTGTGGAGTGATGAAAAGAAGAGACGTAAGGAAGAGGGAGATTCAAACCCGGACAGACAGGACTTTTTCAAGCTTATCCTTGGGGTAGAGGCTTACCTTGTTGATGACCTAAAGGAAATCGTTGTTAATGACAAAAAGCAGTCAGTAGACGATAGTACTTATGTCGTATTTGATATTGAGACTACAGGCTTTTCACCTCTTAGAAACAGAATTATAGAAATTGGTGCAGTAAAGGTTAAGAACGGACAGATCATTGACAGATTTTCTGAATTTGTAAATCCTAAGGTCCCTATTCCTTTTAAGATAACAAAGCTTACAAGCATTACTGATGAAATGGTTATGAATGCGCCATCAATAGATGTGATTCTTCCAAAGTTTGTTGAATTCTGCAAGGACTGCGTAATTGTAGGTCATAACGTAGCTTTTGATATCAGCTTTATAAATCAGAATTGTAAAAATCTGAATATACCGGCAGATTATACTACTGTTGATACCCTTGGACTTTCAAGAGTATTTTTTCCATTGCAGGCAAAGCATACTCTTGATGCAGTTGCCAAGACACTTAATGTTGTCCTGGAGCATCACCACAGAGCTGTTGATGATGCGGAGTGTACAGCGCTTATTTTCCTTAAGTTCCTTCCAATGCTCAAGGAGAAAAACTGTGTAACTCTTACTGATGTAAATGCACTTGGTGTATCAACACCGCAGACAGTAAAGCACCTTAGACCACACCACTGTATTTTGCTTGCAAAAAATACTTTGGGAAGAGTTAACCTCTATACCCTTGTCAGTGAGTCTCATGTAAAGTACTTCCATAGATTCCCTCTTATTCCTAAGAGCCTTCTTATGAAGTATAGGGAAGGAATCATTGTGGGCAGTGCCTGTTGCGCCGGGGAACTCTACGGCGCCGTAATTGAGGGACGCCCTGATGAAGAGATTGCCAAGCTGGCTAATTTCTATGATTATCTGGAGATACAGCCTATTGGTAACAACCATTTCATGGTGGATTCCGAGAGATATGATGATATTCACTCAGATGATGATATCAGAGAAGTAAACAAGCAGATAGTAAAGCTTGGAGAACAGTTCAATAAGCCTGTAGTTGCTACCTGCGACTCACACTTTTTGAATCCAAGCGATGAGATATATCGTACCATCATTCAGGCCGGACGAGGCTTTGATGATGAATCTCCGGCACCTTTGTACCTGAGAACCACTGAAGAGATGCTGGCTGAATTCGATTACCTTGGAACCGAAAAAGCAAATGAAGTAGTTATCACTAATACCAGAAAAATTCTGGATATGTGTGAGAGTATTTCACCGGTTCGTCCTGATAAATGTCCTCCTGTCATTGAGAACAGTGATGAGATTCTGACCAAGATTTGTTATGACAAGGCTCATGAGATATATGGTGAGAATCTCCCTCCTATTGTTCAGGAAAGACTTGAGCGTGAGCTTAATTCCATTATAAAAAATGGATTCGCGGTTATGTACATCATTGCCCAGAAGCTGGTTTGGAAGTCCAATGAAGATGGATACCTGGTTGGATCAAGAGGTTCAGTAGGATCTTCTTTTGTTGCTTTCACTTCAGGTATTACGGAGGTTAATTCTCTTAGCCCGCACTATGTATGTCCTAAATGTAAGTATAGTGATTTTGAATCAGAAGAGGTCAAAAAGTACGGTGGTAACTCCGGATGTGATATGCCGGATAAGAGATGTCCGAAGTGCAATACCATGATGGTAAAAGACGGCTTTGATATTCCTTTCGAGACCTTCCTTGGATTTAAGGGTGATAAGGAGCCGGATATTGACCTTAACTTCTCCGGTGAATATCAGTCCAAGGCTCATAACTATACAAAGGTTATCTTTGGTGATGAGCAGACCTTTAGAGCTGGAACTATTGCCGGCCTTGCTGATAAGACGGCCTTTGGTTATGTAAAAAAATATTATGACGGTATAGGACTTAGTAAACGTAAATGTGAGATCAACAGAGTTCTTCAGGGACTTGTTGGCGTTAGAAGAGGAACAGGTCAGCATCCTGGAGGTATTATAGTTTTACCTGTGGGTGAGGATATTAACTCCTTTACACCTGTTCAGCATCCTGCTAACGATATGACAACGGCGACAATAACAACTCATTACGATTATCACTCCATTGACCACAACCTGTTAAAGCTTGATATTCTCGGCCATGATGATCCTACCATGATTAGATTTTTGCAGGATTGTACAGGACTTGATCCAAAGACGGTACCTCTGGATGACAAGAACGTTATGAGTCTGTTTATGAATACAGAAGCGCTGAATATTACACCAGAGCAGATAGGCGGCACCAAGCTTGGTTGTCTGGGACTGCCGGAATTTGGTACTGACTTCGCTATGCAGATGGTTATTGATGCCAAGCCTACAACCTTCTCTCACCTTATACGAATTGCAGGACTTGCTCATGGTACTGACGTATGGCTTGGAAATGCCCAGACTCTTATTCAGGAGGGTAAGGCTACTATCGATACAGCCATTTGTACACGTGACGATATCATGATCTACCTGATTCAGAAGGGACTTGATCCATCAGAGTCCTTCAAGATAATGGAGGCTGTACGTAAAGGTAAGGTTGCAAAGGGCAAGGAGAGCAACTGGCCAACCTGGAAGCAGGATATGATAGATCATGGCGTGCCTGACTGGTATATCTGGTCCTGTGAAAAAATTGCCTACATGTTCCCTAAGGCTCATGCTGCAGCCTACGTTATGATGGCCTGGCGTATTGCATATTTCAAAGCATATATTCCACAGGCGTTTTATGCAGCCTGGTTTAGTATAAGAGCTAAAGCCTTTAACTACGAGCATATGTGTCAGGGCAAGTCACACCTTAGGGCAATCATGAATGAATACAGAAGCCGCAAGGATACTCTTTCCAATGCTGAGCAAAATGAGCTTTATGATATGCGTCTGGTGGAAGAGATGTATGAACGCGGAATTGAATTTGTTCCTATAGATATATTTAAGGTGCAGTCCAGATCCTTCCAGGTAATCGGAGATAAGATCATGCCAGCCCTTACCAGTATCGATGGAATGGGTGAAAAAGCTGCTGATGCTGTAGTTGAAGCAGCCAAGGACGGACCGTTCCTTTCAAGAGATGACTTCAGGGAAAGAACCAAGTGCCCTCAGACGGTCATAGAAAAAATGGCTAACATGGGACTTCTTGGAGATATTCCAGAAAGTAATCAGATATCATTGTTTGATTTGTTCGGCAAATAATCGGGCTTTTTGAGGTATTTGACGTCGACCAAAAGTGCAATGAAGCACGTTTTAACGATTTTTGATTTTTTTTTAAAAAAGTACTTGCCAAAAGTAAAACTATGATATATTATAAACAAGTCGCTTGCGAGTGCAGGCGACTGAATATGGCTCGTTGGTCAAGAGGCTAAGACGCTGCCCTCTCACGGCAGAATCAGCGGTTCGATTCCGCTACGAGCTATTGACTGTTTAATAACAGCCCAACCCGAACTCCAGACTAAATATTTAGTCTGGTTTTTTTATACTATAGGAACTTGACGGATTCAGGTGGTTTGTGTTAAGTTTATTAGTGGTAATGCTAGATGATTTAGTGAGTGGACTTTCCGGAGTCCACTTTTTTCATGCAAAAGAATGAATCGTTTGGTTGTAAGTGTTTGAAACACTACCTTTTACAGATGAAGGAGACTTATGTCCAGAAAAGAGAATATTGAACAAAAGACCGAAGAACTGCTAAAACCAATAGCAGAAGCAAATGGCGTTTCTATTTATGATGTGGAGTACGTCAAGGAAGCAGGCGAGTGGTATCTTAGAGCATACATAGATAAGCCTGAGGGAGTTAATATTAACGACTGCGTTAATGTAAACCATGCGTTGTCAGACGCACTGGACGAGGATGACTTTATTGAAGAAGCCTATACTTTGGAAGTAAGTAGTCCGGGCCTTGGCAGAACCCTCAAAAAAGACAGACATTTTGCAAATAGTATTGGTATGGATGTTGAGTTTAAGCTATATAAGCCTGTTGATGGCACCAAGGAATTTAGCGGTGTACTCAAGGCATTTGATGCTGATACTGTTACAGTTACCATAAATGACCAGGACAAAACATTTACCAGAAAAGAAATTTCAGTGATAAAGCTTGCTTTGGATTTTTAATCCGGCGAAAAGGAGATTACGATGAGCAAAGAATTAATGGATGCACTTGACCTTCTTGAGAGAGAAAAGAATATCAGCAGAGATTCTCTGTTTGATGCAATTGAGAACTCTCTTCTTACAGCTTGCAAAAATAATTTTGGCAAGGCTGATAATATTAAGGTTGAAGTAGACAGGGAAAAATGCGAGTTTAAATGCTACGCAACAAAGACTGTTGTTGAAACAGAAGATGATGTAATGGATCCTGCCATAGAGATTTCTCTTGATGATGCTAAAAAGATCAAGAAGAAAGTAGCTGTAGATGATGAAATCGATGTTCCAGTAAATTCAAAGGAATTTGGACGTATCGCAACTCAGAATGCAAAGAACGTTATTCTTCAGAAGATTCGTGAGGAAGAGCGTGGTGCTATCTACAACGAATATTATTCAAAGGAACATGACATCGTTACAGGTGTAGTTCAGAGATATATTGGTAAGAATATCAGCATCAACCTTGGTAAGTCAGATGCTATTCTTAATGAAAACGAGCAGGTTAAGACTGAGAGATATAAGCCAACAGATCGTATCAAGGTTTATATTCTTGAAGTAAAGAACGGATCAAAGGGACCAAGAATACTTGTATCCCGTACACATCCAGATCTTGTAAAGAGACTTTTCGAGCAGGAAGTTGCTGAGATTCAGGATGGTACAGTTGAGATTCGTTCAATCGCAAGAGAAGCTGGAAGTCGTACAAAGATTGCTGTATATTCCAACAACCCAAATGTTGATGCAGTAGGTGCATGCGTTGGTGTAAATGGAAGCAGAGTAAATCTTATAGTTGATGAGCTTCGCGGCGAAAAGATTGATGTTATCAACTGGGATGATAACCCAGGTAACCTAATACAGAATGCACTTTCACCAGCTAAGATTGTTGCAGTATTTGCTGATCCTGATGAAAAGAGTGCAAAAGTTGTAGTTCCTGATTACCAGTTATCACTTGCTATTGGTAAGGAAGGACAGAATGCACGTCTTGCAGCAAGACTTACAGGCTACAAGATTGATATCAAGTCTGAGACTCAGGCAAAGGATGCTCCTGGATTCCGTATGGAAGACTACATGGATGAGTCTTATGATGAAGAAGAATATGATGAAGAATTTGACGAGTCAGCAGAAGTTTCAGAGGACGAAGAGTAATAGGAGACATGCATGGCTAAAAAGATACCTATGAGGCAGTGCGTAGGATGCGGTGAGATGAAGAGCAAGAAAGAGCTCATCCGTGTTTTAAAGACTACAGAGGGCGACATCGTTCTTGATGCCACAGGCAGACAGAATGGTCGTGGAGCTTATATCTGTAACGACAAAAACTGCTTTTTAAAAGCCAGAAAGAGTAAGGGACTTGAAAGGTCTCTGAAACAGCAGATTCCTGAAGATGTTTATGATAGTTTGCAAAAGGAGTTTGACTGATATTGGATAATAACAAGATATATTCATTACTGGGATTGTGTACCAAGGCTGGTAAGCTTAAAAGCGGCGAGTTCGCTGTTGAGCAGGCCATCAAAAGTGGCCAGGCCAGGTTGGTGATCGTAAGCAACGATGCTTCAGATAATACAAAGAAGAAGTTTCATGACAAGTGCGATTTCTACAAGGTGCAGATGCTCAGCTTTGGAGATAAAGACAGCTTAGGGCATGCAGTTGGTAAGGATGTTCGCACAAGTCTGGCCATAACAGATGAAGGCCTTGCAAAAACGTTAGCGAAGAACTTACTCTCAGAAGAACAGTACGGAGGAAATGTGAATGGCAAAAATTAAAATATCCGAACTTGCAAAGGAGCTTGGAATTGAAGGAAAAGAACTTGTGAGCTACCTGCAGGATCAGGGAGTTGAGGCGGCTAAACGTTCAACAAGTTCCATTGAAGAAGAGGATGCAGCAAAGGCTAAAAAGCATTTTGGTGCTTCTGCAAAAAAAGAAGAAAAGGCAGAACCTGTTCAGAAGGCTGAAAATACTGAAAAAGCAGCTAAGGCAGAAACTTCTGAGAAAACAGAAGGCAAGAAAGCAGCTGATGATCAGCCTGTAAAGAAAAAGAAGAATATCATTTTCGTTACAAATCCTAATAATTCCAGAAACGGTGGATTCAAGAACGGTAACGGCAACGATAACAGAAATAACAATAACAACAATAGTAACAACAATCAGCGACGCCAGAATAATGGAAACAATAATGGTGGCAATAACAGAAATAATAGAAATGTATTTGCACAGTCACAGAATGCATATCATCCTATTAAGCCAAAGACAGCTCCATCACAGCTTGAGAGCTATGATACTACAATAAATAAGTCAGTACAGCCAGCTCAAAAGCCAGCTGCGAAAGAAGTTAAGGAAGTAAAAGAAGAAGTTGTAAATACACCAGTTGTTGAAACACCTGTAACTACAGCTCCTGTTCAGGAAAGACAGCAGCCTAAGAATCAGGATAGAAATCAGGACAGAAACCAGGATAGAAACTTCGACAGACGTGGTGATAACCGTAATAGAAATGACAACAATCGTGGCCAGAATGGCGATAGAAACAACAATCGTTTCGATCGTAATGGCCAGGGTGGTTCAAATCAGAACGGACAGAGAGATAGAAACTTTAACCGCGGTGATCGTGGTGGCCAGAATGGTGGCTTCAACAGAAATGGTCAGGGCGGATTTGGAGGAAGACCTTCCTTCAATAAGGACGATAATGGCTCACGTCAGGCTGGCTTTAACAATAACAGAAATGGCCAGGGTGGTAAGTTCTCCAAGGGTCCTAAGAGCTCAGGTGATGCTCCAATGATGCCTAGCGAGAACAAGAGAGACGATAAGAGAAGACTTAGCCAGGAAAAGGATAAGAGAAACAAGAAAGACCTTGCTTACGAGGATGAAGAGAACATGCCAAGAAGTAAGAAGGTTGGACGTTTCATTAAGCCTGAAGTAAAGAAGGTTGAAGAACCGGAAGAGCAGATCAAGGTAATCACAATTCCTGAGAAGCTCACAATCAAAGAACTGGCTGAGAAGATGAAGATGCAGCCTTCAGTTATCATCAAGAAGCTCTTTATGGCTGGTCAGATTACAACTGTAAATACAGAGCTTACTTATGAAGAAGCTGAAAATATAGCTATTGAATATGAGATTATCTGTGAGAAGGAAATTCCTGTAGATGTTATTGAGGAACTTCTTAAGGAAGATGACGATGCAGAGGATACACTTGTTAAGAGACCTCCAGTTGTCTGCGTAATGGGTCACGTTGACCATGGTAAGACTTCACTTCTTGACGCTATTCGTAAGACAAGCGTTACTGCAAAGGAAGCCGGCGGTATTACACAGAGAATTGGTGCTTATACAGTATCTGTTAATGATCAGTCTATTACATTCCTTGATACACCTGGTCATGAAGCATTCACAGCAATGCGTATGCGTGGTGCGAAGTCAACAGATATCGCAGTTCTCGTTGTAGCTGCTGATGATGGTGTAATGCCTCAGACAATTGAAGCTATTAACCATGCTAAAGCTGCTGAAGTTGAGATTATTGTAGCTGTTAACAAGATTGATAAACCAAATGCAAATATAGACAGAGTAAAGCAGGAAATGACAGAACATGGTCTTATCGCTACTGATTGGGGCGGACAGACAGAATTTGTTCCTGTTTCTGCTAAGACTGGAGAAGGAATTGATACTCTTCTTGAGACAGTTCTTCTTACAGCAGAGATTCTTGAACTTAAGGCTAATCCTAACAGACAGGCAAGAGGTCTTGTACTTGAGGCCAAGCTTGATAAGGGACGTGGTCCTGTTGCTAATATCCTTATCCAGAAGGGTACTCTTCATGTTGGTGACTTTATTTCTGCAGGCGCAAGCTCAGGTAAAGTAAGAGCCATGGTAGATGATAAGGGTAGGAGACTTAAAGAAGCTCTTCCTTCACAGCCAGTTGAGATTCTTGGTCTTTCAGATGTTCCTAACGCAGGTGAAGTACTTGTAGGACATGAAAGTGATAAGCAGGCTAAACAGTATGCTAATACATATCTGCAGCAGCACAAGAAGGACCTTATTGAAGAGACTAAGGCTAAGATGTCACTTGATGATCTGTATTCAAAGATTGAGGAAGGTAAGCTTCAGGATCTTGAAATTATCATCAAGGCAGACGTTCAGGGTAGTGCAGAAGCACTTAAGCAGAGTCTTGTTAAGCTTTCAAATGATGAAGTTGTGGTAAAGGTTATTCACTGTGGTGTTGGTGCCATTAATGAATCTGATGTTACTCTTGCTTCAGCTTCAAACGCTATCATCATTGGTTTTGATGTAAGACCAGATGCAACAGCAAAGAGCATTGCAGAGCGTGAAGGCGTTGAAATCAAGCTTTACAAGGTTATCTACCAGGCTATCGAAGATGTAGATGCAGCTATGAAGGGTATGCTTGCTCCTATCTATGAGGAAAAGGTTATCGGACATGCTGAGATTCGTCAGATCTTCAAGGCTTCTAAGGTTGGTAATATCGCAGGTGCTATGGTACTTGATGGTATGATTCAGAAGGATTGTAAGGTTCGTGTATCAAGAGATGGCGAGCAGATCTTCGAAGGTGATCTTGCATCTCTTAAGAGATTTAAGGATGATGTTAAGGACGTTAGAGAAGGCTATGAATGTGGTCTTGTATTTGACGGATTTGATCAGATCCACGAGCTTGATCAGGTAGAAGCATACATTATGGTTGAGGTTCCTAGAGAATAAGACGTGAAGCTGCAACTATATCAGCAGTAAACGCTAAAAGCAACAGATTGAAGTATTAGTTCAATCTGTTGCGTTTTCATATGGAGAATAAAATTAATGAGAAAAAACAGTATTAAAAATATCCGTGTAAACGGTGAAGTTATGAAAGTTATTTCTGAAGCTATCAGATTTAGTAAGGACCCTCGTATCAGTCCGATGACTTCAGTTATGGATGTGGAAGTGGCACCAGATCTTAAGACCTGTAAGGTATGGATCACAGTAATGGGTGATGATGAAGACAGAGCCCGCACAATGGAAGGCTTAAAGAGTGCTACAGGTTATATCAGATCTACTCTGGCAAAAGAGTTAAACATGAGATATACTCCAGAGCTTAGATTTATTTTGGATGACTCTATCGAATATGCTATCAATATGTCTAAGAAGATTGATGAGGTAGCAGCTGCAGATGCCAAGGCAAGAGAAGCTCGTGGCGAGGCAGACGAAGAAATATCAGAAGACGAAGAGTGAGTATATGCCAAATACATATAACGGACTGATAAATATTTATAAAGAGGCTGGCTATACATCAAGTGATGTGGTTGCCAGACTTCGTGGTATTTTGCACCAGAAAAAGATAGGCCATACAGGGACATTGGACCCGGATGCGGTAGGGGTACTTGTAATATGCCTTGGTAATGGAACAAAGCTGTGCGATATGCTTACAGACCATGATAAGGAATATATTGCAGTATGTAAGCTCGGAGTAGAGACAGATACTCAGGATATTTCCGGTAATGTACTTGCAACATCAGAAGTGAACGTATCAAAGGAAGAGCTGCACGAGGCAGTTCAGGCCTTTGTTGGAGATTATGATCAGATTCCTCCAATGTATTCTGCAATAAAGATTGGTGGAAAAAAGCTTTATGAACTTGCAAGAGAGGGGAAAACTGTGGAGCGAAAGCCACGCAGGATTCACATTGATGCAATTTCTATTCTTGATGATAGTAAGCTTCTTAGTGATGGCATTTTTACCATGGAAGTAAAGTGCTCAAAGGGAACATATATAAGGACTTTGTGCCATGATATTGGACAGAGACTTGGCTGCGGAGCGACCATGGCTCATCTTACAAGAACTGCTGTTGGTAGCTTTCATTTGGAGGATGCAGTTACTCTTGATCAGGTTGAAAAGCTTCGCGATGATAACCTGCTTGATAGCACCATTAAGCCTACAGAAGTTCTTTTTAAGGATCTTGATTTTGCTCATATAAAGGATGAGTTCCTTCCTAAGCTTAAAAATGGTAATCCATTTAAAACCTCTGATATTGTGGATGAGCACCTGGCAGATGAGCAGGATGTTGTGGAAAAAGATAGTGAATATCCAGATGGTACCAGAATACGAATTTACGATAATGATGATAACTTCTTTGGTATTTATGCTTATGACGGACGAACCAGGCTGTTCAAAGTGGAAAAATTTTTCTACGAAACAAAATGATTAAGGCACTAATTTTTTATGGAAATAATAACGAATTTAGATCAATTAAATATAGAATTCAAAACAGCGCTGGCTATTGGCAAATTTGATGGCATTCATATGGGACATCAGAAGATAATAATGGCCCTTGCTGCGAGGAAAAAAGAGGGATTAAAAACTGTTATCTTTACCTTTGATCCTTCGCCTGCAGCTCTTTTTTCTGGAAAACCAGTACCCGAGCTTACAACTAAAGAAGAAAAACGCCGCTATTTTGAAAAAATGGGTGTTATTGATTATCTGATTGAATTCCCTCTTACCTTTGAAAGTGCAGCTATAGAACCGGAGGATTTTATTAAAGATATTCTGGTTGATAAACTGAATGTTGGTTTCATTGCTGCAGGAGTAGATGTGTCTTTTGGTAACAAGGGAAAAGGCGATTACAAGCTCCTGGAAGAAAAAGGAAAAGTATACGGCTACGAGTCAGATATTATCAACAAAGTAGAATACTCTGATGGAAGAGAGATTAGTTCTACCTATGTTAGAGAAACTATTGCGCAGGGTGATATGAAGAAGGTCAGAGAGCTGCTTGGAACACCTTATTACATCAGCGGCATAATCCAGCATGGAAAGAGCCTTGGACATACAATTGGCGTTCCAACAGTAAATATTATTCCTGAACCTGTTAAGCTTCTTCCGCCTAACGGAGTATATTACTCCTACGTGGTTTTAGAGGGCAAAACATATAAAGGCATGACAAATATAGGTTTTAAACCAACTGTTTCAAATGAAAAGCAGATGGGAGTTGAAACCTATATTTATGATTTTAATGAAGATATCTATGGTAAATTCATTGAGGTTGAACTTCTGTGTTTCAGGCGTCCTGAAATGCACTTTGATGGTGTAGAATCACTGACTCGGCAGATGCAAAGTGATATAGAAGCAGGAAATAAATACTTTACAGAAGAAGAATTATATGATAAATTTATGTAGTTAAATTTATACTAATCGGAACACCGATACTTGGAAATCGGACACTCCAACCATTTCTGTGTATACGGCGAATTGATTAAAAGGAGAAAAGATATGATAAGCAAGGAAAAGAAAACAGAGATTATTAACAAGTTTGCAAGAACAGCTGGCGACACAGGTTCACCAGAGGTACAGGTAGCAGTTCTTACAGAGAGAATTAAGGAGCTTAACGAGCACCTTTCAGCTAACCCAAAGGATCACCACTCAAGAAGAGGTCTTCTTAAGATGGTAGGTCAGAGACGTGCACTTCTTGCATACCTCAAAGAGAAGGATATCGAGAGATATCGTAAGCTTATTGCTGATCTTGGTCTTAGAAAATAATTTTTTCATGACGACGCTTAAAGCGGTGAAGTTGGTTATCCAACTTCATCGCTTTTTTTTGTATCATAGGAAATTGCTTTCCTATGATATAAAAAACGCTCCGCTAAGGATGCGCACTCGCGCGATAGGAATATGT
>JAZRKG010000182.1:0-56334 GCA_045646185.1 Butyrivibrio sp.
TTTTGACCGTAAACCCGAGAACTGGATATATTTTGTTTGGATTTATCATACCTATAATAATATACTGTTATTATGATTTTTGCTATCTAAATGACATTGGGATGGGGTTAGTGGTCCATTTTTCAAATTCATATTGCTTTCCCTTTTCATATCATATATAATGCAAAACGTATTTTTTCTATTCAGAATTCATATAGGAGTAATTATGCCAAGAAAACCCAGAATTGTGAGTTCAACTGGCATATATCATACTTCGTTCTGTTAATCAGCATATCATCTTTGAAGAAGATTCCGATTACCAAAAATTCCTGTTTGTTTTATCAGATTGTGTAAAGAAATATGATGTACAGATATATGCATATTGTCTCATGGATAACCACATACACCTTTTGCTTCAATCGATGCCAGATGGTCTGTCAGGCTTTTTTCAAAGTCTGGGAACCAGATTTGTCAGATGGTACAATAGTAAATACTCGCGCAGCGGGCACCTTTTTCAAGATCGTTTCTACAGTGTTGCAATTGAAAATGACAACGCTTTCTTATCAGCATTAGTCTACATTCATAACAATCCCGTCAAAGCAAACATCATTCGTTACCCTTCTGAATATCGTTGGAGCAGCTATAACGCTTACTATGGGGCAAAAAATCCATTAGTAAACGTGCTCTTTGCATACAGCATCAGCGGTTCTAAAGAGGCGCTACTTCACTTTTTTTCAAAGGAACAGATATCTACAGAGAACGAATTGTTTATGAACGATCATCGTGAAGCCGTACATTTTTTAACTGATGAAAAAGCTTTATCGATTTTCAAGTCGGTAACAGGTTTAGCATCAACCTCAGATGCGATTACTATTGGGAAAACTAGAAGAGATGAATATGTTCGCAGATTGCGAGAAAAAGGCTTAACAATAAAACAGGTGGCTAGACTTATGGATCTTTCCGCAACCACAGTAAAGAGGCTTTGTAAAATGGACCACTAACCCGTCCCCCTAGGTCATCTAAAAATAGCTCCAGCAAAGATGACCTCAATTGAATTATTTTTCTTATTTCTTCTGACATGGAAATAGCTCCCGGACAAATGAGTCCTGGAGCTATCTTTTTAAGGAGATTTTTTATTATAGAAAATACATTTGGTTAGCAATGTTAATTCCACTGGCAAGGTGGATATCTATTGCAAAGCATTACTATCAGTTAGCAAAAAGTGGTGTAGAAAGATATCTGTCACCTGAGTCAGGAAGAAGGACTACAATGTTCTTACCCTTGTTCTCTTCTCTCTGAGCCAGGATTGTTGCTGCTTTAAGTGCTGCACCTGAAGAAATACCTACAAGGATTCCTTCTGAAATTGCGAACTTCTTACCTTCAGCAAATGCGTCATCATTATCAATAGCGATTACTTCGTCGTAAATCTTTGTGTTAAGGGTTTCAGGAACAAATCCTGCACCGATTCCCTGAATCTTATGAGGTCCAGACTCTCCCTTTGATAAAACAGGGCTTGTTGCCGGCTCAACAGCTACAACCTTTACGTTAGGATTCTTTTCCTTTAAGAACTCACCTACACCTGTGACTGTTCCGCCTGTACCAACACCGGCTACAAAAATATCAACTTTTCCATCTGTCTGTTCCCAGATTTCAGGACCGGTTGTTGATCTGTGAATTGCAGGGTTTGCAGGGTTTACAAACTGGCCAAGAATGACTGAACCTTCAATCTCTTTTTCAAGCTCTTCAGCCTTTGCGATAGCGCCCTTCATACCTTTTGAGCCTTCAGTAAGAACAATTTCTGCTCCATAAGCTTTAAGAAGATTTCTTCTTTCAACACTCATGGTATCAGGAAGTGTAAGAATTGCTCTATATCCCTTAGCTGCTGCAACTGCTGCAAGTCCGATACCTGTATTTCCACTGGTTGGCTCAATGATTGTAGCACCGGGTTTAAGCTTTCCGCTCTTTTCAGCATCCTCTATCATGCTAAGTGCTACTCTGTCCTTTACTGAGCCGGCCGGATTAAGATACTCAAGTTTTGCAAGAAGTGTTGCATTTGTTACTCCTGCCTTTTTACTGTAACCATTTAATTTTATAATGGGTGTACCCCCAATAAGTTCTAATGCGCTTTCCTTAATGTCCGCCATTTTCATATTCTCCGATTAAATTTTTTATTCTGTCCGTGTCCTTTTTGATAATATGATACTAGCACGTGTAAAAAGATAATGAAATTAAACAAACCTTATAGGAATTATTTTTTTACATAAATCAAAAATTTTCTCAAAAATAATCAAAATATTTTCCCTTGATTTAGTAATTATTTAGAAATACAATACCTAGAATATTATCTTTATAAGTTATAGAGAGGAGGTGGGGGAATTGTACAAGGTCTTGATAGTAGAACCTCAGGAATTTTCCTTGGCAGCGTTATTAAACCTACCCGTTTGGAAAATAGAATCCGAAGAATTTGATGGTTTTGAATGCGTTGCAACCGCCGCTAACGGACGAGAAGCTCTTGAACTTATTCGTAATAATGCGTATGATCTCATTCTTACCGAAATCAATCTCACTTTATCTGATGGATTACAGCTGCTTAAGCAGGTACATATAAATAACCAGCCTCCTTTGGTAGTATTTGTCAGCGATATCGTTACCTTTTCATATGCAAGAGAAGGCTTCATTTACGGAGCATTTGACTACCTTCCCAAGCCGGTTTCACAGCAGGATATGTCAAATCTTTTTGTGCGAGCTGCTAAAGAGCTTGAAAGAATGAAAAAACAGCAGCTTAGTATCAACGCTCAACCCTTTGTCAGTTTTAATACTGGTCATGTTAATAAACTGCTGGCTTTCTTCGAACGCCGTAATCCGCAGGCGCTTGAAAATATGCAGATGATGATTCACTCATTATATAATTCTCCCAATAAGGATAATAAGCACCCTGATATTATTGCTAATAAATTATTTCTTTCGGTCATCGAAGGTGTTTTTGCCCGTCATGAGTGGATGGAACTATATGTTCCAAAGAATTTCCATGAGCAGATCGATTACCTTGAGTTATCAAACCCTGATGATTTTGCGGACTTCTATCTACGCAAATTCACTTATTTGTTTGAAAAATACGTCCAGTTAAACCCAAAATTTGATGATCCTATGCTTGCAAAAATAAATATTTATCTGTTAAAGCACCCGGAGGATGACTTAAAGCTTACAACCATAGCTGATTTGTTCTATTTAAATCACACTTATCTAAGTAATCTTTTCAGCAAAAAATCTCCAATGCGTTTTTCGCAGCTTGTATCATTGCTTAAAATGCACAGGGCTGAGTATCTGATAAACTATACGGACCTTGCATTTGAAGACATTGCAACCAAGTTAAGATATAAGGATTTTCACTATTTTCTTAGAGTTTTCAAGGATACTATGGGGAAATCCGTTAATGAATACATTCGTAATGAAAACAGTTTTGATGACTACACCATATAAAAATAGCCGTGAACTTTTACGTTCAACGGCTATTTTTTCGTTTTTATTTTACTCAGCAAATAAGGGCGTTGAGAGATATCTGTCACCTGAATCAGGCAAAAGAACTACGATATTCTTACCCTTATTTTCTTCTCTACCGGCAAGTATTACTGCCGCTTTCAAAGCGGCACCGGAGGAAATACCTACAAGAGCTCCTTCTGTAACCGCAAATCTCTTGCCTTCTTCAAAGGCATCAGCGTCTTCAACATCTATTACTTCATCATAGACAAAAGTATTTAATACTTCCGGAACAAAGCCGGCTCCTATTCCCTGAATCTTATGTCCACCCGGCGTTCCCTTTGATAAAACAGGGCTTCCGGCAGGTTCAACTGCAACTATCCTGATATCAGGATTCTTTTCTTTGAGAAACTCACCTACACCGGTAATTGTTCCACCAGTGCCTACACCGGCGACGAAAATATCAACAGCACCTTCTGTCTGTTCCCATATTTCCGGTCCGGTTGTAGCCTTATGAACAGCAGGATTTGCCTGATTTACAAACTGACCAAGGATTACTGAGCCTTCAATCTCTTCGTGCAATTCATTTGCCTTAGCTATTGCGCCTTTCATTCCCTTAGTACCTTCAGTTAAGACAAGTTCTGCTCCATAAGCTTTTAATAGATTTCTTCTTTCAACACTCATGGTATTCGGAAGTGTAAACAAAGCCTTATATCCCTTTCTTGCGGCTACAGCTGCAAGACCAATTCCTGTATTGCCCGAGGTAGGTTCTATAATAGTTGCGCCAGGTTTGATAAGCCCCTTTTTCTCTGCATCTTCAATCATTGCAAGTGCAATTCGATCTTTGACACTTCCGGCAGGATTAAAATACTCAAGCTTACCCCAAATATTTGCATTTGTCACTCCTGCCGCTTCTGCATAGCGACTTAAGTTCACAATAGGTGTATTTCCAATAAGCTCCAACAAGCTGCTTCTTACTTGACTCATTTACGCCTCCTCGCAAATCATATGTTTTATCAAATCCTACTTTTAAGGCATATATTTGTCAACAATATCAGCGAAACAGCTAAATGTTTTCATCATTTACCACAAGATTTTGCCGCAAAAGAAAAAACTCTGTTGAATACGCAGATCAAATCTCCAATACCTTCGATTCCCACAGATAACCTGAGTGTTCTTGCATTTATTCCATTTTTTTCAAGAATATCCTTTGGCACATCTGCATGTGTCTGAGTAACAGGATATGTGATAAGTGTCTCTGTCCCTCCAAGGCTTTCAGCAAAATAGATAAGCTGCACATTCTTAAGGATTTCTCTTGCAAACTCCTCGCTTTCAACCTCGAAAGTAAGCATTGCGCCAAAGCCTCTTGCCTGTTTTTTCATTATTTCATAGCCCGGATGCTCCGGAAGTCCCGGATAAATCACCTTTGTAACATGCTTATTTACGATCAGCTCAATGCACCATCCCAAACCCTGAGAACCTCGCTTTGCTCGGAGCTGTTAAAAAAACAAATTTTTCTTTGATGAAAAAACTCCGTTTTAAAAATGCATATTTTTATAAGTTTGCTAGGCTATGATATATTCCCTTTAGCAGACCAATCAGTTGCTCCTGACCAACCTGTATATCCTTAATATCTTCAATGTAAATACTGCCTCTTTCATTTTGTTTTTTATCAATTCCCTTTCTTCCGGTTTTAGCTTGATATAAATACCATCTACATATTCTCTCATTTATGCTGTTCCTCCTTTAGGCAATAGAAAAAGCGCCATACTTATAGACATACGTTGCCTACAAGCTGACGCTTATGATAAATTTTTGATGCTTTACTATCCTTATCGAATCCATCATCCTCTAGATAGGATAAGATTAGTATTATTAGAATCAGTTTTGTTTTTCTCAGTCTTATTACTGTGTTCATGAGACATAACCGGAAATGTTAAATAAACATTTCTGGAATTCTGATTTTCATACTTCCCGAATGTCCATATCAGAACACTGTAGTATGTTTTGGACACACGAAGCCGAGTTATCCACATTCTTAATACGCTATGTCTTTGTCATTGATACACCACCTCCTTAAAACAGCTGAATTCGAAATTATATTTTGAGTATTTACTACCGGGAAAAAATCGGGAATTTTTTAATCATGTCAAAACCATCTGTAAGCTTTTGATTACTGAAAAAATATTTTAGGTCATCAAAAAAGCCCAAACTTCAAGGAGTTTGAGCTTTTTAATAATCCTATAGACGTTTTGCTTCCCGATTTTTGGGTATAGTAAACACACAGATAGTATAAAATATATGTTTCATATTAGTCAAACTTTTTTATCATTTTTCCCTATCGAGAGCTTATTCGGTCATTTTTAACAATTCCGCTGTTACCTGTTCATTTCCTACCCGAATAAGGTTGTAAAAAGCTCCTGACACTTTCTCTTTGGTCGGTTTTATGCGTCAGGAGAACGCATTTGAAGGTTTCCTTGCAGTCGTATGGAATCCAGGCGAACTGGCCGCTGTGGTCGTTAAGGAATCCCGGGGCAAGACATATTCCGCGACCTGCAGCAACATTTGTAAGAGTTGTGTCATAATCAGGACTGTTGAAGTATTTGATTTTTCCTGAGGATATGATTTTTTGTTGAACCGATCTTAGCAGCGCAGGTGAACCACCGCCTACCATAAGGGTTTGTCCGTAGATATCTTCATCCGTTATAAGGTTCTTTTTTGCCAGGGGATCATTCCTATCAGTAATCAAATAAATATGACTCTCAAACAACTCGTGGACTATACTGCCTGCGAGCTGTTTTGTCTGTTCTTCTAATGCAAAAACCATGTCGCATTCATTTTTGAGAAAGCGGTCAAGCCCGTTATCATAATGGAACATTGGTGTAATCTGTACTCTGGGAGCTTTCTTTTCGAATAGTCTTATTGCTTCAGGAAGAAAGTAAAGAGCCTGTCTTACCACCAGGCCAATAGAGATGTTTTCCCTGTACCTGGCGCTGAAGTTTTGCCCCTGCTCGATGGCTCTTTTCATGTCCTCGCGCATGGAAGTCAGGTATGAAACAAACTGTTCTCCCGCTGGAGTGAGGTTGGCGCCCTTTCCATTCCGTTCAAAGATATAAAAACCAACTTCTTCTTCCAACAGCTTTATCTGATAGGAAAAGGTTGGCTGGCTCACAAACATGTTTTCTGCGCTACGGGAAAAGCTCTGTGTCCTGGCAAGTTCTATGCAATAATCTATCTGTTTTGTATTCATGATGGTATCCCCTAAACCGATTGAAGTTGCTCCTGATAGAAGTATCTGTATACATGTTATTTAAAAATTAAATACGGTATGTAGTCTTTCTATTGGATATTCTATAAACCTCGTGAGAGAATGTAAACAGGAAATGGGATACAAACACAGGAAAAAGCATATAAACAGTTTCTAATGGAGGATATTGAAGTGGCTAAGATTTTGATAGCTTTCTTTTCAAGAGCAGATGAGAACTACTTTGGTGGCGCAATGAGATATGTAAAGATCGGGAATACGGAAATCGTAGTTGAACACATGAAGAAACTCGTCGATGCGGATACATTCAAAATAGAAATGAAGAATCCTTATTCGCCGGTTTATATGACCTGTATCGATGAGGCTAAAAAGGATCTGAGAGAAGGTAACCGACCCGAGCTGGTATCAATACCTGATAATATAGACGGATATGACACCATAGTTCTTGGCTATCCCAATTACTGGGGAACAATGCCCATGGCAGTAGTTACCTTCCTTGAGAACTTTAATTTTACAGGAAAGACAATCCTTCCTCTTTGTACAAATGAAGGAAGCGGTATGGGGGCAAGCGAAAGCGACATCAAAAAGTATGCAAAAGGCGCTGATGTACAGAGCGGTCTTGCTATCACTGGAAGCAAAGCGGAAGACTCCAAGGATGATGTTAAGAAGTGGTTTGCAACAAATGGACTGGTTTAAAAGAATGAACTCGCATTTTGAAAATGTAAATAGTAGTTGGCTTAGCTGTTATGTTTAAGGAGGACAATATCAATGATCTTTGATAGGAATGAAAAGAAAGAAGTCATAGCACTTCTTGGTGCAGGAAGTATGGGAACAGCAATCGCGAGAAGATTAGCTGCTGGAAGAACCTTGTTACTGGGCGACATCAGCGATAAGAATCTGGAGAAGGTTTCTCATGATTTTCAGTACAGTGGATACACAGTGGAGACTATGATAGTAAACGCGCTGGAAAAGGATTCCATAGAAGCGTTTGCACAGGAAGCGGCAAACTTAGGTCCCGTCAAGTATTTCATTGATACGGCCGGAGCATCTCCGAATCAGGCAAACCCGGAGCATATCATCAAACTTGATGGAGTCGGAACGGGCTATGCGCTGGATGCCTTTGGAAGGGTTATGGCCGAAGGCGGCGCAGGACTTGTAGTATCCAGTCAGACGGGTTATATGTATCGGATACCCGAAGAGGATGAACAGGCTATCCTTTCAGCAACGCCGGATGAGCTTATGGATCTGCCAATCATAAAAAATGTTGCTTTACAGAATGTGGGATTTGCGTACATGATTGCTAAACGCATCAATCACCTTCAGGTCCAGAAGGCAGCGGCGACCTCATGGAAAGAACGCAGGGCGAGGATCAATACAATCAGTCCCGGTGTTATCGTCACGCCTCTTGCCTACGACGAGTTTGCAGCAGCTGGAGAAGGCTACCAGAAAATGATTGACGCATCAGCAGCTATGAGGGCTGGTTCTTCTGATGAAATTGCAGAAGCCGGAGCATTCCTGCTTGGAGAACATTCCGGATTTATCAATGGAACAGACCTACTGATAGATGGTGGCACCATTGCGGCGATTCGGACAGGACAGTATAAGCTCGGAGAATAATTTTTTCTTCCCGTGGCAGACGAAAAGTATGCGAATGGTCCCTGGGGACGGGGTTATAGGTCCATTTTCAAATTTCATATTGTTTTTTCCTCACAAACCGTTTATACTTCATAAAGTATTTTTAAATCAATTTTTCTTTTAGGAGTAATTATGCCAAGAAAACCCAGAATTATGAGTTCAACTGGCATATATCATATCATACTTCGTTCTGTTAATCAGCACATCATCTTTGAAGACGATTCCGATTACCAAAAATTCCTATTTGTTTTAGCAGATTGTGTAAAGAAATATGATAGCCAGATATATGCGTATTGTTTAATGGATAATCATATACATATTTTAATCCATTCATCCCCAGAATATTTAGCGAGTTTCTTTCAGAGCCTTGGAACCAAATTTGTCAGATGGTACAACAATAAGTACTGTCGCTCGGGACATCTTTTTCAGGATCGTTTCTATAGTGTAGCAATCGAGAATAACAGCTCTTTCTTATCTGTACTTCCTTACATTCATAACAATCCCGTCAAAGCTAACATTTGTCGTCATCCTTCAGAATATCGCTGGAGCAGTTTTAACGAGTATTATGGTGCAAAAAACTCTTTGGTCGATGTAGACTTTGCTTACAATATCAGCGGTTCAAAGGATTCTCTACTTCACTACTTTGCAACAGAACAGATTTCCTCAGATAATGATCTATTCACAAATGATCATCGTGAAACAATCCATTTTTTAAATGACGACCGCGCTATGGCTGTTTTTAGGTCGTTGACAGGTTTTTCATCAACCTCTGAAGTGAGTACCTTAAATAAAGCTCAGCGCAATGATTATGTTAGAATCCTTCGGAAAAAGGGGCTTACGGTAAAGCAAGTGTCGCGACTTATGGATTTATCAGCGACAACAATAAAAAGAATCTGTAAAATGGACCACAAACCCCGTCCCTAGGGACCACCCTGCCTACTTTTGTAGCGCAATACCGTTAACTATAGTATAATTAAACATATATGTGATTATATCAAAATAAAGGGGAGCCAAGTATGAAGTCAGGCAATAAAAAGGCAATGTTTGTCGCAATCATTGGCAGTCTGATTGTGGCACTGATTCTGGTGATAGGCACTATATGGTCTGGTCGTAATGCCAGCAAAGACACTGAGACAGCTGTACGAAATGTCAGCCTGTTCTATCTTGATGAGCTTGCAGGCAGACGTGAAGAAGTTGTTTCTTCAACACTAAATGACTATATAAGTGATCTTGATGTAGCTATAGGGCTCATAACTTCTGAAGACCTCAGCAGTTTGGAAAGCCTTCAGGCCTACCAGCTTCATATGAAGCAGCTCTATAGTCTGGAAAAATTTGCCTTTATAGACGAAACAGGCCTTATATATACTTCAAGAGGCACCCGATCAGACATTGATCAATATGACATTGACTACCAAACGCTCTCAAGTCCTGAGATATCTCTCAAGAATCAGGGCACCGATGACATAAAAGTTGTTATCGCCATGCCTACTGACCGTCTTCCTTTCGAAAATACTCATCTATTAGTCTGCTTTATGGAAATAGATATGTCAACAATGCTGGAATCTATCTCCTTCCAGTCCGGCTCAAACGGAACAACCTTCTGTAACATTTATACCCCTGATGGCGAATCCCTTACAAACATGGTCCTTGGAGGTCTTGCCAGCGAAGATAATCTCCTGACAGCTCTCGCAAATGCAACCTTTGAAGATGGCTATGACCTTGGCAGCATGAGACAGGATTTTGCACAAAATAACTCAGGTGTTGCATCCTTTACCTATAACGGCATCACAGAAACCATGTACTACGTGCCAATACACAAGACAAACTGGATGCTTACATACCTGATCCGCGAAAGCGTTATCAGCGACCAGATTGATACAATTTCCAAAGGCATTGTAAATCGAAGCCTGTTCATGTCTCTTATAACCGCACTGGTTCTGACCATAGTATTCGTTATTATGATCATTCAGACAAAAAAGGCCATGAAGCTCACCATGGATGCCGAGACCTCCGAGCTTATGCAGCAGGAGCTTGAGGAACGCCTTGCTCTTCAGGAAGAACTGCTAAACCAGGAAAAGGCTCGCGCTCAGCAGGACAGCATGATAAATGCCCTGGCCTCAGACTACCGCAGCGTTTATTATGTCAATCTGGAAAAAGACTCTGCAATCTGCTATCGAAACGATTCTGAAAACGACTTTGCATCAAATGAAAAATTTGAATTCACAAAAGTATTTACAGACTATGCCATGACCACTGTTGCAGAGGATTACAGAGATGCCTTCCTTGAATTCATAAAGCCCGAAAGCATACGCAAAGGCCTTGCCAGTGAATCTATAATTGCTCTTCGTTATCTGACCATAAAGGACGGTCAGGAAAGCTACGAAATGCTTAGAATGGCTGACGCCAACACAGAAAAATCCAGAGAAGACGATATCATTCGTTCTGTTGGCGTAGGCTTTACAGATATTGACCATGATATGAGAGACTCCCTTGCCAAGAATCAGGCACTTAGTGATGCACTTAAAACCGCTGAAGAGGCAAGCCGTGCCAAAACAGTCTTTCTCTCCAGCATGAGCCACGAAATCCGTACCCCAATGAATGCCATCATAGGTCTTGATACCCTTGCATTAAATGAGCCTGAACTCTCTCCTACCATAAAAGATTATCTGGAAAAAATCGGTACCAGCGCTCATCACCTTCTAAGCCTGATAAACGATATTCTTGATATGTCCAGAATTGAATCCGGAAGGATGACTCTGAATAACGAAGAATTCTCTTTCTCTGAGCTCATGGATCAGATCAATGTAATCTTTACAGGACAGTGTCAGGAAAAAGGACTTACCTATAACTGCAACGTAATCGGCAATCTGTGCGACTTCTACGTAGGCGATAGCACAAAGCTCAGACAGGTTCTTATAAACATACTTGGTAACGCTGTAAAATTTACTCCTGAAGGAGGAAAAGTCGAATTCAGAGTTGAGAAAACAGGCGGCTTCTCAGGAAAGTCCAACCTAAAATTTACAATCAGTGATACCGGAATCGGCATGAGTAAAGACTACCTGTCAAAGATATTCGATGCCTTCAGCCAGGAAAACTCAGGCTCTACCAACAAATACGGCAGCTCCGGTCTTGGAATGGCCATTACCAAGCGCATTATTGACATGATGAATGGCGAGATTCAGGTAGAGAGTGAAAAAAATGTTGGAACAACCTTTACAGTAAATGTAACTTTAATTGACTCAGACAAAAAGAGCACAAGCAATTCAGAAATAGAAATACGCCCACAGGATATGCGCGTACTTGTAATTGATGATGACTCTATCGCATGCGATCAGGCAAAGCTTGTACTTGACCAGGCTGGAATCTCCTCAGATATTGCCCTTTCAGGTCAGGAAGCCCTGGAACTGATCAAGCTCTCTCATGCAAGGCAGATGCCTTACAACCTGATCATTGTTGACTGGAAGATGCCGGATATGGATGGCATCGAAACAACGCGCCGTATACGTTCCGTCATCGGCGACACCACTGCAATCATCTTCCTTACAGCCTATAACTGGGATGATGTCTATGAGGAAGCAACTGCTGCAGGCGTTGACAGCTTTATTTCCAAACCGCTGTTTTCAGCAGATCTGATCGAGGAATTTAAAAAGGCTCTTAAGAAAAAAGACCAGACCAAGGAGGTCTCTCAGCACAAAGCTGAACTTGAAGGACGCAGGGTTCTTTTGGCAGAAGATATGGAGGTTAATGCCCAGATACTTATGAGCCTTTTGGAGATGCGCAAAGTCACAGCAGAGCATGCATTAAATGGCAAAATAGCTCTGGAAATGTTTGAATCTCACCCGGAGCACTATTATGATGCAATCCTGATGGATATGCGTATGCCTGAAATGGACGGTCTGACAGCCACAGCCAAAATTCGTGCCCTTAATAAAGAAGATGCAGCTACAATTCCAATCATTGCCCTTACAGCAAATGCCTTTGACGAAGATGTTCAGCGAAGCCTTCAGGCAGGTCTCAACGCACATCTGTCCAAGCCAATAGAGCCAGACATATTGTTTGAGACTTTGGAGCATTTGATCAGCTAAAACTCCTGACAGCATCTGTGTATCGTAAAATAATACTTATTTTATCAATATTTAATATTCGCAATCCACTTTAGGAGTAAAATATACATATGATTTCGTATGAGGGAAAATATGTATAAATTTAGCAAAAAATTTGTCAAAAAATGGTCTAAGCTATTCCTTCTCCTTTTTTTTGGCATAATTTTAAACATGTTCTTTAACGACTGTGCAAATACATATTTGAAAAAACTACTGTTCCTGGATACCATAGGCACTATGGTAGCTGCAGCAATTGGCGGCTATTTCCCAGGAGTATTAGTTGCGCTCAGTACAAATATTATATTCTTTGTAACTGCCCCACCTTCTGTCTACTACGTAGTTCTAAACATCCTCATTGCCCTTACCGTTACCTTTATAGTAAGGATTTATCAGGAAAAAAAGGTCCCTTTCATCAAACTGTTTGTTCCGTGGATACTACTGGTTTCGCTATGCGACAGTTTTCTTGGAAGCATTATTACCTATGCTCAAGGCAACAACTCTCCTCACCATGATGGAATGATAGATAACATCGTCATCTTCTTCATGGATAATTATGGATTAAACTTTTTTGTCGCACATTCTATCAGCAACTTCTTTGTACATCTTGTTGATAAAAGCCTTAGTGCTATCGTTGCGATACTTATTATAAAGCTCTTCCCTGCAGGCTTTAAAAATGATATCCAGAATATAGGCTGGCTCCAGAAACCACTTAGCTCCAGTGAACTCAAGAAAATCACAGTTCCTTCCTGGAGAAAAATGTCTGTTAAAACAAAGATCATTATCGGCCTGAGCCTTACCTGTATTGCAATCACTCTGGTAATATCAATCATGAGCCGTATGCTCTTTGTTTCATACATGGAAGACAAATACAAAGAAGAGGCACAGGGTATATCAAGGCTTATTGCCAGTACCATTGAGCCTGACAGAGTTGACTCCTACATAAGACTTGGAGAAAACGCAGCTGGCTACACCAAAACCGAAAATCTTTTGTACAACGTAAGTTACATAACTCCAAGCATTCACTACATTTTTGTGTATAAGGTCAGCGAAGACGGCTACACAGTTGTATTTGACCTTGATACAGAGGAAACAAAAGGCGAAGACCCTGGAACGCATGTGGATTTTGACAAGTCAGTTTATCCTTATGTAGACCAACTGATTGCCGGAGAAGAATTTGACCCTTATATAACGGATGATGAAAACATAGGATATTTCCTGACATCTCTGTCACCAGTTTACGACAGTAGTGGCAACTGCATCTGCTATGCAGGCGTTGACGTGTCCATGGAGGATTTTCAGATATATGAAAAACAGTTCCTCTTAAAACTGTTATCTCTTTGCGCAGGCTTTATGATCATGATCATCACAGCAGGATTATGGTTCTCAGAGTATCACATTATATATCCTGTAAATGCCATTGTTAAAACTGCAGATGCCTTTGACTATTCCGGTGAAAGTGCAAGAATTCAAAATGTAGAAAACGTAAGAAACCTTAGCATTCACACTGGTGATGAAATAGAAAATCTGTATTTTGCTTTTCTTCAGACCGTTGAAGAAAACATGATCAACTATAGCTCCATGTTGCAAAAGTCCAAGGATCTGGACGAAGTTCAGACCAAGCTTATCATGGTTCTTGCTGACCTTGTTGAGAACAGAGACTCCTCCACAGGCGATCATATCAGAAAAACCGCCACCTATACTGGCATCATAATGTACAAGATGCGTGAGATGGGCTATTACACTGATGTCCTTACAGATGAGTACATCGATAGTGTAATAAAATCAGCACCTCTTCATGATATAGGCAAGATCAGGATATCTGATTCAATATTAAATAAGCCTGGAAAACTTACTGACGAAGAATTTGAAATAATGAAACAGCACACCACCTATGGTGCCCAGGTCATTGAACAGTGCATCTCTACTCTCCCAGGCTCAAATTTCCTTGGCGAGGCCAAAAATATTGCCAAGTATCATCATGAAAAATGGAATGGAAAAGGTTATCCTGAAGGACTTTCAGGTGAGGATATTCCTCTTTCAGCAAGAATAATGGCTGTTGCAGATGTATTTGATGCTCTTATATCCAAGAGAGTATATAAAGACGCTTTCTCTTTTGACAAAGCAATGGAAATAATAAAAGAAGATTCAGGAACGCACTTTGATCCAAAGGTTGCGGAAGCATTCCTTGCAGCTTCTGCCCAGGTCAGAGAAGCCGCAAGACGATTCCAGAATTAACCCTTGCTCATGCTACGAGGCGAAATACCATAATACTTTTTGAAAACATTTGAAAAATAGCTCACGTCGCTAAAGCCCACTTTTTCGGCAACGACCGTGAGCTTTTCATCTGTTGTGGTTATGAGCTTTTTGGCCTCCTGCATCCTGAAATGAGTAATATATTCAGTAAGAGTCATATCCATCTGACTCTTAAACATCTTTCTAAGATAAGTCTGATTAACACACAATGTCTCTGATATATCTGCAATAGATAATTCGCTGTTTGCAAAATTATCCTCAATATACTTTTTGGCAGCGCTGGCAATATCATGAGTTTTGGATTCCTTCTTTACCTTCTCAAACTCAATCCTTTTCCTGTAAAGAGCAATTACATTCTCTTTCATCTTTTCAGGAGTCTCGCCCTGCGCGATGAATTTTTCTGGTGAAAAACTGTCTCCATAAATTTTTTCTATTGAAAATCCGCTGCTGATAATATTGGTCATCAGGATACTTACTGCGCTGGACAAAATATTCATCTCAGTAAAGCCGCCTGTACCATCTGCTATCTCTCCTGACTCGTTGATAAATTTGATGTTGCTCCAAAGCTCATTTATGGCTTCCTCTGCATCATCCTCCTGCAAGGTCTCAAGATCCTTATTAAGTCTCAGAATTGCTTCCAGAGAGCCATGCATAAAGCTGTCTTCGCTACCCCTAAAATCATAGAACTGTCCTGCACTCTTTTTGCTCAAAAGTCCCAAAAGCTTTTCATAGGACATTTTAATCTTACTAATACCCTCTGCCTTGATAAGCCCCACAGCGCAATCAATTCCAAGCTGATTTTTTACTACCTGAACAATATCAGCAAATTCATAGCCCTTGTAGAAATCCAGCTGAGACTTGTCATCAAATCTCATTATTACCACAATGTTATTTTCATAATCGTGGAAAACCCTGAAAGCGCCATCGATATCCAGCTTGTCCTCAAGCATCTTGGCAATAAGCTTCTCCCAGTTAATAAGATTCTCAACCGTATTGTCACCCTTTTGTGCAACCTCTTTGAACTCAAAGCGAACGAGCGATAGCAGAAATCCTGTCTCCTCGCCTGCGTTAAGAGCGGCCTGGAGCTTATCCCTATCCTCGTAAAAAAGTCCAAGTGCCTCTGTTTCTTTTTCCGAAAGAGCGCCCACACCTGCGTATATAAGAGATTTGAGCTGCTCTGAATTTTTCTCAAGCTCAGAAGAAACATCTGCGTTTTCCACAGCTTTACCAATATTATCCTGAAGTTTCAACAGGCTTAATATCAGTTCCTCTTTTTCAAAAGGCTTTACGATATAGTCACAAACGCCTATCTTAACAGCTTTTCTGGCATACTCAAATTCATTGTTGCCAGTGATAAGAATTACAGAAATATCCTCATACTTTTCTGTTATCATCTCTGCCAGCTCAAGCCCGTTAATATAAGGCATTGTAATATCCGTAAGTACCACGTCCGGATAGTATTCATCTATTTTCTCGAGAGCCTCTTTTCCATCATGGGCCTCGCAGCATATCTCGAATCCGTAAGAATTCCAATCAATACAGCCGCGCAAATATTCAAGAAAAATTGGCATGTCATCCACAATCATTATCCTGATCATCGACAAATCTCCTAAATCAAATTATCTTTCGTTGTATGGAAGTGTTACAAATACAGTCGTACCCTCGCCAACGGTACTGTCTATACTGGCTCCATACTCCTTGCCAAAATACAGCTTTATTCGATGAGAGACACTATAGAGCCCAAAATGGCTGCCACCCTTTATACTGTCATGGCTGGAAACACTGCTTTCAGGGTCCTCATTATCTCCAGCTTTTTGCAGCTTTTTGTCATCAGATAAAAGAGTATTCAGCTTTGCCAGCTCCTGTGCTTCTATTCCGATACCATCATCTGTTACTTTTATGATAGCTGCTTTTCCATTTTCTATAGTTTCTACAGAGCCTGTTACCACAATCTTGCCCCACTCTGCCTTGTTTTTTATTCCATGATAAATTGCATTTTCTACCAGCGGCTGAAGCGTCATCTTGGGAATAAGAGATGCATTTATTTCATCCGCCACATCAATTTCATAGCTAAACTTATCGCCATAGCGCATAGTCTGAAGGTCCAAATAGTCCCTGATAATCTGGCACTCTCTTTCTACTGTTACAATCTCTTCACTTCCTGAAAGTGAGTTTTTGTAGTAGTTAGCCAGCTTCCTTGTTACTCTCGCAGCCTCTTTTGACCTGCCCATCTCAATCATCATGATGATGATATCCAGGGTGTTATACAAAAAATGAGGCTTTACCTGCTCCTGAATAAGAGCAAGCTCGTACTCTCTCTTTTTTTTGGCTTCCTCATCCACCTGCTGCAGCAGCTCGAGGTTTCTCTGAGTCATGTAATTAAAGATTCTGCCCAATCGTCCAATCTCATCTTTGGTCTTAAATCTGAATCTAAAACTCATATTTCCTTCAGCAATCTGCTCTGCCCCGTCATGAAGCTTCTTAAGAGGCCTTGTAACAAGGTTTGCAGAAAACAGCATGGATACAAGCAAAAGTGCTGCTGTGACTGCCCCTGTAATAAACAGAATAAACCTAAGGTCCTTACCTGTTACGTTGAACTTATTGAGATTGGTGACTCCCACGATCATCCAGTGATACTGTGCAATCTCATCTCTTGCAATCAGATAATTTTCCTTGTTGTACCTGATCAGCGTGTCAGAACCCAGATATAGAGAATTGATAAGGTCCGTATCCTCGTATATCGGGTCAATGGCGCTTGATGCAGAGATACAGTAGCCATTGGTATCATAGAGAAAATAATAACTGATCTCGCTGACAGATGACTCAATCAGGTAATCCTTGTCCATGTTGATAAAAATATAGCCAATTGGCACACCGGTAACTATATTGATAACGTGCTTTCCCATTGTAATGACTTCTTTGTCATCCCTTGTCATTATGTTTTTGGTCGGATCCATGAGATAAGTCTTACCGCCTGCATCCTCAAGCTCTTTTACATAATCAGAATCCTTAATGGTATCCTCCAAGTTGTAGAGCTGCGGATCTGTTGCATAGAACCTTCCGCTGGCATCAATAAAGACAATGGAAGAAATGCCGTTATAAATAAGCAGAGACTGGGAAAGCTGTGAAGTAATACGGCTGTCCAATGTCACCTGCCTTAAGGACTTGTCATTATAAAAAGTGCTGAATTCAATAGTAAGATTATTAGAGCACAGCTCACCATTGTCCAGAACTGATTCGATTCTGTCAGACATGATCCTGATATTTTCCTCGATATGTCTGTTTCCTCTTTCCATAATGGCTCTGTTATAAAAAAATAGCATCATAACAGCAAGTACCACCATCGGAATAAGTGCTACCAACACTGTCATCGACGCTATTTTGTATTTGATGGATATGTTGCGTGCCCTTTCCTTCCCTCTCTTTTTACGGTTAGAACTGTAGGCCTCCATATCCCTTAAAGTCATATCTGTAATTTCTTTTTCCATACCTATTATTATACCAAAAATAAGACGGTGAGGAGGAGTTTTATGCTCACTCTCACCGCCTTAAGATTATTATTTGCAGACCTCCCAGGTATGATGTGGGATGTTTGAATGAGTTATCCTTTTACCGCTCCACCAATTGTCATGGCATTCTCAACCTGCTCTGAGAAAATAGCATAGAGAATAATTGTCGGGAAGGATGCAATTACCATTGTAGCTCCCATTCCGCCCCAGTCTGTTGTGAATTCTCCCTGGAAAAAGAGGACTCCTAAAGGCAGGGTTTTTAGCTTTGGAATACTTCCTACTACTACGTTTGCCAGAATAAATTCATTCCATGCACTAAGGAAGATATAGATTATAAGTGTTACTGTAGCAGGCCTTACCAGTGGTTCGATAATCTGGAAAAAGGTCTGATAGATATTAGCACCATCCATACATGCAGCTTCTTCAAGCTCCATTGGAATCCCCTTGAAGAATCCATAGTATACCATGCAGGCAAATGCCAGGTTGATTGCAACGTATGGGAAAATAAGTGACCATCTTGTTTCCATGAGGTTAAGCCTTTGAACAACTTTTACAACCGGAATCATGATAGCCTGAACCGGAATAAACATTCCAAGTCCCAGGAAAAGTCTGGTAAAGGTTCTGCCTTTCCAGATCATTCTGCTTGTTGCATAAGAGAACAGCAGAGCACAAAAAATTGTAATAACAACTGTTCCCAGTGATACCAGCAAGCTGTTTAAAAAGTATAAAGGCACATCATATTTGGTCCAGGCTGTTATATAGTTCTCATAATGAAGTGGCCATGGAAAACCAAATGGATTTGTAACAAATATTTCCTGATTGGTCTTAAAGGAATAAAACAACATCCAAATAAGAGGATAAAGGGAAACAGCTGCATAGATCCAACAGAATGCAACAAATATATAATGCGTGATTGATTTCTTATTTTCGTTATGCACCGCGCTTCCTCCTTGATTTTTGTTCTTCTTTCAACTGATTCTTTTCTCTGAAAATAAAGTTGATGACAAGCATTACCAGCATACATTCGATTACCATTACAGATGCTGCTGCAAGACCATAACCGTAGTCAGACTTCTTAAATGCTGCATTGTACATCATGTAAGTAAGTGTATATGTGGATTTATTTGGTCCACCACTTGTCAGGATGTTCATTTCTGTAAATGCTTTGATGCCACCTGTAAGTGAGATTACAAGGCAGAACTTATATGTCTCAGCCAAAAGAGGAATAGTAATCTTCATATGTGCTTTTACATTTGAGCAACCATCAATTCTGGCAGCTTCATAGTAATCTGCAGGAATGGATTTGATACCAGCAACGATAAGAGCAAACTGATAACCCATCCACTGCCAAGCATTTACAAATGCAATGACATAAATTGCTTTATATCTGTCACCCAGCCAGTTCTGTTTGAAATCAGAGCCTGCTGCTGAAAAAAGCTGATTTAAAAGTCCTTCGCCACTTAATATAGCGCTCCATAACTGACAAACAACTGTTACTGAAAGGATTACAGGAATAAAATAAGCAACTCTGAGGAACTTTCTTCCTTTCATCTTTTTGTTTGAAATTGTTATGGCAAAAATAGTAGCAAAGAACATCTGATAAACAGTGATCACTACTGCAAAAATAAGCTGATTTCTGTTTGATGTATAAAATACTCTATCACTGAACAGTTCTATGTAATTTTCAAGAGCTGTAAAATTCGGAATTGTAAGACCATTCCAGTCTGTAAAACTATAGGCAAATACCTGGATGATCGGGATAAAATCAAAAATTATAAATATTGCAAGGGCTGGCAGAATGAATAAGAATATTGCCAGCTTGTTTCCCATGTATTTTTTCATGGCTTTCTCCTACTAGGGTAAATTAAGCAAAAATGCTCTTTTCAAAGGTAATGGAGTAGCCAAAAGGCCACCCCATCACATTTTGAATCCTGCAGCTAGTGCAGATTTCTGTATTTAAAGTACACAAAGACCTTTAATTATTCCATTGCATCCTGAATATTTTCAATAAATTCATCAGCTGTAAACTGACCTGATACAAGACCCTGTGACTCTGACTGGATTGCATCGTTAAATGTTGAGTTTGTAAGTCCCCATGTGAACTTTGTTGTAGATGTGATGCTTGGAAGTGTATCTGAAAGCTTCTGCATCATTGCTGGGTACTCTGAATCTGGCTCTTTGCCTGTATCAATAGCTACTAATGGGTTGTGTCTGTACATAACCTTAGCTTCGCAGTACTTCTCTGTGATGAACTCTGCAACTTCTGCTGCAAGCTCTGCATTTTCAGAATCAGGATTTACTGCAAATCCAGAAGCGCTTCCACCGCCTGAGAATGCTGCCTTACCAGCTTCATAAGATGCTGCATCAGCTGCTGGGTAGAACATCCAGTCTACATCATCGCCAAGTGCTGCTGTTGCATCTTCAATGTACCACTGACCATTGATGAACATTGCTGCTTCACCTGAAAGGAACTTCTCTGAAGCTTGGTCATAGTTAGTTGTTGTTGCATCATCCTGATATAAGCCAGCTGCAACCAGTGTTTCCATCATCTTGGCAGCTTCTACATAGGCTTCATCTGTTACACTTGCTGTACCTTCATCAAGAGCCTTGATACCGCCTGTTGTATATCTTGTAGCAATAACATCGAATGCTGCAGCTGTGTTCCAGCCTTCCTGTCCAAAGAGTGCAAGTGGTGTAATGCCATTAGCATTGAATACTTCGATGCAGTTTAACAGATCATCATATGTCTCAGGTACTTCAAGATCGTACTCTTCAAAGAGAGCCTTGTTGTAATACCACAGAACATATTCCTGTCCTGAGAATGGGAATGCATAGATGTTTCCATCATCAGCATAAGCAAGATCCTTGTTTGCATCATAAAGCTTATCAAGGAATCCTGTAGACTCAGCTACATCGTTAAGTACCATAATCTGATTTGATTCACGGAATGTATTGATAAGATCTGTACTAGCCTGGTAAATGTCAGGAAGCTGACCTGTAGCAGCCAGTGTCTTTAATGTCTGACCATCATCCTGAGCCTGTACAATAAGGTTAAGCTCTACATTTGGATATGCCTCTGCAAGCTGCTCTACAGCATAGTCATAAGGCACCTTTGTATCATCATCAGCATACTGTGTATAGATGCTCAATGTGATTTTTTCTCCAGAAGCCTCTGTCTCAGTAGAAGTTGTCTCCTCTGCAACAGCCTCCTGTGTCTCTGTGCTCTGAACTGCTTCATCAGTAGAAGTAGTTGTTGTCTGACTACTTGTGCAGCCGATGAGTGATGTTGCTGCAACGCTCAAACATACGAGAGTACTAAGAATTTTCTTTTTCATAATAAAATACCCTTCCCTTCTCTAACCTAAGTCCCCAACCATTTGGAAACTTGATTGATCATTACAGTATTCATTATAAAAAGATAGTTCTTGTAAAAAAATGAAATATTCAAAATTATTTTTGTAATTTTCAACCATAGGTGATAAAATTTTCGTTGCTATGAAGAAGAGTACAAAAATCACGGAAATTACAATGACCGAAGGGTCTTTATGGAAAAATATATTGTTATTCAGCCTGCCGCTTATGCTTTCAAATATGCTGCAGGTTTTATTTAACATGACTGACGTTGCTGTTGTAGGAACATTTTCAGGAGCCTCTGCGCTAGGAAGTGTTGGTTCAACTGCCACTCTCATATTCCTTTTTACATCCCTGATCATGGGCTTTGCATCTGCTGCCAACATTCTGACAGCGCTGTACATTGGTGCAGGTGATCGCAGATCTCTTAGAAAAACAGTTCATACAAGTGCAATTTTGTGCCTTATCGCAGGTATTCTGATATTGGTTCTTGGACAAGTTTTCTGCAGGCTCATACTCACTGTCATGAATACAAAAGAGAGTCTCATAGATGGTGCTGTTTTATATCTGAGAATCTATCTTTTTGGTATGCCGGCTCTTGCCATTTACAATTTCGGTAATGCCGTACTTAGTGCATCCGGAGATACAAAAAGGCCTCTAAAGTACCTTACAACCTCCGGAATCGTTAATGTTATTTTAAATATCTTTTTTGTATGTATTCTGGGAATGAGTGTAGATGGTGTAGCTATTGCCAGCGTTATCGCTCAGTACATATCTGCTGCCCTTATATTGATCACTCTTTTTCATGATGATGCTGATTATCGTTTATCTATTAATGAGTTAAAAATAGATGGTGATATAGCCCGTTCCTTTATTTCTCTTGGTCTTCCTGCCGGAATTCAGAATGCGATTTTCCAGTTTGCAAATCTTTTTATTCAGGTAGGTGTAAATTCATTTTCTCCGGTAGTTGTAGAGGGTAATTCTGCAGCCTCCAACGCTGATGCGCTTGTATATGATGCCATGGCTGCCTTTTACGTAGCCTGCACAAGCTTCATGAGTCAGAACAATGGTGCCGGACAGAGAAGTCGCTGCATGAAGAGTTATCTTATCTGTCTGTTCTATTCATTTATAATCGGTCTTGTCATGGGTCTTTCACTTGTAGTTTTTGCAAAACCATTTTTGTCCTTGTTTACTCAGGACTCCGACGTAATAAAAGAAGGCATCTACCGTCTGACCATTATGGGTCTTTCCTACGCGGTATCTGCCTTTATGGATTGCACCATTGCCGCTTCCCGAAGTCTTGGAAAGAGTGCCATCCCTATGATTATTGTTATAATGGGTTCCTGCGTCTTCAGAGTTTTCTGGATGTACACAGTCTTTGCCTACTTTAGAACTATTTCCTCCATCTACATCCTATATGTTTTCTCCTGGCTCCTGACCGCCATCGCCGAAATCATATACTTCATCTACGCCTGGAAGCACCAGGCAACGTATGCTCAACAGTGAGCCATCCGCGGATGCAGGAGGTTCATTGATCAGTATATCTTTTTGTTGTTTTCACATGAATTAAAATATTATTATCCCTGCCACTGCGGAGATGAGGATCAGGGCTATTGGTGAAAGCTGTTTTTTGAAGAATTTTTCTGTAATAAAGATCAGGGCGAAGAGGAATAGTGTTATTCCAAGGTTTTGGACACTTAGAGATGTTGTATTTTCATCACTTACAAAGCAGGCGCTTACAACCATGTATATACCTGTAGCAGCTATAAGTCCCATGATGCATGGCTTTAGTCCTCCAAGCGCTCCATTGACATAGGTGTTTTTCATGAACTTTGCAAGAATTCTGCTTACTATGGAGATTACTACAAAGGAAGGTATAACTACCGCTGTAGTTGCAACTACAGATCCCCAAAAGCCTGCCTGGCTCTTACCAATATAAGTAGCAAGGTTGACCATGATGGGCCCTGGCGTACTCTCGCTGACAGCAATCATATATGTCAGACTTTCTTCATCCAGCCATCCATAGGACAAAACCACATCTCTGATAAGTGGTATTGCTCCATAGGAGCCTCCAAATGCAAACATTCCCACTTTCAAAAATCCAATAAACAGATTCAGAAGCTTCATAGCTGCGCCTCCTTATGAGTTATTTGGGCCAGAGACACATAGACTATTCCAACAACTGCAGAGATAAGAAGCAGCAGTATCGACGATATATTCAGAGAAAAAACATTTATGGCAAGCATCGCTGCAAACGCCAGAAAAAGTACAATATAGGAAAATACTGTCTTTTTCATTTTAAGCACCATCTTTATTCCAACATTTAATATAAGAACGCCAACTCCTATTTTTATCCCCTTAAATGCATTTGCAACCCAGACGATTTCCATGAAGTTTTCCAAAAATGTGGAAATCAAATAGATTATCAAAAAAGAAGGTAGTATCATTCCAAAGGTTGATACCAGTGCTCCCTTTAACCCTGCCACTTTGTAGCCCACAAAAGTAGAGCTATTAATTGCAATAGGTCCAGGGGTTGATTCAGCAACTACCAGGACATTCATCATTTCTTCATGAGTTATCCATTTCTTTTTGATAACACAGGTATCTTCAATAAGCGACACCATGGCGTAACCGCCACCAAAGGTGAAGGCTCCAATTTTTGCAAAGGTTAAAAATAATTCCAGAAATATATTCAAAGTATTGCCCTTCATTTTCTCAGATATTGTCTAAGATCGTAAATACGCTCTCTCATGGCATCAACGCCCATGTCATAGACTCTTTGGAGCTGTCTCTCGTCATGCTCCACACTGCCGATCTTTAGAGGTTTTGGCGGTCTTATTACAAAGAGCTCGCCTCTTAATTCTTTTTCCTTTATATATTTAGTAGTGTTGTTGTATCTAAAATGCCTTACCTTTACGTCTTCTATAAGTTCAGGATAATCTCTATACATCAGACGTATAAGTGGCAAAAGCTTATTTGGCTTTTTCACATAATCCAAAGGCTGTGTCAGAATTACCACATTTTTGTTATAGCCTTTGCTTTCCCAGAATTTAATAGGGATAGAATCAGAAATACCGCCATCGAGAAGTTTTCTGCCATCGACTTCTATTGTCCTGGATACTACAGGCATGGATGCTGAAGCCATAAAATAGTACATATCCTTGTCCATTCCCGATGTAAACTTGTGATATAAAGGTCTTCCGGATTCAATATCTGTGCATACTCCGTAAAACTCCATCGGAGATTTGCCAAACTCTTCAAAATCCAGAAGATCAAGTTCATAAGGAATTGTCTTGTAACAAAACTCAGCGCCATAGATATCTCCTGTTTTAATAAGGGATCTGAAGCTTGCAAATCTTGGATCCTTGCAATACTCTTTTGTATATCTAAGGACTCTTCCAGGCTGTCTGGATTTAATATTGCACCCAAAAGCCGCCCCTGCTGAAACACCAATGGCTCCATCAAAGGTAATGTCATTTTCCATCATTACATCTAATACACCAGCCGTAAACAGTCCGCGCATTGCGCCGCCTTCCATTACAAGGCCGGTCTTAATCTCTTTTTTATTCATACCAAACACCACCCATCTATATCAAGACTTACTCTTAATCTTGCGCGCCAGCAACGTTAAATGAATCTGCCGTCAATTCTTCTATTATTCTAAAGCATTACCAAAACTCCTACAAGTTTTTGAAGTGAAACGACTGAATAGATTATTTATAGTTTTTTCCCAATTTGTTTATAGTATTTGGCATTCTTTCAAACGATTATATGTTAACATTATATTGTCAATTTATGAGGAGGATCAAGCTATGGCTGAAAAAACAAAAAAAACCGGAAACAAAATAAAAATAAGCATTACTACTAAAATTCTTGCTATGACAGTTTTTATCCTTGCGGCGTCTATGGTTACCACTACAGTCCTTATAACCAATAAAGCGTCTGAAAGACTTGTCGCAATAGGAAAAGATAATCTGGTTAATCTGTCTGTGGCAAAAGGAGCAACCCTTGAGACCTATATAGACGCACAAAAGCAGCTTACTCATACTGTAGCTACCAACTCCGATGTTGTAAAGTTGGCGTCAAACTACGGTAAAACTGGAGTTTCCAGCGATATAGAATATACAGAGGGCCAAATTATCATGGCCGAATATCTGGCTCAGCTTCAGAGCGAATCTGGTAACGTATATGAAAACTTTTTTATCACATTAGGCTCAACAGGCTTTGCTGACTGTCTCGAGAACGCTACACTTCATGACGTATCTGAAGAGAGCTTTTATTCAGCCTGCATGACAGATGGATACTTCTTTGGAACCAATGTATCTCCCGTAACCGGCAATCCTGTTTATGTAATTGCTTACGCGATTGTTGATCCCGGAACAGGTGCATATATTGGAACAGTAAATAACTCAATAGATCTTGCTTCAATGTCCAATGTTGTTGTAGCAGATGAATATTATGATGTAAAGATTCTGACACACGAAGGTGTAGTAATTGCATCTCCTGATACTGAATCAATTCTTGCAATCGATATGACACAGCTTGATCCGGATTCCTGGAATTATACAATTACTACAGGTACAGGTTATGTAGAATACACTGACCCTTATACCAGCAAGCTTGCTTATACAGGCTTCCACAAAACAGCCAACTTTGTTGTAGAAGTAGGTCAGCCTGATTCGGATTTTGATTCAGCAAGAGCAGCCGTCAGAAACACGGCCCTCATAATAATGCTTGTTGCTCTGATTGTGAGTGTAATCATAGTTATCCTAGTAACTATGTCTATAATTAAACCTCTTAAGGATACTAACAAAACCATCAATGAAATAATTGACAGTATCAACAAAGGAAACGGTGACCTTACAAACAGAGTTTCTGTCAGAGGTAATGATGAGTCGGCCGAGATTGCCTCTTCCATCAACAGATTTGTTGGCGTTTTGCAGGAAGTAATGAGTATGCTTGGTAACAACTCTGATCGTCTTAACAAGATTTCAGAAAGTGTTGGTAGCAGTATCAATAATACCAATGCCGAAATCGATGATGTATCAGCAACCATGGAAGAAATGTCTGCTGCCTCAGAAGAAATATCCGCATCCCTTCAGCAGGTTGTTACTCAAATGAATGATATATCCGTAATGGTCAATGATGTTAATGTAAAGGCTACAGAGCAGGCTGATAAGACAGATAACATTTTGAAGAAGGTCGAAGGACTTAGGACTGCTTCCATTGCTCAAAGAGATGCTGCAGATGCCGATGCCAACAAGCTTATAGAACAGCTTCAGGAAAGTATGAAGACAGCAAAAGAGGTTGAGAAGATTGCTGACCTCACAAATGAAATACTTAATATTGCATCTCAGACCAACCTCCTTGCTTTAAACGCTTCTATCGAGGCGGCAAGAGCAGGTGAAGCAGGAAAGGGCTTTGCTGTTGTTGCTGATGAAATCAGACAGCTGGCTGATAATTCCAAAGAAACGGCAAGTGGTATCCAGGAAATATCCAATGGTGTTATTGCTTCTGTAGATGACTTGTCAGAAAAGGCTAATTCGCTGGCAAATGCCTTTATTGAATCCAACGCTTCCGGCCGTGAGGGTGTTGATTCCATGACTGGTGCATATCAGGAGGATATTGAATCTGTAGCTTATGCCATGGAACATTTTGCTGGTGACAGCCAGGATATTAATGAGAGAATGAATAGCATAAAGGAGACTCTAAACAATATCAACACTGCACTTGAAGAAACTGTAACCGGCATCACAAATGTATCCACCGCTACAGTCGAAGTTGCAACAAACCTTAAGACCATAAGCGGAGAAGCTACTGAAAACCTTAATATTTCACAGGAGCTTCAGTCCGAAGTCAACAAGTTCAAATACGAATAATCATAATATTTTTCAAACTGCTATTGTCGTTTTCGGCAATAGCAGTTTTTTCTTGCCATCATAATAAATATTTCAATCAATATTTTCCTATAAATCCAAATTACCTGAATGATATTATATGATATACACAAATTTTTTATATAGAGGGGAGGCTGTATGAGAGATTTAGATTACTTAAAGCTGCTTAGTAAGGAATTCCCAAACGAAAGAAAGGCTGGTGCTGAGATAATAAATCTGCGCGCCATCTGCTCTCTTCCTAAGGGAACCGAATACTTTTTTTCAGATCTGCATGGTGAATATCGTAGCTTCATTCACCTTCTTAGAAGCTCTTCAGGTATAGTCCGTGACAAAATTCAGGAAACCTTTGGAAACCTATTGTCAGAAAGCGAACAGTTAGAGCTGGCAAATCTTATATACTATCCACAGGCAATTCTTGAAAGCTATAAGGCTGATGGCAAAAATACTGCCGAATGGCAAAAGATAACCATCAACCGTCTTGTGAGAATCTGCAAGGTGGTCAGTCACAAGTATACCCGTTCCAAGGTTCGTAAAAAGATGCCTGCAGACTATGCTTACGCTATAGACGAGCTACTGCACCTAAATGAAAACGATGCTGATAAAAAGCTCTACTATCAGGAAATTTTAAATTCAATTGTAGATATCAATACTGGAAATGCCTTTATAATCGCCCTTTGTGAGCTTATTCAGAATCTTACAATTGATTCACTTCATATTATCGGAGACATTTTTGACAGAGGACCACGAGCTGATTTTATTATGGATGAGCTGATGCGCTTCCATGATGTTGATATTCAGTGGGGAAACCACGATGTCAGCTGGATGGGCGCTGCTGCCGGCAACCTTGCCTGCATAGCTACAGTACTTCGTATTGCTACTTCCTACAACACCTTTGACGTACTTGAGGATGGCTATGGCATTAACCTAAGACCACTTAGTATGTTTGCCGCAGAAGTTTATGGCGATGACCCATGCGAGCTTTTCAAACCACATCTGTTGGATGAGAATCTCTACGACGAGGTCAACCCTGAGCTTGCTGCCAAAATGTGCAAGGCAATTTCAATAATTGAATTCAAAGTAGAAGGCCAGCTCATAAAGCGTCATCCTGAATACCATTTAGAGAATAGACTCCTTTTGGATAAGATTGATTTTAAAAAGCA
Source organism: Butyrivibrio sp. (assembly GCA_045646185.1). Lineage (GTDB taxonomy): Bacteria > Bacillota > Clostridia > Lachnospirales > Lachnospiraceae > Butyrivibrio. The sequence goes on from JAZRKG010000182.1 coordinate 28,630, forward strand.
TACTGTCAAAATTGATGGCAAAGAATATAAACTAAAGGACACCAATTTTCCAACAATTGATCCAGAGAATCCATACGAGCTTTCAGATGCAGAAAAAGATCTCATGAATGCCCTAAGATTCAGCTTTGTTCATTCACAGCTTCTGGATAAGCATATACGCTTCATCTATTCCCACGGCAGCATGTACAAGATCTGTAACAACAATCTGCTGTTCCACGGCTGTATACCTATGAACGAAGATGGTTCCTTTATGAAGATAAAAACTCCTTTTGGAACCTATTCCGGAAAAGCGCTCTTTGACTTTTTGAATCAAAAGATTGTAGATGCATACTTTCTTGTAGATCCTGCCAAAGCTGCTGAAAAGGCCGATGCCGAAGACCTTACCTGGTATCTTTGGTGCGGACCCAACTCTCCTTTGTTTGGAAAAGACAAAATGGCAACCTTTGAAAGAATCTTCTTAGATGAAAAAGAGTTGTATGTGGAAAACTATAACCCTTACTACAAGCTTTCTCAAAAAGAAGAAATCGTAAACAAGATTCTTGAAGAGTTTGGGCTTGATCCATCAGTTGCACACATTATAAATGGCCATGTTCCTGTTAAGGTAAAAAAAGGTGAAAGCCCTGTTAAAGCAGGTGGAAAGCTGTTCATCATTGATGGCGGTCTTTCCAAGGCATACCACGCTCAGACAGGAATTGCAGGCTATACACTTATATACAATTCCAAGCATCTGGCCCTTGCAGAACACAAGCCATTTGATCCGGCAAAAGAAAATACGCCGGAAATAAAGGTTGTTGAAAGAATGAAGCAGCGAATACTGGTTAAAGATACTGATAATGGTAAGGAACTGCTCGCACAGATATCAGATTTAAAGGATTTGCTTGAAGCTTATCATAATGGACTTATAAAACAAAACTAATACCCCAAAAAGACTATCCACAACAAAAAGCCATTATCATGTTTTTAATCGCATGATAATGACTTTTTTTAGCACTTTATTTGAGAAATCAAACTTTTTTCTTTTTTCCAGATAAAATCAGTACAATACCAGCAACTGCAGCAAGAATAATGATCATGATTCTTGCACATGTGTTTGTTGTATCACTGGTATCAGCTCTTCTCATTGCTCCAAGAACTTCAGGGTCTTCTACTGCATCAGCAGGTATTGGTGCAAGCAAATAGAAGTTTTCTTCCTGAGATACTGTAACAGTAGTCGTTTCTGTTGTTTCAGTATCATCTGAAGAATCACTATCGTCAGAAGTTGTTGTCGTAGTTGTAGTCGTTGACGTCGCAGGTGTTGGATCTGTCGTTGAATCTTCTTCATTTTCTGTATCTTTGGCATTAGATATCATCAGAGTATCCGCATTGGCATATATGTTTGTGACAGCAGCGCTTGAATTTCTTGTAATCATAAATGGTATAAGCTCGCTTGAAAGCTTGTATCCAACTGGCGCTGTGATTTCTTTAATGTAATACTGGGTATTGTAATACAATGTCCAGCCATCCGTTACATATTTTCCACAAATTACTGCTCTTCCATTTTCATCTGTTGTAAAAGTAACATCCTCATTATTTCTGTTTTTCACTGCTACTATTTCACCATTAGATTCTTTGTACAGCTTAAATACTGCTCCCTGAAGACCAATTGTTGAATCTTCTTCGTCATACTTATAAATATTAAGCATCTTTACTGTAGCACTTCCAGTTCCACTCGTAGTAAAGGAGCATGTCGCTGAAGTCTTGGATGTATAGCCAAGAAGCGAAACTGTATTGGTGTAAGCTCCTGACTCCAAAACTCTTGCCTTATAGGTAATAGTAAGTGCTGTTGAATCTGGAACAGTCATTACCAGACAACCACTTGAATCAAGGCTGATAGAACATTTTGATGTAATGTTCTCTCCATTTCCATTGCATACTACTACAGATGATAAATCGTATTTTAAATTTGTTGCTTCATCTTTAAGAGTCAGTGTATCTCCACCAACATTCAAATCCATAGCAGATGGATTAATAGTAATCTTATAAGCACATGTAAATCCGTTTGAAGCATTAGGAGTCTGCGTTTGTGCTTTTTTTACCCCTGAGTATACATATTTTGCATTTGAATCTGTTGCTGTAAGACCTTCCCAGCTTGCAGCATTAGTTATATAAAGACCAGGAACAGTATTTCCATCAACCTCAATAGTTGATGCATTAGCCTTTTGCTGCAATAAAGATACATTTTCAACAGGTACTACAAGATTATATTCAATCATGTAATATGGATAAAAACTGCCACTCTGCTCCATACCTGATGCAGTAATAGTAAAGTCAAGTCCGGAATCCGTCTTCTCCGAAGAAGTAGTTATATTGGCATTTATTGAATTGCCAGGCCACTTTTTAGTGTTTCCGCCAGTAACCTTTATTGAGCTCTTATCAAGATCAAACAAGTTCAAATCTACGTGATCAGAAATAGTTATCTCATCTGTACTAACATTGGTCAGCACCACATAGTACTTGTAATAAACAGAGCCATCAGTATTTGTTCCGCTCTTGATATAGCTTTTAGATATTGCTTTCTGATCACCAAGAATTACTGCAGTAGCATATTTTGTATAGCTTGTTGATGAACAACCAGGAATTGTTCCAATGATCCATGCTTTGTTGGTATGGTCTGTAACATTTGCATTTACCCAATCCTGATTAACATTTGTCGTAATAACAATTACAATTGTTCTTTTCTCACCTGTACCTATAAGTCCCTGTGTTCCATTTGAATCTTTATAAAAAGAAATCTGAACATATGACGGACCGGATTCTCCATAGTTTACGCTATTAACAGAATAAGTTTCTCTCTCTACCAGGCCTTCAATACTTTCAATCTTGGAAAAAGAGTCTTTATAGATAGTTCCTGTTTCCTTAATTGTTGTCGATGGCAACTCATCTACAACGTTCAGCTGATCAAATCCTGTTTCTGGTACTACAACAGTTATTTTCCATGTAACAGAGCTTTTATCTGAACTAATTGAAAGCACTTCTTTGCTTGAGCTAAAGCTTGAACCTGGAGTTGTAGTGGTTGTGTCCTCATTATTTGATGGCTCAGATGACCCGGAAGTTCCACTATCATCATCACCTGTATCAGGTTCTGCCTCCTCTACTGTTCCCACAATGGAATCAGAAAAAGCGATTTCATCTGCATCTGCATCTACAGTAATAGTAAATTGCAAAATAAACTCTGCATCTGTTGTTTCCTGAAATACGTTATAGACATTAACGCTGCCATCATAGCACTCTGTGTTTAGCACGACTATCAAAGTATTATTATCAAAATAATAATAATTATCTGTCAGCTCATAATAGTTTCCTTCACTATTTACAGAAATAGAGAACCTGCCACCGATACTGGAATTCTCTGGCACTACACCACTTGGAAGCTCGTAGTAAAAATAATTAGTACCATCAAGTGTTCCAAATTGTATATCGTTAGTCTCTGCGAAACCTAAGGTCAGGCTATAGGTTTCTCCAGGCGTGAATGTAAAATCCTCAAGCCCGATTTCCTCGCCATCATATGTTACATATCCATATTCCAAAAAATTTTTCAGATTGTAGGAAGTATTTGTATTATCCGAATATTCCTCTTCTGAAGAAGCTTCATCTGAAGAAATTTCTTCTGAAGCAGAAGAACTCTCTGCACTTGAAGCATTTTCTGAGCTAATTTCCGTCTCTTCTGCATAGGAAGTAAACGCGTCATAGCTCCCCCTGAGCGTTGTCATTAGCAGTGCTCCCACTACTGCCATAACAATCCATCGTTTAACTTTTTTCATTTACTCTACCTATCCCCTATTACAAATTAATATTAGTCCCTACATTTTACAAAAGTGATAATCATAAAACCTATCATAAAAAGGCTTTTTTTTAGACAACTTTTAAAAAGTTGAAAAAACTTATCATGTTCTGTACAATAAAACTCTATGAAGACTAATAGACTATTTGGAACAAAAGAATTTTATAAACATTTGATGAGAATAGCTGTTCCGATTATGATTCAAAATGGTATAACCAATTTCGTTGGTATGCTGGACAATATTATGGTTGGTCAGATAGGTACCAATCAGATGTCTGGTGTTTCCATAGTCAATCAGCTAATCTTTGTATTTAATCTATGCATATTTGGCGGAATCTCAGGAGCAGGAATATTTACCGCACAATACTTTGGCCAGCAAAATCATGAAGGCGTCAGATATACCTTCAGATTCAAGGTAATCATTAGCTTTATAATCTCGCTTCTTGGCTTTGCTATTTTATTTTTATTTGGTGAAAATCTGATAAATCTGTATATACACTCTGGTGGAAATAGCGGAAATGCTGATGAGACCATGTACTATGCTTTGATGTATCTTAGAGTCATGTTTCTGGACCTGCTGCCTTTTGCACTGGCTCAGGCCTATGCCGGAACCCTTAGAGAATGCAACGATACCATGCTTCCTATGAAGGCCGGAATCACTGCAGTATTTATAAATCTTATTTTTAATTACCTGCTCATTTATGGTAAATTCGGCTTCCCGGAGCTGGGCGTTGTAGGTGCTGCCGTGGCTACAGTTCTATCAAGAATTGTAGAGATGCTTATAATCATTATTTACACTCACACGCATGCCAGGAGACATCCGTTTATTACCGGAGCATACAAGAGCCTGCATATACCAGGTGGTCTGTTAAAAAATATTGCGATCAAGGGAACACCTCTTTTATTTAATGAAGCTCTCTGGTCTGCCGGACAGACCACACTGCTGCAAAACTACTCCATTCGCGGCCTGGAAGTAATAGCTGCCCTTAACATATCCTCAACCATATCCAATGTATTTAATGTGGTATTTATCTCCATGGGAAGTGCTATTGCCATTATTCTTGGTCAGGAGCTGGGAGAAGGCAGAGCAACCGTAAAAGAGGACTCCTACAAGCTTACTGTTTTTGCCGTACTTGCATGTCTCATAACAGGAGCACTTTTGTTTATCGTGGCACCGTTCTTCCCTCTTATTTACAATACAGAGGATTCCGTAAAAGCACTTGCCACAAGCTTTATCATGGTTTCAGCCTGTTGTATGCCTATGTATTCCTATGAGAATGCAGCATATTTTACCATCAGGTCAGGAGGTAAGACGCTCATCACATTCCTGTTTGACTCCTGCTTTGTATGGGCATGCTCTATTCCGCTTGCCTACGCGCTGACCCACTTTACCAACTGGCCGATCCTTCAGATTTTTATCTGCTGCCAGCTGATAGAACTTATAAAATGCGCCATAGGATTTTTCATGGTCAAAAGTGGATTCTGGATCAATCGAATTACTGAGAATTAAGACTTTAACTAAAGCTTTTTTATGAAAAAAGGGTATGAAAGAATTTTTAGTTTCTTTCATACCCTTATTTTTTTAAATAATAAACGGATTAAGATTCCGGCCAAAGACTTATTCGTCCCAGCCCTCGTTAAGTCTGATATGTACACTTATATTGTGAATGCTCTCGCCTTCCTTTAGTGTAATATCTTCGATACTGGATACAGTAGGAAGATCCGGTTCGTCCTCCTCAAGCTCTACCATAATCCAATTATAGGCTGCATCGATAGCATTTCTTACTGTATCATCAAAGCTGTCGCCCTCTGCCGTGCAGCATTCAAGATCAGGGAAATAGCATTCATAAGCCCCGTTATCACGTTCTTTAAAAACAGCTGGAAAAACTAATGTCATATCTTTTTATCTCCTAAAAAAGCCTTGCGGGAAAAATCCCACAAGGCTATTGTATACTTTATATCATATTAAAGTAAAGACAAATTACAGTAATGAATGTCTAAGTTCTTCACCACTTTTATTTGAAAGATAAGCTGGAGCAATATCAAAAATTGTCTTACATCCAGTCTGACCTTCCTGATTGAGCTTATAAGCTGCTCTTGCATAAGCTGCAAGTACGCTTCCTGTAAACTCTGGGTTAGAATCAAGCTTAAGGTTGTATTCAACAATATGCTTGTTTTCCTTTTCCCATCCTGTAACTCCGCTTCTAAGAACGAAGCCTCCATGTGGAAGACCAGCATGGTTCTTATCAAGCTCTTCCTTGCTGATGAAGTGAACTGTTGTATCATAATCAGCAAAATAGTTTGGCATTGTCTTGATCTGCTTCTCGATTTCTGCCTTATCTGCACCTTCCTCTGCTACAACATAGCACTCTCTTGTGTGCATCTGTCTTGCTGTAAGCTCTGGTGTCTCACCATTTCTGATCTTAGCTACTGTCTCATCAACAGGTACTGTATACTGTCTTGCATCAACAACACCCGGGATGCGACGAATTGCATCTGAATGTCCCTGGCTTACTCCGCGGCCCCAGAATGTATAGTGCTTTCCTTCTGGAAGAACTGCGTCAGAAACCATACGAAGAAGTGAGAACATTCCTGGATCCCAACCTACAGAAATAATTCCAACTTTTCCAGCCTTTTTAGCTGCAGCATCAACATTGGCAAAATGTTCAGGAATACGTGCGTGTGTATCAAAGCTGTCTACTACGTTAAACATTGATGCAAACTCAGGTGTCTGCTGTGGAAGATCTGTAGCACTTCCGCCACCAAGTACAAGTACATCTATCTTGTCTTTCCAGTCTGCAATATCTTTTACATTTAATACAGGAACATTTTCTGTTCTTATTTTTACGTTTTCAGGATCTCGTCTTGTAAAAACTGCTACAAGGTCAAGGTCGTCATTCTGTCTGATGGCACTCTCAACACCACGTGCGAGGTTACCGTATCCTACGATACCAATTCTAATACCCATTGATATATCCTCCTGGTTCAATATATTCATTTAAAAAACTGTTTTTTATTTTACATCAACAAAGCACCACTTTACAACATAAAAGTTTCTCAAAAACCTTTAGATCTTGGCAATGTCCACAAGCTCCATGTTTTCAACTGTATAAGCGTTTTCAAGTGATGATACAAGTGCTCTTGCTGTATCCAGGGCAGTGATTACGTTAACACCGGTCTCTATGGATGTACGGCGGATAAGGAAGCCGTCTCTTGTCTTGTCACGTCCCTGAGTAGGAGTATCAATTACAAGATCAATCTTATGTCCAAGAATCAGATCCATTACTGTTGGAGATTCCTGAGATATCTTGTTGACCTTACGGGCCTTTACTCCATTTTCATTGAGCGTATCTGCTGTAGAACGGGTTGCGTAGATAATGTATCCAAGCTTTTCGTATCTTCTTGCTATATCAATGATTTCGCCCTTATCTGCATCCTTTACAGTAATGATCATCTGCTTGTGCTTTGGAAGATCAACGCCTGCTCCAAGGAATGCCTTATAGAGAGCTTCATTAAAGTTCTTACTGATACCAAGACACTCACCTGTTGATTTCATTTCAGGTCCAAGGCTGATTTCAGCTCCTCTGATTTTTTCAAAAGAGAATACTGGCATCTTGATAGCTACGTAACCAGCTTCTGGCTGAAGTCCTGGTGTGTAACCAAGATCAACAAGCTTGTGACCCATCATAACCTGTGCTGCAAGGTCTACGATTGGAATACCTGTAACCTTACTGATATATGGTACAGTACGTGAAGAACGAGGATTTGCCTCGATAATATATACTTCTTCACCTACAGCTATGAACTGAACGTTTATAAGTCCAATAATGTGAAGTGCCTTTGCAAGTCTTTCAGTATAATCTGCGATTTTCTTTTTAACATTCTCACTAAGAGACTGAGCAGGATATACAGAGATTGAGTCACCAGAGTGTACACCAGATCTCTCAATGTGTTCCATGATACCTGGGATTACAATGTTTTCTCCATCGCAAACTGCGTCAACTTCTGTCTCAATACCCTGAAGGTATTTATCAACAAGAATCGGGTGATCCTGAGAATATCTGTTGATGATATTCATAAATTCTTCAATTTCATTATCTGAAAGTGCAATCTGCATTCCCTGACCACCAAGTACATATGAAGGTCTTACAAGAACAGGGTAGCCAAGTCTTGCTGCAACTGCTTTTGCTTCCTCTGCAGTATATACAGTAGCACCTGCAGCTCTTGCAATCTGTGTTTTTTCCAGAATCTCATCAAATAGCTCTCTGTCTTCTGATGCATCTACATCCTTTGCGTCAGTACCATAAATAGTTACACCCATTTCCATAAGGTCCTGAGTAAGCTTTATGGCTGTCTGTCCACCAAACTGAACAACGGCTCCGTCTGGCTTTTCAAGTCTGACGATATTCTCAACATCCTCTGGAGTAAGTGGCTCAAAGTATAGCTTATCAGCAATATCAAAGTCTGTACTTACTGTCTCAGGGTTGTTATTTATGATAATTGTCTCATAGCCTGCCTTTTTAAATGCCCAGGTTGCATGTACAGAGCAGTAGTCAAACTCAATACCCTGACCGATTCTGATAGGACCTGAACCAAGGACAAGGATCTTTTTCTTCTTCTCTGTATTTTCTACTCTGGCTTCATTTTCTGAGTCAGGGCCATTATATACTGAATAGTAATATGGTGTAGCTGCTGCAAACTCAGCTGCACAAGTATCAACAATCTTGTAGGTTGCGATGATGTTGTTATCCTCGCGAAGCTTCTTTATCTCCTTAATTGTCTTTCCCGTTAATCTTGCGATTACATTATCAGGATATTCAAGACGCTTAGCTTCCATGAGTGTCTCTACTGTGAGAGGCTCATTTTTGAGCTTAAGCTCCATTTCAACAAGGATAGCAAGCTTATCTATAAACCAGTTATCAATCTGAGTTATATCATGAATCTTTTCATAGCTTACTCGTCTTCTGAGTGCTTCAGCTATTACCCAGATACGCTGATCATCTACTACAGAAAGTCTCTCTAACAGATCCTCATCTGAAAGGTCTGTAAAAGAATAGCTGTCAAGGCAGTCTACATGCTGCTCAAGGCTTCTGATAGCCTTCATCATTGCACCTTCAAAGTTGGTGCAGATACTCATGACCTCACCAGTAGCTTTCATCTGAGTTGTAAGTGTACGCTTAGCTGTAATGAACTTATCAAATGGAAGTCTTGGGAACTTAACTACGCAGTAATCCAGGGTTGGTTCAAAGGATGCATAGGTTTTTCCTGTAATTGCATTTTTGATCTCATCAAGTGTATAACCAAGAGCAATCTTGGCTGCAACCTTGGCAATAGGATATCCTGTTGCCTTTGATGCAAGAGCTGATGAACGGCTAACTCTAGGGTTAACTTCAATTACACAGTATTCAAAGCTTGTTGGATGAAGAGCAAACTGAACGTTACATCCACCAGTAATTTTAAGCTCGTCAATAATAGACAATGCTGCTGTTCTCAGCATCTGATATTCCTTATCAGATAAGGTCTGTGAAGGAGCTACTACTATACTGTCGCCTGTGTGAACACCAACAGGATCAATGTTTTCCATGTTACATACTGTGATGCAGTTTCCTGCGCTATCGCGCATTACCTCATACTCGATTTCCTTCCAGCCTGAGATACATCTTTCAACAAGAACCTCAGTTGCTCTTGAAAGTCTAAGACCGTTTGCAAGGATATCTTCAAGCTGAACCTGGTTATATGCGATACCGCCACCGCTACCACCAAGAGTATAGGCTGGTCTGAGTACTACAGGGTATCCAATCTTGTTGGCAAAATCAATACCAGACTGAAGGTCATGTACTACAAGAGAAGCTGCAACCGGCTGTCCCAGCTTTTCCATAGTATCCTTAAATTCCTGTCTGTCTTCAGCCTTCTTGATTGTCTCAGCTGTAGTTCCAAGAAGCTTTACATTGTGCTTTTCAAGAAAGCCTGACTCAGCAAGCTCCATTCCAAGGTTAAGTCCGGCCTGTCCTCCAAGTGTAGGAAGAACGCTGTCTGGCTTTTCTTTTTCAATTATTTCCTCAAGTACTTTTACTGTAAGAGGTTCAATATAAACCTCATCAGCAATATCTTTATCTGTCATGATAGTAGCCGGGTTTGAGTTTACCAGCACTACTTCGATTCCTTCTTCTTTGAGTGAACGACATGCCTGAGTACCTGCATAGTCAAACTCTGCCGCCTGTCCGATTACGATAGGACCTGATCCAATTACGAGAACTTTTTTTACATCTTTATTCTTAGGCATTTCTTTCTATCTCCTTAAAATCTGGCTTTGCTTATAGTTCCAAACATTTTCTGATCACTTGTTTCGGCACATGTTTATAAATCTGTCAAATAAGTAGCTGCTGTCCTGTGGTCCAGGGCATGCTTCAGGATGGAACTGTACTGTAAATATATTTTTACCAACATAAGCAAGTCCTTCATTTGTTCCATCATTTACGTTTATAAATGCAGCCTTTGCTATATTTGGATCAAGCTTGTCCATATCTACTACGTATCCATGGTTCTGGGAAGAGATGTATACTCTTCCGTTTTCCAGATCTTTAACCGGATGGTTTCCACCGCGGTGACCATATTTCATCTTGTAAGTATCAGCTCCTGTTGCAAGGCCCATAAGCTGATGTCCAAGACATATAGCAAAAATAGGTGTGGTGCTGTCGTAGAGCTTCTTTATTTCTTTTATGATGTCTGTACATTCCTTTGGATCACCAGGTCCGTTGGAAAGCATGATTCCGTCTGGTGCATCTGCAAGTATCTCTTCAGCAGAAGTATGCGCAGGATAGATTGTAACATCGCAGCCTCTTGCAAGAAGTGAATCTGCTATATTCTTTTTGGCACCAAAGTCCAGGAGTGCTATCTTTAAGCCCTTACCATTAAGTTCCTTTACGATTGCAGGCTTCTTTTCACGTTTGGAGTGATCTCCTGCAAGATCCTTTTCATAGTCCTCTTTGTTGAAAACAGCGCTTCCTGAGAGAGGTCCGTTTTCTTCAAGACTATTTACTCCCTTTAATACTTTCTTTTCCTTACAGGTTACCTTATCAACAACCTTACCACAGGTATATTCTTTTAATTTTGGAAGTATCTCATCCAGATTGTAATTTTCATTGGTTGTGATCATTCCATTCATGGTACCTTTTTCACGAAGAAGTCTTACAAGTGCTCTTGTATCTATTCCTTCAATACCTGGAACATCATATTTTTCCATGAACTCTCCAAGTGTCATATCACATCTGAAATTGGACACAATTCGGCTCATCTCTCTTATAATTACTGCGTCTGGCCAGAAGTTGTCTGATTCCATATCATCCAGACATACTCCATAGTTGCCGATAAGGGGATAAGTCATACATACGGCCTGTCCTGCATAAGAAGGATCAGTAAATACTTCAGTATATCCAGCCATGGATGTATTGAATACTATTTCACTAATGACATCCTTATCTACACCAATATGTTTACCCTTGAATACAGTTCCATCTTCAAGTATCAAAAATGCGTTCATAATCTACCTCCAAAAAATGTCCCTTCAAGAGCGGTTTGAAACCGCTTCTTTGAAGGGCGTTGTAAGCCAGTCTTATTTAAAGTACTCAACACCTGACTCAAATATCTTAAGATCCTGTTCACCAAAGATGTTGATAGCTACGCCATCTCCGCGGCGCTCTGAGTGAGCCATCTTTCCAAGGCATCTGCCGTCTGGAGATGTAATACCTTCGACAGCCATATATGAACCATTGATATTCCACTCATCATCCATTGTGATCTTTCCATCAAGGTCACAATACTGAGTTGCTATCTGTCCATTTGCAAATAAGTCTTTTAATACATTTTCCGGAGCAACAAAGCGTCCTTCACCGTGAGAAGCAGGGTTAGTATATACTCCTCCAAGTGTTGCTTTCTGCAGCCAAGGTGACTTGTTAGATACAACCTTGATTGTTGCCATCTTGGATATATGTCTTCCAATTGTATTAAATGTAAGTGTAGGAGAATTTTCATTCTGTCCTGTGATCTTGCCATTTGGTACAAGGCCAAGCTTGATCATAGCCTGGAAACCATTACAGATACCAAGAGCAAGTCCGTCTCTATTCTGTAAAAGAGCATCTACAGCTTCTCTAATGCTTTCATTCTGGAATGCTGTTGCAAAGAACTTAGCACTTCCATCAGGCTCATCACCTGCTGAGAATCCACCAGGGAACATGATGATCTGTGCCTTGTCGATTGCCTTTGTAAATTCGCTTACAGACTCGACGATATCTGTTTCATTCTGGTTACGGAAGATCTTTGTTATTACATTAGCGCCAGCTCTTTCAAATGCCTTAGCACTATCATACTCGCAGTTTGTTCCTGGGAATACTGGTATAAATACTGTTGGTTTTGCAACCTTATTTTTGCATACATATATGCTGTCAGCCTTGTAGAGATCTGACTTAACTTCTGCTTTGTCATCGCTTGCTGTAGTTGGGAATACTTTTTCAAGCTTGCCCTTCCAGGTATCAAGCGCTTCTGCCTCTGATACTTTTACACCGGCTACTGTGAAGGTCGCATCAGCTGTAACTGTACCTACTACTTTTCCACCAATAGCTGTAACCTTATCAAGGCAATCCACAGGTACTTCCACAAGAAGGTCACCAAGACCGTTTGCAAAGAAGTCTTTTGCATTTCCTTCAAGCTCATAGCCAAAGCCATTACCAAAGGCCATTCTTGATGCAGCTGCTACGATACCATAACTATCAAGCGCATAAGCTGACACAATAGCTTTATTTTTCATAAGCTCATTTATCTGGCTGTAGAGCTTCTTAACTTCTTCATAAACAGGAAGTCCGTACTCATCCTTGGCAATCTTTAATTCAACAAGCTTATTGCCTGCTGCCTTAAACTCAGGTGTAACGATATCCTGTTTTTTAGCGATATCAACAGCAAAGGATACAAGTGTTGGAGGAACATTTATGTCATTGAAGGTTCCTGACATTGAGTCCTTACCACCAATTGAAGCAATTCCAAATCCCATCTGAGCATCAAAGCTTCCAAGAAGAGCTGTAAATGGATCACTCCATCTCTCAGAATCTTCTGTCATTCTCTTGAAGTATTCCTGGAATGTGAAATGAAGTTTTTTGTAATCACCGCCCATAGCAACTATTCTTGCTACAGATTCTACTACAGCATATACAGCACCGTGGTATGGGCTCCAGCTTGAAAGATATGGATCAAAGCCATAAGCCATCATGGTCACTGTATCTGTTTTTCCTCCAAGTACTGGAAGGAGGGCAACCATTGCCTGTGTTTCTGTCAGCTGATATTTTCCACCATAAGGCATTACTGTTGTGCCAGCGCCAATTGAGGAGTCAAACATTTCAACCAGACCCTTCTGAGAACATACATTAAGGTCTGAAAGCTCAGCTTTAACTGCTGCCTTAACATCACCTTCTTCAAGGGCTTTACTAACCTCTGGTGATGCAATTTTATCAAGATAATTATCTTCCTTTGAAGGAATTGTTACGCTTACTTTTGTTTCCTGATGAGCACCGTTTGTATCAAGGAAAGCTCTCTTTAAGTTAACGATCTGCTTGCCTCTCCAGTTAAGTACAAGACGTGGCTCTTTAGTAACAACTGCAACCTTTGTTGCTTCAAGGTTTTCTTCCTTGGCGTAGTCCATAAATTTGTCTACATCCTTAGGATCAACAACTACTGCCATTCTTTCCTGTGACTCAGAAATAGCAAGCTCTGTTCCATCAAGACCTGCATACTTCTTAGGAACAAGATCAAGGTTGATATCAAGACCATCAGCAAGCTCACCGATAGCAACTGATACACCACCTGCACCAAAGTCGTTACATTTTTTGATAAGGCTGCTAACTTCAGGACGTCTAAAGAGTCTCTGAAGTTTACGCTCTGTAGGAGCATTACCCTTCTGAACCTCTGCTCCGCAGCTTGTAAGTGACTTACTGTCGTGAGCCTTGGAAGAACCTGTAGCACCGCCGCAACCATCTCTTCCTGTACGTCCGCCGAGAAGTACGATGATATCTCCAGGATCAGAAGTCTCTCTGATAACATTTGCCTGAGGAGCTGCACCCATAACAGCACCGATTTCCATACGTTTTGCAACGTAGTTTGGATGATATATTTCTTTTACATAGCCTGTTGCAAGACCAATCTGGTTACCATAGGAAGAATAGCCGGAAGCTGCCCCTCTAACCAGCTTCTTCTGTGAAAGCTTTCCCTTTAATGTCTCTGAAACAGGAACTGTAGGATCAGCTGCTCCAGTTACGCGCATAGCCTGGTATACATAACCTCTTCCTGAAAGAGGATCTCTGATCGCACCACCAAGACATGTTGCAGCACCACCGAATGGCTCAATTTCTGTTGGGTGGTTATGTGTTTCATTTTTGAAGAATACAAGCCAGTTCTCTGTTACAACGCCCTGACCATAATCAACTTCAACAGGAACAACTACAGTACATGCATTGTTCTCTTCTGATTTTTCCATATCTGTGAGAATTCCATCAGCCTTGAGCTTCTTCATGCCCATAAGCGCAAGGTCCATGAGACAGATAAACTTCTCCTTGCGCTTTGCAGGATCTGCATAAACAGACTCTCTTGCAATAAGGTAATTATTGTATGCATCTTCAATAGGCTTTTTGTAGAAACCTTCGCCAAATGAAATGTCTTTAAGTTCAGTAGCAAAAGTAGTATGACGGCAATGATCAGACCAGTATGTATCAAGTACTCTGATCTCTGTCATAGAAGGATCTCTGTTTTCATCATCATGGAAATAAGTCTGAATCCATTTGAAATCGTTAAAAGTCATGGCAAGGCCAAGTGATTCATATAAAGACTTTAATTCATCCTCACTCATGTCCTTGAAGCCATCAAATATTTTTACATCAGCTGGTTCATCATATACTTCAATCAGAGTTTCAGGCTTCTCTGGCTTTGAAATACGTGAATCAACAGGGTTCATTGTATAGTCCTGAATCTTTGACATTTCTTCTTCAGTAACGTCACCAATGATCATATATGTAACAGCACTACGTACAGTAGGATTCTCATCTCCCTTAATGAAACGAATGCACTGTTCTGCAGAGTCAGCTCTCTGGTCAAACTGGCCAGGAAGGGCTTCTATGCTGAAAACCTTTGCTCCCTGAGGAATATCAATTGTTTCTCTGTAAAGCACATCTACAGGAGGCTCTGAAAAAACTGTTGTAAGGGCCTTTTCAAAAACTTCATCAGAAACATTTTCAACATCATATCTGATGAATATTCTTACATCAGATACGCTACCGATACCAAGGTATCCTGCGATCTCGTGTCTAAGCTCCTTTGCCTTGCCTGCAAAGTCTCGTTTTTTCTCAACATAAACTCTTCTTACGCTGCTCATAAATCTCCTCTTTCTATATTGCTGTGTTTTAGGAAAAGCACTTTCCTGTTGATATAATAAAAGGTGCTTCAAATAACGAAGCACCTTTTAAATTAATTATTAATATCATTTTCATCGGGCACTAATCCCGCAAGTACATACATTAGTTCACGGTCGATCATTTCTTCCGTAACTCCGACTGTCTTTCCTGTAATTTTTAAACCTTCAATAACATACATCATATTACGCGCACATCCTGTTGGGTTTTCACAATAAAACTCACCATTTTCAACCCCGTTCTCGATGAGTTTCTCTACTATTCTAACTGCGGTATCAAAGGACTTTTTCAAGGGATTATCATATCCTGATACCTTATGAGATGAAAAATATTCGTAAGTTGCAACTGATAGATTATGCTTCTTTTTAAGTATTTCTTTTTTCTGTTCCTTTAGAAACAGAGCAAGCATATCGCCCGCTGTAGCATCATTTCTCAATGCAGCTACCACAGCATCGTCATCATCAGTATCTATGTCTTCATTTAAAACAGCAAGAAAAAGCTCTTCAGTACTTGAAAAGTACAAGTACAATCCACCACGGCTAATGTCGCAGGCTTCAACTATATCCTTCATGGTGACGTTCTTAAATCCTTTTTCAGTAAAAACGTCTCTTGCTTTTTCAAGTATATATTTTCTCTTTTGAGCTGATTTCTCACTCATTCCCCCAAGAATCCCCCTATATATTCAGAAATCAGTATTTGCATTTTTACGGTCTAAGTGGTTTTTCCTGTCCCCAGAAATTTATAAGCTCCTGCATTTTGGAAACCACACTAAACAAAACCTTATTCTGCACACCTTCGGTCCATACAGTTCCTTTTGTCATTCCACTTAATATGTACTTGGACAAAATTCCTGCCAAATCGTCCATGTCCTTAATCTCTGCGTTCTCGATGAATTTAAGCTCATCCTCTGCAGTCTGGAGATGGTTTCTGGTGTACACATAGACATAGTTTCTATCTAAAAGCTTTGTCCTCTGCGCCTGTTTTACAAAACCAAGCAATGTTGAATCGTATACCGGAAAAGAAATAGATCCCGACAGCCTCTCGCCACCGTAATTCTCCGAGACACCGCTGGTCTTACCTGCATGAGCTTCAAGCCATGACAGATATGGCACAAGACTCTTAACGTCATCGCGATATCTTCCTACAATATCTTCAGTGCTATTTTCTTTGATAGGCTTCTCATTATCGATAAACATAAAGTTTCTCCTTCCCTGGTTATGCATATGCATCCATTGGATTTGAACTTCTTTTGTTTATTACTATTATAATCTGCCTTAATCTGAATATCTAGTGTATCTTAGGTATCCACATTCAGTATATCTGAACATCACGCAAATTATACCAATTGAATTTAAAATTGTATAGAGAAAATTTTCATAATTTATAAATTTAAATCATTAAATTTTTTGTGTGCTTAAAATATCACAGCATAATTTCCATTCTTTTACCAAGAACCTTTATATCTGCCTCGCTGCAGCTATCCATTTCCTCGCCGTCTACAGTCCATGCAATTTCTTTTTCACACTTTATCTTAAAGGAAGAACTACTGATAACCTTTACGTTTTTATTGTCGACACTGCCGCTGGCAAGTGTTGCAAGTGTTTCATTCAGCTGTTGTACGCTGTCCGGAGCACTGATAAGAAGCAGTTCAAAAAGTCCATCATTTAAATTTGCATCCTTTAAAATAGGTGTTTTAATGCCACCAACACTTGTTGCATTAGAAACTGTTCCTAATATAAAGTTGCCTTCTTCAATTCCATTGTCATGCTCTATCTTCATATGTACGCTATAGCCTATGGCATCTGGTATTGCAGCAATCACTCCAAGCACATATGCACCGTAGCCTATGGCATTTTTCATATACTGAGGTGTCTCATAGCTTACATTAATAAATGCACCAAAGGCAGCAACGTAGTTAAAGCATCTGCCGTTAACCATTCCAATATCATATTTATAAGAATTGTTTCCTGCTGTTGCCTTGCAGAAGGAATCCATAGTTATTGCTTTTCCATTATTGATGCTCTTGCCAAAATCATTGGCACTTCCCGATGGAAGATAGCTGATGGGAACATGCAGGTCATTTTTTACTATGGCCGAAATAACACGGTTAAGCGTACCATCGCCGCCGCTACATGCTATTACATCCATATCCTTGCCGCATTCACTTATAACCTTTTCAGATTCAGCACCGTTTTCAGGATCGATCGGGTATACACTAACAAGGCATCCTGCATTGGTAAGTCTTGATACGATGTCCAGAATTTTATTCTTTATATATCCTTTTCCTGCTGAAGTATTGGTGATAAAAAGAACTTTTCTCATAGATAAATTTTCCCTCATTAAAAGCTTGTTTTTTCTTATTATAATCTACTTAAGCTTTGCATTCAATTAATGAAGAAACACGGCCGAAAGTCTCCTGGCCGTGTCAGCAATTTATCTGTCTAAAAAATCCTCAAGGGTTTCCTCAGTGATCTTTTCATAAGGCAGTCTGATATATTTACCATCTATAAGCTCTAAATCTGAAAGGTCTGAATCTGTGGCAAGGGCATAGGCCAGATTAAACAGTGCCTGCGCCTGGCCCTCCTTGTCATTATAAACAGTACCAGCCAAGGCTTTGTTTTTCATGGCACTAAGACCTTCGTCTGTTCCGTCTATACCATATATCTTTGGACGATCTTCCAGAGCAATTCCCGCTGTTTCATAAGCATCTATAGCGCCAAGAGCCATGTCATCATTGTTGGCAATAATGATCTCAATGTCATCCTTACCATCATTTATAACCTGTAACACCTTAGCCTGCGCCTGCTCACGATTCCAGTTGGCTATGGCATACCCCTCTTTATCCACCTGAATACCGGCATCCAGTATTGCGTCTACTGCATACTCTGTACGGATTATGGAATCCTGATGACCTGCTTCTCCTTCTAAGACAAAGTATTGGATAAGGCCATCACCATTTTTGTCTATATCACTATCAGTAAGAATATCTGCTGCAGCAATCTCACCCTGCATGACACCTGATTCAAAGGCGTCAGCTCCCACGTAGTAGAGCTTTTCCCACTGCATCAGATCAGACTCTACCAGCTCTCTGTTAAAAAAGATTACTGGCACGTCAGCATTTCTTGCCATATCTATAATTATTGTCGGATCAGTCCTGTCCACAAGGTTTACGCATATGATCTGGCAGCCATCCTCTATCATCTGCTTTACCTGCTCATTCTGAGTTGACTGATTCTGAGATGCATCGTAAACCGAAACTACAATGTCAATTTCATTTTTTCTGGCAAGTGTGACATTCTCATTAAAGCTATCCATCAGCTGATCAAGAAAGGTATCGTACTGATCGTACAATGTAATGCCTATCTTTATCTGCCCGCTGTCTTTATTTCCGGACAGGTCACAGCCAGATAATGTAGAGCACAGAAATACCAACATAAGACATAGACTACATAGTTTTGTTATTGCGCTGTTCCCCGTTTTTTCTTTTCCCATTTATAATCCCCTTATTGAATTATGTACAAATACTGTTGTTCATCCTCATCAAACATCGTTTCTCTATAAATAACCCTATACTGATTTATGGAATCTTCCATTTTGGAGGTTCTTGAAGATAACCTCTCCGCCAGTTCTCTTATACACTGGTAGCCCATTTCAAAATAATCCGGTACCACCAGGGTATTGATAACACCTGTATCCAGGTAGTACAGAACCTTATTGGAATTGCCAACTCCCAAAAGCTTCATATAATCATTGTCGTCATCCACCTGGAGCTTGCACTTTACAACTGCTTCAAGGCAGTCATTATCAAGCGCTATTACCATTTCTACCGGGTTTTTGTACAGTCTCTGAAGAATCTGCTTCTCAAGATCTGTACTGGTATTTGTGTATTCAAACGTCCATTGGATGCTTGCTCCATAGTCCTGGAGCTTATTTGTCAGAGCTGTGATTCTATCACTCTGGTCCTTGTGATCAAGACCTCCCGATACTATTGCCACTCTTTTGCCTGACATATCTCCATCGTAGAGTTTAAGTGCTTCCTCCGCCAGACTTTTCCCGAGCTGCGAGTTGTCGAATCCGACAAAAGCACAGCCTGAGCGCTTTTGAGATATCATATCTCTATCACCGTCTATTACTGCAATTGGCGTTGCCGTAGCCAAAAGATTTACTGTTTCTATACCTTTTTCATCATCACATATCTGCAAAACCAGCGCGTCCGCGCCTGCTTCTGTCTGTTCCATTGCAATATCAGCCATGGTCTGGGAAGACAGCATATCATCAGTTGGCAGCACCTGGACCTCCGCTCCATAGTCCTCTGCAGCTTTTGACAATCCTGCTTTAAAAATGTCCCAGCCGCTACTCTGGCTGTTATCCAAAAGTACTGCTATCTTGTATTTTCTCGGACTATCATTCAGATTCGAAGACAGTACAGAAAAAATGATTATGGAAATGATCAGTATTATTGTTATCAGCGAATAAAAGTTTGCATGAATTCTTTTCATCCTTCATCCTCCCTTTTTATTGCCGGTATATGTATGGTGACCTTGGTTCCCTCGTCTGGCTCACTATCAATGCTGATACCGTATTCATCACCAAAGCGAAGTCTGATTCTCTTATCCACATTGGCAATGCCTACACCTGAGCCTCTGTGAATAGCCTTGGCATCTTCATTCATAATAAGCTCTATCTGCTCCTTTGGAATACCGATGCCGTTGTCCTCCACTTCAAGATAGATGTCATTTCCGTCAATTCGTCCTGACACCTTTATTTCGCCGTCGCCATCCATTCCTTCAACACCGTAGTAAATGGCATTTTCAAGGATAGGCTGAATGATCAGCTTTACAGTGTAGTAATCATTTATCTGTTCATCAATATCGAAGGTAACTGTAAACTCATTTTTATACCTTACCTTCTGGATATTCATATAGTTTCTGGCATGCTTTATTTCATCCTTGATCGGAATGATTGTCTTACCTCTGCTAAGAGATATTCTAAAAAGACTGGCCAGCTGAGTTATCATAAATACCGCGTCTTCATTTTTGCCGCCTTCGATCATCCATACAATTGAATCCAGCGTGTTATACAAAAAGTGTGGATTTATCTGGGACTGCAGCGCATCCAGCTCGCTTTTTCTCTTTTCCTCCTGCTGCCTTAAGGTGGTCTTCATCAGATTGTCTATCTGTTCGAAGTTGGTCTTAAGCGTCATACCCAGATGCCTGATCTCGCTGGAGCCTCCAATATATACATCAGGCTGCAAATTTCCATTTTCCACATCCTTTATGGAATCATTAAGCTTTACAATAGGGCTTGAGATTCCGCGGGCTACCAGCCTATTAACCACAAGCAACGCCAAAAGGGCCATGAATATTGTCATTATGGCAAAATATCTCATGTTCATAAGCCCTATGGTATAAGTCTTTGCCGGAATAACTGTTACCAGCTTCCAGCCTGTGTAACTGACAGTATTTACAATTATTGTTCTTTTTATACCGTTATAGGTCTCTTCGTGGATACCATCTCCATAGGTTGCAACTTCAGCACTATTCTCAGTGATGATATTGTTCATTATCTGCATCTGCTTTGGATGATATATGATATCGCCACTTCCAGAGCACAGATATACATATTGTTCTGACATATCAGAATTTATGCGGTCCAGCATGTTTTCTATTGTTGAATAGTCCATATCTACCAGCAAAACGCCCATCATAGGAACGCCGCTGTCAGTTAAGTTCACAGCTCTGCTAAGGGAAATTACCCAGGGATATCTGTAAGAAGAATCATAAAACAGATTCTGAACGTGAGGCGTTGAAAAATGCAGATTTTCAGGCTCTTCCATAGCTTCTATAAACCAGTTCTGAGTAGACACATCCAGATCATCTTTTTCGTTAGAAACGGGAGTTGCAGTTATAAGGTCTCCGTTCCTATAGTAAAGAGCAATGCTGATAAGGTTGTCCTTGTGTGCCTCATACAAAAGATTTATCTCAGAATTCAGGGATTCTGTAGCCAGGTCTTTGTCCTTTATTGCATCATAATACATCGCATCAGAAATGCGACGCATACTTAGCAGGTAGTCCTCCAGGCTCACGGCTACCTGCCCCAATAATTTTTCTGATGCCTGTGTGGTCATCTGCTTGGATCTTGCTGCAAAGCGTCTGTACAGCGTTACTCCGATAATGAGAATAAATACTGTCGCAACCACAGAAAAAGACACCAGAATAATAATTTGTATAGAAGGTTCTTTTATCCTCTTTTTCAAAAACTTTTTCATACTTACTTATGCTTGTTTTAATTCAGCTCTATATTTGGAAGGTGTAGAGCCATACTGCTTTTTGAATACATAGCTAAAATAGTTGGCGTCAAGGTAGCCTACTTTTTCAGCAATAACGTAGGTTTTAAAGCTGGTCTCCGTCAGGAGCTCCATCGCTCTTTCCATTCTGTAATCTGTGAGGTAGCTTACAAAGGTCGTGCCCATTTCCTTTTTAAATACTGTGGAAAAATAGGCTGAGCTAACCCCTAATATGTTACAAATCTTATCTATATTAAGGTCCGGATCATCATAGTTGTCCTGAACGTAGTCAGCAGCCTTTCTTACAAAACTCCTGGTGGAGTCTGATCTTCCCTGCTGAATACCTTTCTGAAGCTTTTTGCACATATCTATGAACCAGCCCTTGAGTCTGGTGGTCTCCATCTGCTGGATTCTAACGTAGATATCACTCATGTTGCCAAAAAACGCTTCTATCTCAAGCTGATTTTTATTGGCAAATCTGTAAAGCTCACTGATAAGCTCCATTACAAACAGGTTATATTTATCTATGGAGTTACGACTGCCAAGAGCCAGATCCATATACTTATCTGCGGCGCTTTCCAAAGAGCTTTCTGTTCCAAGTCTTATCTGCTTATAAACATCATGCCTTAATGCCTCTTCATCAGATATGGAAGTTTCTTTTTCCATAGGTGCTATCTCTGCAATATTTATGGCATGTCCGGTTCCATAGATTACTCTGTAGGACACAGCGTCTTTGGCCCCGGCATAAGATTTGCTGAGTTCGTTCACCTTGTCTACCGGTCTGCCGATGCCTATGGTAACAGTTGTTCCAAGAACTCTCTGTGCTGCTCTGCAGAAACGGTCACAGTCATTGGTAAATCTGGTCATATCCTTATCCGGAAGAGATGCTATCATTACAGTATTTTCATGATAGCTAAAGAACTTAGGATCCCAGTCCTTTGTCATTTTTTCCATGGCAAAATTCTTTAGGGATACTGACATCATAACCGGACTGATATTCTCAGGAAGGCTGCTGGTGCTTGCGTGAATAACTGCAATTGCAAAGCTTGGTCCGGATAGCTGTATCTGATAATCCGCAATGTAGGAGTCTATCTTTTCTCCCGGTACTCTGCCTTCAATAAGCGCACCATAGAAGTTTTCCTGCAAAAGAGGCAGGCTATCCATGTAGTAGTTCTGCAGCTTTTGAACGTCACGTCTTTCCGCTATTTCCTGGTCAAGAGATTCCTTTATCCTTTGGAAAACCTGCGAAAGCTCATCAGAATCGATAGGCTTTAGAATGTATTCCTCAGCCTCAAGTCTGATTGCTTCCTTGGCATATTCAAATTCATCAAAGCCCGAAAAAATTATTATCTTAATAGTAGGATACTGTTCCTTAAGCTGTCTGGACAGTTCAAGACCGCTCATATACGGCATTTTGATATCAGTCATGACCACATCAGGATGGCCGGTCTCTGCCATTTCAAGAGCCTCCAGCCCGTTATGTGCATAGCCTGTTATCTCAAACCCCAGCTCCTCCCACTTTATTTTCTTTATTATTGCGTGGATAACATCCTCTTCATCATCCACCAGCATTACTCTGTAATTACTCATAAACCCTCATTAACACTAACTTACGAATACTGCTCACTGATTCTTTTAAAAATAAAAAATGTAACCGCAATCCATACAACCATCAATACAATTCCTGCTGTAACATTAAACAGCAATACCACACCCATGAGAATTGCGCCAACTGCAAAAAATATCAGTCCAAGTCCCGCCTTATAAGCATAACCATTTCTTTCCTCCTGGGAAAGCCTTTTTTTGTCCTTACCTCTTATAGCCTCAATATCCTTTAATATCAGCAATCTGTATGCATAATAAAATGAAGCAAGTGCTGCAAGAAACGGAATTCCTGCCTGTTCCATAATACCTTCCATAGTAACCCCTTTTTCCGGAAAACGTTTTAATATAACCTAACACAAAATGAGCCGAATGAAAATATGCCTCATCCGGCCCAGTAATCACTTTATTTCTTGGCAACGTACTTACGAATATCAAGTGAAATAGCCACAAAGATAACTATACCAATTGCAATGTACTGTGCGTTGGCGTCTACACCAAGGAACTGAAGTGCTGCTTTTAAGAGTTCAAATACTGCTACACCGATAATAGCTGAGGAAACTTTTCCTCGACCACCGGTAACAGATACACCACCGATAGTACAAGCAGCAATAGCTTCCATCTCATAGGAAAGACCAGTATTAACTGATGCACCACCTGCTTTTGCCCCCAACATGAAACCCGCAAGGCCATACATAGCTGCTGCCTTTGCATAGATGATGACCATGGTCTTTTTTACAGGAACACCAGCAACCTCTGCTGCCTGTGGATTTCCACCGATTGCATACATATATTTTCCATGACGAGTCATGTTAAAGATAAACCATGTGATTGCTGCTACTATGATCGCAATCCAGATAAGGTATGACAGTCCAAGGAATTTACCTGTTGAGAATCTTGTGTAGCTCTCGATATATCCACCAAGTGGTGTAGCACCTGTGTAGATAAGTCCAAGGCCATATACAATCTCCATCATGGCAAGTGTTGCAATAAATGGAGGAACGTGCAGGTAAGCAATGAATACACCTGTGATTGCTCCAAATGCTGCTGTAATAAGCATTACAAAAATTAAAGCTACAAATGGATTCCATGGAGCCATATCAGGATAGAACTTGTTGGAATAGTCCATTTTCTGTAACAAAGTACCCGCAATACATGCTGCAAAACCAATCATACGTCCTGCTGACAGATCACATCCAGCTGTAATAACGCAGCCTGCAATACCAAGAGCGATTACAAGTCTGTAGGACATGTTTGCCAGAATATTCATCAGGTTATTTGTTGTCAAAAAGTTATTTGATGTGAATCCGGTATAAACAACCAGTATGATCATTACGATAATAACACCGTTATTTATCAGGAAATCACTCATTTTCTGTTTATGTGTCTTATTCATCTCTATTTACCCCCGTTAAAACATAGTGGCGAAGCTCATAACTTTTTCCTGGGTCATGTCGCTCTTATTATCAATTTCACCGGTTAATTTACCATTGCACATTACGCATACTCTGTCTGCCATGCCCAAAAGCTCCGGCATTTCAGAAGAAATCATAATGATTGCCTTACCCTGAGAAGCAAGGCTTTCCATTATTTCATATATTTCATGCTTGGCACCTACATCAATTCCCCTGGTAGGCTCATCCATAATCAGAATATCCGGATCGTTGGCAAGCCATCTTGCAACGATTACCTTTTGCTGATTACCACCTGAAAGGTTAGCTATCTGTTCCTTCATACTTGGAGTTTTGATGCTAAGCTTTCTGATACTTTCATCAACAACGTTGTTTATTCTGTTATGGTCAAGCACAAAGCCTGCATTCAAAAATTTATTGTAAACACTGATTCCGACATTATCTTTTATTGACAGACAGCCAACGATTCCGTTTCCTCTTCTGTCTTCAGTGATCATTCCTATTCCAGCATCCATGGCATCCTTTGGCTTTTTGATATTGACCTCTTTGCCATGAATCTTAATAGTACCTTCTGATCTGTGCCTTATACCAAAGATGCCTTCCATAAGTTCTGTTCTCTGGGCACCAACCAGTCCGCCAAATCCAAGAATCTCACCTTTTCTGAGTTTAAATGATACATTCTGGAAAGATCTTTCATGAATTGAAGATACATTTTCTACTTCAAGTATCACTTCTCCTATTTCATGATTATGCTCCGGGTAAATATTTGTAAGCTCACGGCCAACCATCTTGGAAATAATCTCATCTGTTGTAAGCTCTGCAGCTGACCAGGTTCCTACATAAGTACCATCTCGCATAATTGTGATATCATCAGAGATTTTCTTGATTTCGTCCATCTTGTGAGATATGTATATCATTGATACACCTTTATCTCTAAGATCATTCATAACCTTAAATAAGAAATCTACTTCATTATCAGAAAGTGATGAAGTAGGCTCATCAAAGATAATTACTTTTGCATCATGGGAAACAGCTTTTGCTATCTCTACCATCTGCATCTGTCCTACTGACAATGAACCAAGCTGAGCTTTTACGTCATATTCAAGTCCCAGCTCCTTGAGCCACTTTGTAGCCTCTTCGTTCATGGTCTTGTGATCTATCACCTGCATAGGACCATATTTATGAACCGGAAATCTCCCCAAATACATATTTTCAGCAATGCTTCTTGCAAGAACAGGCTGTAATTCCTGATGCACCATGGCAACACCTTTTTTCATGGCATCGTCAGGATCCTTTATAACCACTTCCTGACCATCAAGGAATATCTGGCCCTGATCCATTTTGTATATACCAAAAAGGCATTTCATAAGCGTTGATTTACCAGCACCATTCTCACCCATAAGTGCATGAACTGTTCCGGGACGCACTGCAAGATTTACATTATCAAGTGCCTTAACACCTGGGAAAGATTTGCATACACCCTTCATTTCAAGTTTAAAATCTGCCATCTTGTCCTCCCCTTTTTTGCAAAAAACTTTTTCAATAGTAGTGTGGGTGTGTTACCACCCACACTATTTATTATTGGGAAAAACTAATTACTTAACGCTATCAAGTACTGACTGAGCGTTTTCTGTTGTAACCTTTACATAGTCACAGCCGATGTAGTGCTCGTTTCCAGCATTTGTAATATAGTTAACTGCTGCATCTGCTGCGCTGTGTGACTGTGAAATGTGATCGTTGAATACTGTACCTGTCATTGTTCCAGCGATAACATCTTCAAGAGCTTCTGAAAGAGCATCAACACCTACAAGGTAGATATCTTCGCCAACTGTTCTACCTGCTGCCTGGATAGCCTGAAGAGCACCAAGAGCCATTGCATCGTTGTTACAGAATACAACTTCGATCTCATCACCGTACTGAGCAAGTGAGTTAGCTACAAGAGCCTGTGCCTGTGCCTGATCCCAGTTACCTACCTGATCATCAAGCTCGTTTACTGTAAAGCCTGCATCTGTAAGAGCCTTAACAGAATATTCTGTACGATACTGTGCATCGATATTTTCCGGATCACCTTCGATCATGATGTAGTCGATTGCGCCGTTGCCGTTGAAGTCAATTGCATCAAGGCCAAGATCAGCAATGATTTCGCCCTGCATTGTTCCTGACTGACGAGCATCACATCCTACGTATGTAACATCCCAGTTGTTCTCTTCCCATCTTGCTTCCTCATCTGCATCTGGCTCACGGTTGATATATACAAGAGGTATTCCTGCATCTACTACCATGTCTGTAATTGTTGCAGCTGATGATGAGTTAACAGGATTGATGATGAGAACATCAACACCCTCTGTGATGAAGTTCTGAATCTGGTTAGTCTGTGTAGCCTGATCATTTGCTCCATCAACGATTGAAATGTTGTCTGCGCTAAATCCAAGTGAAACAAGATATGACTCAAGTTCTGTTCTGAAAAGTGTCATGAAGTTATCTGAGAACTGATAAATACAAACACCAACTTTTGCATTTGCAAGATCTGTATCAGCTGCTGTCTCAGCTACTGCTTCTGCAGTCTCTGTTGCTGTCTCAACTACTGCCTCAGTTGCTGTTTCTGTTGTTGTAGTTTCCGTTGTAGTCTGTGTAGAAGAACTACATCCTGCCAGCATGGATACTGACATAGCTGAAACCATAAGTACACTCATTACCTTTTTCATAGACATAAAAACAATCCTCCTTAAACAATTAAGTTTTGCAGGAAACCCCCGCTTGTTTTCGTTACGTGATGAGTATATCAATGGCCATTTATAAAAAACAGCGAAGATTCTTCTGTCTACCATGAAAATTCTTTGATATTTTTATATATATTGTGCAAATTATTTATTGGACATGTGCTTTATTTATGCAACTTGACAGTTTTGCAGCGATATTCTTCGTGATAATGTCATGAACATTTTTTATGTACACCTTCGTATCAAATGTTCAAAACACGGATATCTACTATTGACTAATCCACATCCAATGTCTATTATGTTAGTGAAGCACATGGGTGCTAATAATTTAATATGGATGAATGCTAGGGGAGCTAAGCTGAGATGTTATTTTTTAATAACGACCCTTACTACTTGAACCGGATAATGCCGGCGTAAG